>JAEFDA010000104.1 GCA_016126025.1 Nitrososphaerota archaeon | reverse complement strand
CCCGCTCCAGTATGGCCGAGGCGGCCAGGTGCAGCCCCTCGGGGTGGGCGTTCAGCCTCCTCATGTCAAAGTAGTAGGGGCTAGTCCGGCCCGACGCCAGCACGAAGGGCTTCTCGGGTGAGTGGGCGAACGCCCCCGTCTCGGTGATGAGCCGCCTCAGTCGCTGGTGCATCGCATGTGCGGGGGGCGGCGGGGCTTTTAGTGTTGAGTGCTCCCCGGCCTTGTCCAAAATCTGGAGAGTTGAACAAAACTGGACCGGCTTGAAAGCTGCCCGGCCTAACAAAACTGCGCGCGCTGGCTCCAGATCTGATTCAGACTGGACCGGAGAGCCGTTTCTGGCGGCGTCCGATGACACTCGAGAGCAGTTCCGGGACCAGATCCGGGCCGGTTCGGGAAGAACAGCGCCATTCTGCCAGCCGGGAGGCCCCCAACCAGGCTGGTTTTCCGGACAGATCACCGGTTTTGGCCAGGCCCGCTTAGCCAATGTGTACATATATACCCCGCAAGAATCAGGGGCTGATCGGAAAGCATACTTTTTGATCTTAAATAATATATTAGATCATGACCGGCATAAGACACAATACAGTACATAGGAGCAGACGTGTCCGACCGAATGAGTTTAATTCACACGATCGAAAAATTAAACAGTTCGATCCGCATACTCCCAAGCAAAGGACTGGACGTGTGCAAGTGGGGGACGCAGCATCTCAGGAAGAATGGCGCGGACCGCCCGATGGGCGGGCAGGGCGGCCTGTTTCCGAACCGTTGGGCGCAGGGCCCCGCCCGTCGGGGTCGGCGTCCTTCCGCTCCGGCGCCACATGGCGCCGGCGCGGCGACCGTCACGGCATGACGCAGCCAAGCCCGATCGAGGCCACGTACCTTGCGGTATAAAATAAAATAACAAAACTGTGTGAATGCGTTTCTTTTAGTACCCAGTCCAAGACGGTCCGTTCAGCAGCGGATCCGGAGTCAACCCCGTGGCGGGCCCCTTGATCGGAGCGGTCCCGTGAACCAGAGTCTCCCAGTATGCAAAGACCGCGTTGGATGCGATGTTGCACGCGTCGACGGACACTTCCACCGCGGGCCAAAAGTGGGTACCGGATATGACGCGGCTTGCGGCGCACCTCTGCTCGTAATCCGACCACGAGTCGAACACCACCTCGACGTCTTCGGACGGCGTTACCTGCGGCTCGATCAGAGACGATCCTGCCTCCAGCGTGGCGGTATAACCGTGCACAACCCCGTCGCCTTCCGTATACACCGGAAGGTCGTCCGTGCCCGAGTAGAGCCGCCACGCCTCCGCATAGGCGGCGCAGAAGCACGTCGTCGCCGACGGGTACTCAGGATGGTCGGCGGTCTGCAGGTAGCTCCGCCACAGGTTGCCCGGCACCATTGCCGCGTTTCCGTGGGCATCCACCGATATCGGGACCGGATCCTCGCCGTAGAGGTAGTGTATGGCCGTGGTGGGCCGCACCGCGTCGTAGCGCGTCTTCTCCTGCCAGATTATGGTGCCCGCATCGAACTTTGCCATGTTCAGCAGGAACTCGAGTTGGACATAGTCTACTACGTCTGGGATGTTCTTGAGCGCCGGACTGTGGCTTAATTCGCGAAACTTATTGTCGAAGAATTCGATCAGAATCTTGTCGCTGCCGGTCAGATTTGCCCTCAGGCGGATCACCTCGTCGGCCTGCGCCTGGTACGCGTCGGCGTTGCGGTGGTTGCTGCTCGATGGCGGCGGCACGCGGATGGAGCGCTGGTCCAAGCCAGAGTAGGTCTCCGTGTTGGCCCATTGGGGCGTGGCAAACTCCTGTACGCCGAACTCGCCCAGGCGGTTGAATGCGTACAGGGGCGACCAGCGCGACGGATCCACCAGGCTGCCCGGCGTGTTGACAGGCGTGTAACCGGTGGTGTCACCGAACGGCGGGATGTTTACGGTGCCAAAGTGGTTGAAGCCGTCGTTGCGGCGCGCGTCCAGCACGCACTCTGCGGCGTGGTTGCCCATGGCAACCGGCGAGTCCAAGTCATGCGTCTGGGCGCAGTCAAGGCCAAGACCTCTTTCGTCATCCGGATCAAGGCCATACGCGGTCATCATGCCCCGCCACTCGTCGGCCCGGTGCGGAGCGAACTCCAGCATAGACCTATAGGCGGCGTGCATGACTGCCGTGTTTGGCATCAGGTTTGTCTCAGACTCCAGCGCGGGGCGGTGCTCCATGCGCGAATAGACCCCCACCGCGGTGGGGTGGTATGGTGCCACGGCATCAAAGGCGGCGTTGTACAGCAGCGTAAGATAGCGGAATATTATCGGGGCATCATTGTGTCCCGGCGACACCTCCTCCAGAAGCCAGTCGGTGATGCGCGGTAGGATGATCCCGTACATGGCGTTGCCCCTGACCAGGTCAACGCTGTCGCCGGCTTTCTCGGTGGCGAGGGTGCCGAAGGCGACCTCCGCCCTAGCATAGCTTAACACGGGCGGGGCTGGGGCACCGTCCCCGTTCATTCCCTGCATCGGTCCAGATCCGCCGGAGAACTGGTCCGCACCCGTCTGCAGATCAGCCAGCTGCTCGTTCACCTCCTGTATCGACTCCAGAATGGCCAAGGAAGACTCGCTGTCGTCGCTTGCCAAGTTTTCATCTAACCCTGCGATAATGCTATCCAGCTTTGACTCAAGGTCGCTTATCCGGGATTCGAACCTGTCCATGTCGTCTGACAGCAGCGGCAGCGCGGCCACCAAGTCTTCCAGAGCGGCCCGGATAGCATCCAAGATCATGTTGGCCTCTGCCGTGTTCGCTATGGTGTTAACCTCTGCGTTTGTCTGCGCGTACGAATCGCCCATATGTGCCCCTCCTCCCGCCAGCACCGTCACCGACAGTAGGAGTGCGTATGATGTCCTGTTCATTTTCGAGCATGCCCCCATGTAGTGTCTATAAAGACAGCTCATATCCTGTGCTCACTTGTGCTCACTTGCGCTCGAATGTGTTCATTTGTGCCAAGATCGAACGTAATGCTCATCTGTTTTGACAGGTTGTGTCTTCCGGATTTTTACCGGTAAGGCCGGTTCTGTCTCAAGTCGGCTGATGGGTTCTTGTGCAAACGCGGGTGCTGGGACCAGACTGCCCGTTTTGGCCTCCGACTTTGACAAAAACCGCCTCAAAAACGGCTCTTACTGGATATTCTATACGCAGCCGTCCCAGATGGGCTGCGCATGTCCCGTTTGGGTCGCCGTTGAGCCTTTCGTGGCTGTTGTTATTGGAGTACTCGTTGTGGATGTAGCTCTCCCAGAAATGCAGGGGCTTGGGGTTGCGGAACCTGCCGAACATTCCCCTGAAGGCGCGCCCGCCCCGCCCACGTGCCCTGTGAGACCTGCTCTGTGGTGCCAGGTAGCATGTGATCCGCCGCCGCGGGGGACCCGGCAGTCAGATCCATGAGCCGAACTGTCCCAATTTTGTGAGGGCGCTACCATATCGACATTTTTAAGTACGAACCACGTGTATTGATAGCATGGGATATCTGGATACCGCCCGAAACATGGACAGATGCGCTGCGGAGGCCCGCGAGCTTGGCGAGCACGACATAGCCAGCAGCTTTTCGCGCATAGCAACGCTGTTCCGCCAGGCCCATGATGTGTCCGACTCGGACTGAATATGGCAGACAAAGACACCCGGGATGGATGGGAACGTGAATTACGGGAAGCGATGCTGGATTATCAGCGCTTGGCAGACGAGATGGAGGCCGATGACCGCGCAGCTGCAGAGTATGCTGACATGGCAGAAGAGAAGAGGAATATGGCTAAGATGAAGGGTGCCGTGGTCGCAAGCCTTGAAGAAGAGATTGCCGGTCTTGAAATGAAACTTGCCGAAAAATGACGAGTCGTGGTGGCCGACGGTGGTAACTGGTGCCCGGCTACCCGCCCGTATACGGGGTGGTTTTTGACCCGCCGCTGTGCACCACGTATGTGAGGCTCTTGTGGCTTGGCAGCCTGCCGGGAGGTCGCTGTTGGCAGGTTACACCGCCGTGAAGACCAGCCCGGGCGCGGCGCGCTTGCCAGACTGTGTAGTAATGGCTATTCTGCAAAGTCGATTGGTCTGGATTTTCATGCATATTACACACCATGGAATGCAAGCCAACCCATTCCTCCGCAAACCCCATACACAACCGGGATATGGGGTTCCTTCCGCAAGAACTGAATATGATCTAAATGGTCCCAACTATACGTACAATACTATTGCTTAAACTACCAGATCTATAGTCCGCACGACCAAATATTCTCGAATGAGTGGTAAGGAGATGAGGAATAATCCAAACAGTCCAGGACAGGATATGTCAAATCCACGCCTAATCGACATGGTGTGGTCACATGTATGATGCGAGGTCGGCGATTGTGAGGATCCGGCCACACCAACAACAGATGTGCCCGCCTTATCCGAACACGCCAAATGCCTAGCCGTCCGATACGCCCACACCTCGCCCGTGCAACCTTCCATATCTTCTAGGGACCAACCACATAGCGCTGTAGGTGCATAGCGGCTAGAATCGATACTGCATAGTGGCGACCAAGAGATGGTCTAGTATTACTAGTAGGATGGAATGTGGAGCTGGTGCTTTGGCACCTGGGACGGCCCGTTCCGGGACTGGGCGCCCCCCACCTTGGATACGGACTCCTCCAAGTCCTCCTGCGTTATAGCCGTCTCCTTCAGATCCACTCCCCCGTTCACGTGGCGGCGCAGGGCGGCCATGGCCGCCCCGTCCACCACGGCACGCAGCTCGGCGCCCGCCATCTTATCGGTCCGCGCCGCCAGAGTGTCATAGTCTATCTCGCCGGCCGTCGGCCTGCCCCGCATGTGTATCCGCAGTATGTGGTCGCGGCCGGCCGCATCCGGCAGGCCCACCTCTATGATACGGTCGAAGCGGCCGGGCCGCAGCAGGGCCGAATCTATCATGTCCGGCCGGTTGGTGGCGGCCACAACCACCACATCGTGCATCTCCTCTAGCCCGTCCATCTCCGAGAGCAGCTGCGAGACCACGTTCTCTGTAACGTGGGTCCCCGTGTCCGTCCCCCGGGCCGGGGCCAGCGAGTCCACCTCATCAAAGAATATCACGCAGGGCGCCGCCTGGCGGGCCTTTCGGAATATCTCCCGGACGCCCTTCTCGGACTCGCCCACCCACTTGGAGAGCAGCTCAGGACCCTTCACGCTGATGAAGTTGGAGTCGGTCTCATGCGCCAGGGCCTTGGCCACCAGGGTCTTGCCGGTCCCCGGCGGGCCATGCAGCAGTATGCCCCGGGGCGAGCGGGCCCCCACGTGCGCGAACGCCTCAGAATGTTTGAGGGGCCACTCCACGGCCTCCCGCACCTCCTCCTTCAGCGTATCCAGGCCGCCCACATCGTCCCACCCCACGTCGGGCACCTGCACCAGCACCTCCCGCAGGGCGCTGGGCCGCACCTCCCGCAGGGCCTCCCGGAAGTCGTCGGGCCCTATCCGGATCTTTTTGAGCACATCCGGAGGTATGCGGTCCTGCTCCAAGTCCATATCCGGTATCAGGCGGCGCAGCGCCCCCATGGCCGCCTCCTTGGAGAGCGCCTGCAGGTCCGCCCCCACAAAACCGTGGGTCACCCGGGCCACCTGCTCCAAGTCCACCGACTCCAGGGGCATCATGCGGGTGTGTATCTGCAGTATGTCGCGGCGCCCCTTGATATCGGGTATGCCTATCTCCATCTCCCGGTCGAAGCGGCCCGGCCTCCTCAGCGCCGGGTCTATCGAGTCGGGCCGGTTGGTGGCCCCTATGACCACCACCTTGCCCCGGGCCTTGAGCCCGTCCATCAGGGTGAGCAGCTGGGATACCACCCGCTTCTCCACCTCCCCGTGCGTGTCGTCCCGCTTGGGAGCGATAGAGTCCATCTCGTCTATGAATATGATGCTGGGCGCGTTCTTGGAGGCCTCCTCGAACACCCCCCGTATGCGCTCCTCGCTCTCGCCGTGGTACTTGCCCATGATCTCCGGCCCGCTGACATGCAGAAAGTGGGCGCTGGTCTCGCCGGCGACGGCCCGCGCCAGGAGCGTCTTGCCGGTCCCCGGCGGGCCGTGCAGCAGCACCCCCTTGGGGGCCTCTATGCCCGCCTTCTCGAAGAGCTCCGGGTGCCGGAGGGGCAGCTCCACCATCTCCCGGATCTTCTTGATCTCCGAGTCCAGCCCCCCCAGGTCATCATACGTGAACACCGGCGAGGCGGACATCCCCGGCTTGCCCAGCTTGAACCTTGTATTCGGTACCACCACCACGGGGCCCGCCGGCCTGGTGGAGACCACCGCCAGCGCCACCCGGGTTCCCAGGTTGGTGCCGACCGTCAGCGTGTCGCCGATCCCCAGCACCCGGTTGCCGTACGCCTCGACCATGAACTCCTGCAGCCCGGCGACCTCTATGCCCTCGGCGGGAGACACCACCACCTCGGCGGCGTCCTGGGCGCGCACGGCGCGCACCCCCACGCGGTCCCCCATGCCTGCCCCGGCGTTCCGCCGCGTGGCGCCGTCCATCTCTATGATGCCCGAGCCATACTGCACGGTCCCCGGCCAGAGGCGGGCATAGGTGTTCTTGTCATATGATATCTCTAGTATCTGGCCGGTCTCCCAGCCGGCCATCTCGGCCACCTGGGGGTCCACCACGACCCTGCCCCGGTCGCCCTGCCGCTGGGCCATCCCGGCCACCTTCAGCCTGTACTTGTCTACCACTCCATCACCTCCATACCATCAAAAAAGCAAAAAATGGGCAAGGCTACTCCACACTTACCCTTTGGCCCTTGGGCCTGCTCTCCACGGCAAAGGATACCTCCAGGATGCCGTTCCTGTAGGCCGCCTTCACCGAGTCACGGTCGACGTTCTCGCGCAGGGGGACGCTTCCCTCGTATGCGGTCTCGCCCCGGGTGGCCCGTACTGTAACGGACCCCTCCTCCAGGGTCACCTCTATGTCATCCTTCTCAACGCCGGGGATCTCGGCCACCACCTTCAGGCGGCCGCTCTTCCCGTCGTCTATGACCTCTATGGGCAGCCGGCGCCCCGACTCTGCCGCGTTCCCGTACTCGCGCACCCTGGGCACGCCGTCCGGACCCACGGCCACCTCGCACCCGCACCAGACCGGCGTGCCGGTCCGGGGGGAGACGCTCCCGCGGAACATTCTCTCGAAGAGCCTGTCGAACTCCTCAAACGGTGTCATTCTCATTGATTATGTAATAGATATTACATAATATAAAGTTTCCGTAATAGATACTCTGATTTAGAACATAGCATATTCATTCCATGACTATATGTTAATAAGAGTGGGCCGTGCACCCGTCCCATGAGACCCGCCGGCGTGTCCGTGCCCGAGGCGGTACGCGAGATCATAACCAGGAACCGCTCCATATACGACTGCATGAAGATGAACGTCATAAACTACAGCGCCCTGGCGGCGCAGATACGGCCGGAGGTCGAGAGGGAGACGGGCAGGCCCGCCAACCCCAACACCATAGTGGTGGCCATAAAGAGGTACGCCGACTCGTTTGCGGCCGGCGGCCGGCGGCCGGACCCGGGGGTGCTCAAGAACGCCCGACTGTCTGTGACCGACGGCATACTGGACATACGGCTCTCGGCCGAGGAGGTGGGGATGGATCCGGCGGCCATACTCTCAAAGTTCGCCGAGGCCACCGACAAGTACGAGTTCTTCAGGACGGCCGACTCGGTTAGGTTCCTGGCCGAGGACATAGAGTCGGTGAGGAGGGTCATGGAGGAGCTGGGCGGCCGGCGGCACCACGGCTCCGGCCTGGCCCGCATAAAGGTGACCATACCCCCCGAGCGCGCCCCGCCGGATTCCATATCGTACATCGCCGAGGTGCTCCACAGCAACGGCATAGAGCTGAAGAACGCCTTCTTCAGCGACGACACCACCACCCTGGTGCTGGACGAGAGGCTCGCCCCCCGGGCGTACGAGATACTGCGGTCGGACATAGTCAGGTCCCTGTGATGGCCCGGATAGTGGTTCTGGGCGGGGGGTTCGCCGGGGTGGAGTGCGTCAAGCAGCTGCAGAGGGGGCTGAGCAGCAACTCGGATACCGAGATAGTCATGATCAGCGAGGACAACTTTCTGCTGTTCACCCCGATGCTGCCCCAGGTCGCCTCGGGCACCATCCAGACCCGCAACATAGTGATGCCCATCCGCACCATCCTGAAGAAGGCCCGGTTTTATGAGGGCCGGGTGAAGAACATAGACCCGGTGGCGCGGAAGGTGAGCGTCTGGGGGACGCCCGAGAAGAGGGGCGTGACGCTGGACTACGACTATCTGGTGGTGGCGCTGGGCAGTGAGACCAACTTTTTTGGGATGGGCGACCTGGAGGCCAACGCCTTCCAGATGAAGACGCTCAACGACGCCGTGTCGGTGCGGAACCGGGTCATAGACATGCTGGAGCAGGCCGACAACGAGACCGACATCGATGTGAAGAGGAGCCTGCTGACCTTCGTGGTGGTGGGCGGGGGCTTTGCTGGTATAGAGACGGCCGGCGAGCTGAACGACCTGCTGGCCGACGCGCTCAAGCACTACCCCGGCGTGCGGCCCAAGGAGGTGAAGGTGCTGGTGCTCGAGGCGCTGCCCTCCATACTGCCGGGGTTCTCCGAGAAGCTGGCCTCGTTCGCGCAGAACCGCATGGTCCGGGAGGGCATCCGCATAATGCTCAGGACCGCGGTGACCGGCTTTGACGGCAACGAGGTCGCCACCAAGGATCTGGATACGGGGGAGGCCGGCCGCCTGTACACCAAGACCCTGATATGGACCGCCGGCGTCACCCCCGTCAACACGATAAAGAGGTCCATCTTCAAGACGGAACGGGGAAAGATGGTGGTGGACGAGTACCTGGAGGCGGAGGGGTACCCGGGGGTCTTTGCCGCCGGCGACTGCGCCCTGTCCGTGGATCCGGCCACGGGCCGGCCGTACGCGCCCACCGCCCAGCTGGCCGAGGCGCAGGCCAAGAGCGTGGCCGCCAACCTGAACGCGGCGATAAACGGCAGAGAGATGAAAAAGTTCTCGTATTCGCCCCGGGGGCAGATGGCCATAATAGGAAAGCGCGCCGGGATAGCCTCCGTGTTTGGCCTGAACATACAGGGCATAATAGCCTGGATGCTGTGGAGGAACATCTACCTCTCCAAGGTGCCCACCTTCTCCAAGCGGGTCAGGGTGGCGCTGGACTGGATCGAGGACACCATATTCGACCGGGACATAGCCAGGCTGAAGTTCATGGGAAAGTCGCGCCTCAAAGAGTACGGGACGCTGAACCAGGTGGACGACTTTTGGTAGGGTATGCGTGGTGCGGGTACGCGGATGAGTCTATGAATCCGAGACGGACTGGAAGAGTGTGAAGGGGCCGTACACGGGCCGGATCCACATCGCGTGCGTGAGGACCCTGAGTACGAGGCCAAGGCTGATCCGGAGACGCAGGGAGCGCTTTGGGGGAATGGCCCGGGAGGCTGAAAACGTACAACGCGATTTGGCTACGCGGCCCGCCGGCTCCCGTGTTCGTCCAAGAACCGGCTTGGCCTGAAATGTTACTCCGGGACACGGGTCCGCCTAGGGGCTTGGCCAGGAAGGTGAAAGGGCGCGGCGGCGCAACACTCGCCGACTCGCGGCCTGTCTCGGGCAGATTTCAGCAGGAACGGACCGCTCCAGTGCGCATGTTGCCACGGATTCACTGGAATAAGTCTCTCCGCCGGCCTAGTTGCATTTTTATGTTCAGCCAATAGCATCCCCGATGTTGCATATAGCCGCCCTTCCACTATTGGCCCTGGCGCTGGCAGGAGCGGCGGTGTCGGCCGCGGCCGAGCCCTACGTGGACACCGTAACATTTCTGCGGGTCGGCGATGAGGAGCAGGCCGTGAACGCGGTGCGAAACGGCACGCTGGACATACACTACTGGGCCGTTCCGCACCACCTGGTGGAGGACCAGACAGGCATCAGGGTATTTGAGGCACCCGTTGGCGGCTCCCTGAGCCTGCTGCTGAATCCGGCCGAGGGAGAGCAGTTCAATCCGTTCCAGCTGAGCCCGGTAAGGTTCGCGGTGCATCATTTGGTGGATCGGGAGCGCATAGTGGACGAGGTTCTGGGCGGGTACGGGTCCCCGATAGTGACGCCCTTTGAGCCCTACCACCCAGACTACGCCAGGACCTTGGAGGCGGCAGAGTCGTTTGTCATCAGGCATGATCCAGTACTGGCGCAGTCCATAATCGACAAGGCGATGACCGGCGCCGGGGCCGTCATGGAGGACGGGGTGTGGATGGTCGACGGCGAGCCTGTGGGGATCATCGTATTCATACGCGGCGACGACCGCATCCGGCTGAACATAGGCGAGACCCTGGCATCGGCTCTGGAGGATGCCGGGTTTGCGGTGGAGCGCACATACGGGGACTTGGCGCAGGCCTACGCCGGTGTGTACAACGCGGATCCCAGCATGCTTGAGTGGCACGTGTACACCGAGGGTTGGGGAAGCGGTTTCGACAAATATGACGACAGCAGCCTGGCCGCTTTTTATGCCCCCTGGGCCGGCAGGATGCCCGGCAGCCAGAACCCAGAGTTCTGGAATTATGAACACGCCGAGCTGGACAACGTCACGCAGACCATATTCAGAGAAGAGTACACAGACGGGGAGCACCGTACCCAGCTGGTCCAGAAGGGCGTCGTTCTGGGGCTGCAGGAGTCGGTCCGGATCTTTCTGGCAGCGCAGTCCGATACGTATGTGGCCGCCGATCATACAAACGGCATCATAAACCACGTGACAAGCGGCATATCCCACAGCCTTACGCTCACCAACGTTCAGACCCCCTCCGACAGCCTCCGGGTGGGCGTAAAGCATCTCACCCAGTCCTCCTGGAACCCGGTGGCCGGGTTCGGCGATGTGTACAGCGGGGATGTGGTGGGCCCGCTGGGCATCCCTTCGGCGACGACCCACCCGCACAACGTGGATACCATACCCCACGCGGTACAGCGACAGATGGTTACCGCCGGCCCCGACGGAACACTGGAGGTGCCCGTTGATGCGATACGGTGGGACCCGTACGAACAGCGGTGGGCAGAGGTGGGCGAGAACGCCACGGCCCTCACCATGGTAACGTTGGACTACACGTTCAGCAACTGGCACCACGGCCAGGCCACAGACATCAGGGACGTCCTGTATGGGATTTACTTTAGCGGCGAGTGGGGCACCTACACCGGGGACGACGATACCACCTGGGATGCAGAGTACACCGACCGGGAGACGCCCGGCCTGGAGGATTTGGTGGGCATCCGGCAGACCGGCGACAACACCATGGAGGTGTACATGGACTACTGGACATTTGATGCCGACGAGCTGGCCGGCGCCGGGGTGTACTGGACCGGCACGCCGTGGGAGATATTCTATGCCATGGAGCGCATAGTGCTGGACGGCCGGGCAGAGTTCTCCGGTTCGGAGGCGACGGCCCACGGCGTCCCGTGGCTGTCGCTGATTGATCCCGACGACACCGCTCTGGTACGCGAGTATCTGGCATCATTCCTGGAGGAGGGGGCCATGCCCATATCCTTGGTGGGCATGGACGCCGAATACTATGAGAACCGGTACCGGGCGGCGATATCCTGGATCGATGGGCACGGACACGCGTACATCGGCAACGGACCCTTCACGCTGACGAGCATAGACACCGAGGCCGGCACCGCCACGCTGTCTGCCTTCCGGGACGAGTCGTACCCCTACCCCAAGGGGATATGGTCTGACTTTGGCAGTCCGGCCTTCCCGCACGTGGTGGATCTGTCGGCTCCGGATCTGGTGGCCGGAGAATCATATTCGTTTAGGGCATTCACCACCAACGCCGACAGGCTCCAGTACTTTCTGAGCTATGAGACCGGCGGGCTGGTGCACACTGCCGAGGTCAACGCGACAGGCTCTGACACCATAACCATACCGGCCGAGGCCACAGCAGACGTGGATGCCTGCTCGCTGGCGCTCAGGGTCTTTGCAATGTCGGATACGGTAATCATACCTGATGCAGACATGGCCGATGTGGAGGTAACCGACTGCGGCGTGAGCTTTGAGGAGATGCTCGAAGAGATGGGTGTGGCCGGGGACATGGAGTTCCTGCGGACATTGGCAGGCGTGGTGGAGGCGGCGCAGAAGGGCGGCAGCACCTCGGTGGAGGACGTCATGCATATAGTGGACGAGCGGGAGCTGAGCGGGGCGGCCATAGTGCTGCTTACCCTGATACTGAGCGGCGACATAAGCGGCGACGATCTCTTCGAATACATACGGCCATAGTATCCCGGCACACTATACTGCGCCCATAAATGGCGGCCTGGGAATTACGCGCGGATTCGAGCGGTATACGGCAACTCATGCCCTAAGGCTGCTGTAATAATGATCTTATATGCATCAAAACCGCAGCAGGGGGAGGGAACCCACTGCAGGGCGCCACCCGGCCCGCGCCGGGCCGGTCCGGTGGCATGGTGGCGTGGTGTCCGCCCTGGCACGGCCATCCACCGGCGGGTCGGATATCCGGACGGGCCGCAGGTGTACCGCTGCAGGTGTTTCTGGTAGAGGCAGTATTTGGTGACGTTATTCATCCCACAGTCGGGGCAACACACCCCGCCGTGCCATCGCACCATCCGGAAAAGTTCTGCTGCTGCGCTGTCGGCAAACAGTACGAACAGAGCCAGAAGTGGACCGCGTCCGGATGGCGCTTTTTGCATCCTGGCTCTTGCCATGGGGGCGCGGGAGATGTTGGGATATGGATCTCTTTCGGTCCGGCCACGTGGTTAAGGGCTGAAACTACCCCCACGATTCGAAATATGAGCGTCATCAATATTTAATTAAAAGATCAATAAACGGCACAGCGGACATCAAGGTTGGATGGCACGGCCACCGGCCGTCCTGAAGGAGTCGGCGCCGCCCGGATTGAATCCTTGCCGCACCGGGCGGTCGCCATACGTCAACGCAAAAAAACCCTATCGGTGGCAGTCGGGTTCCCATCTGGGCGGTATGCGTATACGCGAGGTGAAACGCCACGCAATCGTGTCGATGGCAAAGACTGAGTTTGGCGCGGTTGCCTTTCTAGTAATCATTGCACGGACAACTTAGAATAATAATATAAGCAGCATGTCTACAATGTGCACACATGTGTCCATAGTGCCCGTATGTGTTCGTATGTGTTCGTATGTGCCCGAGGATTTGACTATGCCGGGGTGACTAAGTTCGTGATCGGGATATGATTGGAATTAACCATTAATGCTCCAAAACTACCATACATCTGCCTAAATGAACCGGACGACACGAAATATGAGGGAAAGCAGGCTCCGGCGCGGCGTTGCCGCACCATGCGGGCCTGATGCGGGGGTGGTTTTGCTGTGGTACCGTACGGGGCGCCCCAGATCTCCCATTCTACTGGAATATCGGGCGCAGCCTCCCCGGTACGGGCGCATCTGGGCGGCGCCGCATCGCCTGAAGGAACGCATCAGGTACTTTAGTATGTCCAGGCCGAACGTCTTGCCCACAAAGCACTCGTCGATGGTTTGGCGCAGCCTGCTCAGGGGGACATAGGACACCTTCAGCAGGTCCTTTTTGGACTGCCTCCAGCACTACTCGACGGCGCTCAGCTCCGACGAGGCCGCCGGAAGGAACGCCGGGCGATGCCGGTCATTCCCCTGAAACGGCTATCGGTGGGTAGCAAAACGCGAGATAACCCGACCATATGCGGACGACGAATACACAAGTGAGCGTCTCGCCCGCTACACCGGCCTTGTGCTGCGGCGCGCGGTCCACTATCATGGGGCTCCGCTCGAACTCCTTCTTCACCTCTTTGATGTACTCAGCAAAGGTATCACCGTTGAACTTGTCGTACTGCCGGAAGAGCTGCCCGTCGTCCAGGCCCAGCACCCCGTACACTATAGTTCGGTCGTGCGTTCCGGAGACGTGGCAGGCAGCTCGTATTCCGTGGGGCGTGTACACCCGCCCCGGGCGGGCGTCGGCTACGAATACCGCCTCGTCTTGCACCAGCACGGGCATACCTTTCTTCTGGCATCGCTTGATCCTGCGCCGTATATTCCTCTGGAATTTCTTTATGTCTGCGAGCGGGGCCCGACTGACGTGCCGCTTGACGGCGACCTTAAGCGAGCATCCCCGCCATTCCAGAAGTATGCCGCCGTATCCGGGGCAGTACCGCACTCCGTCTTCCTCTCTATATGATCAAGGAGGCCGTCCGACGTCCGTGTGGGGGACTGGGTGACCGCCTCGTCTATCTTGTCCCCGGCCACCTTGGGTGGCCTGCCACTTCTGGGGCGGTCCTCCAGTCCGCCAAAACCATACTTCTTGTAGCGGGCCCACTATTTGGAACCCCAAGGCTGGCTCATGCTCAGCTTCTTAGCCGCCTGGGTTATGTTCCCACTCTCCTGGATGTCGCCGACCAGCCTCAGGCGGTCCCGCACGTTGGTATCCTTGGTCTTCCGTATGCGTTTCTTGATTGCAGTGTTCATATCGGGTAGTGTACGCATCTACGATCAATATACCCTTCGGCCTCCGTGACGGCTCACCCCTCCCCCGCATGGATAGGCCGGCCTTTGGGGCCGTTCCCTTGGGAGCTCGTGGACTCAAGTCCCGCCCTCTGCGCTACACCAGGCAACTGTATCTTGACCACCGGGTGGTTCATCACAACCTTGTGCATGTACGCGTGCGCCTCGTCCTTGAAGTAGAGGTTGCACCTGTAGCACTTCCACGCCAAAACCGTGTCACGCACGATATCTAGCATCGTATTTTTCGTGATCATTGTACGGACAGCTTAGAATGAATGATATAAGCAGGATGTCTACAATGTGCTCGTATGTGCTCGTATGTGCATGCATGTACCCGCAGGGGTTTGTTCTCGGACAAACACGGGGGGATCTGGTAAACCATCAACAATATCCGTATCATGGTAACCGTTTTGCTTTTTGAAGTGATCTAATCAATCTTGACGAGTGAGGGGTAGTGCGCAGACTGCCTTGTGATGTCGGTTTTTTGGAACGGTCATGTATCCGGCGCGCTATTCGTCGCCGGACGTTGATCTCACCAAGTGCTCGTAGAGGTTTTTTCCGTTTATCCAGTCGGTGGCCATTATGGCGAACAGCACGGAGTTGGCGTCAATTCCCCTCTGGGTCCGGTTCCCGCCCCCGCCGCTCCGCACCGCCACGAACCTCCGGTTAACCCGTTCCACGCCGTTGCTGCCGGATTTTATCCCCTCCTTCCGGAGGAACGTGCTGAGATAGTACCCTTCCCTCCTGCATCTCTTTCTGTACCGCTTTATGGTGCCTTGGCCGTCGTCCTTCAGCTTCACCATGGCGGCAGACTTGCTGGCCGAGACGGTGCGTTGGGGGCCACACCGGGCACGGTTCTGGAGACCAGTCCCTTGCAGTAGCGGCAGTACCGGCGGTGGTAATGATCTTGACGTTCTCCGTTATGGTGTGCTCCATCTAGACCGCCCTGTCGTACGACTCCACCACGTGCGAGATGTTGTACTTGCCGCACTCCGGACACCTGTCAAAGTCATTCAGCATCTTCCTGTCTATCCTCTGGGGCCTGTAGTGTATGAAAATCATGTCGCGCCCCGTTTTGACCATCAGCCATGGATTTTCTACAGTCTGGGTTGCGCGCCCTAGTCCCCTAGCCGGTCCGCCTGTTGGTAAATGCCATCGGCGGCGTCTCATCGTCCATGTCCAGCGCAGCCGGTCGGTGTTACAGTACTTGATATGGTAGTCCAGATCGGGGTAGTTCCGGATTTCGTCTTCTAGGCTTTTGTGGAATCGCCCCGGCTTGCCGTTGGTCTGGGAACGATAACCAGATGCCGCCGCTATTTTCTGCGTGCTCAGATTTGATCCCAGTATCAAATGTAGATCATCCTTATTTCACCACTTTTTCGTTAACTGTGCTCTCCCGGCCTTTCATCTCCGCGCCTGCCGTGACAGTCCCCCGAGGCGATCCCGGCCGCCGGCCGGGAGCGTGCAGCGTTAGCATTATGTCCGTTCGGCGCGTTTTGTACATGGGTTATTTGATCTTAATTCTAGCATTTATTATACGATCGCATCTATTTGATTATGCGCACTATCCCCGGCACGTCTCCGCCGGGCACCCGCACGCAGCGTCGCACAAGCAGGATCCCCGCATTTGGCAGTCGCACTCCGAATCCATCCCGGCTGACACGGCGCAGGCGCAAGCTGTATCCCCGGCGGATGCCGGGGCGGGCGGCAGGATATCCTGCGCGGGCGGCGGCCCCGCCTCGTCGTAGTAGCTGCGGGTCTGCTGGTAGTCTGCAAAGTCCCTGAGGTGGGCCTCCCCGCGGTTGGTCCGGTAGCCGCCGGAGGCGGCGCTGGTCTGGTGGCTCACCAGCAGGCCGGGGTCGATCCCCTGCTGGCCCCGCTTCTCGTTCTTCAGGGCGCGGTTGCTGAACATGAAGAAGGCTCCCCCGCCCACGGCCGCCATTCCCGCCATTCCATATATGATAAAGACCGGAAAGTCTCCGGTGGCCGGGTCACCAAATCCCTCCGGCGCCTCGGCCGTCACCCCCGCTATCTCCACGCCATCCAGCATGTCAAGGGAGCCAAAGCCCACGATGTCTATGTTGCCGCTGTCGGCTGCCTGCCGGGCAACCAAATCGTATGAGACCTCCCCCGGTATGGCCGGATGGGATCCTCCGTCGACGGTCGCGCTCCACTCCCGCTCCACCTGCCTGATGAATATGTCGCTGGTGCCCATCGACCACCCCGAGATCACGCGCCCGGCCAGCTCGTCGGACAGGCCAACTTTTTTGGAGTCCTCTATTATTCCGGTGGGATCAAACAGAAAGTGCCAGCTTGCCATGGGCATCTCCAGAATAAAGTCGGCGTTTATCAGCGGCATTGAAAGTATGCTGCCGGCGTCGGTGTCCCGTACCAGCTCATATATCGCCGGCTCGTGGTCGCGCAGCATATTCAGCGGTATGTTCACATCCACCCCGTCTATCACCACGGGCCCGTCCAAGCTGAGTCCCCTCCACCCCAGATCCACCAGAGTCTTTTGCTGGTCCTGTACTATGACATATTCCACTATGTTTCCCGTCAGCACCACCCTAAAGTCCAGCGAGGTGTTGGCGTCCCGCCCCGTCATGTAAAATCCGTACTCGACGCTCAGATTGTCGACGCTGGCCACGCTACGATCAGATCGTATCTTTTCGTTGAGGTTGGCGGCGAGCCGCTGCACCGCCAGATCCTCGGGGCCGGCGGCGCCCTCCAGCGCCATCTTAGTACCGTCCAGAAAAGCCGCCACGTTACCGCCCGGCTCGTACTCTATGAACGCCGTCCTTTGGTATGTCATCTTGAACGGCGCCGAGTCGACATTGGGATCCAGCTCTATCTCCAGTTGGGCACCCAAGGCAGGAGCAACGGCTCCGGCTGCGAGCAGACATGCTATCAACACGGCATATGTGATGGCATACACGTAACCTATTGCATTCTTCCATATATAAAACACAGCAGTTTGATAATGTGACATATTTTGATGCCGTCCACCACCGAAATGGTGGTTGGACGGTGTGTGCGGTTCGATCAACCACCCCAAACATTTGGAATATGAGCGCCTTGAGTTTGGCCGGCGGCACGCCGGGAAGGCGCCCTTCTCCCCTCTTTACCGGCACTGCCTTCGGCACGGGGGCACGGGGGAGACCGGGTGATCTGAGCCTTTCTGTTTGTCGCCTGTTTTTACATTCTTTATGGCCAGTACCATGCGCACGCCGGTTTCCAGCATTGCACGAGTTTTGCCGAGGCTGTGCGATTAGGTTACTTTTTGTACTGAATATTTATATAACTTTGTACATTTAGTAACAACATGCTGTACGAGCAGATAAGGCATGCCTACACCATCAGGAAGATGTACCGGATGAGGCACCTGCTAAGCCAGAAAAAGCCGCCCGATATGGGTACGAGGCTTGGATATCCCAAGTACAGCAAGCAGTTTTACAGGATCAAGTCAAAGCTCAAGGAAGAGGGCATAATCGGCAGCCGCGGGACGTTTGTGGAGAGCCTCCCAAACATGCATGTGGTGACGATGCCGTTGCGTGTGGACAGGCATCAGATCGGTGTTCTGGGCAACAGGGTTCCGTACGTTCTATTCCTGGCGTTAGTTGCAGACTCTCCCAGACGCGGGGCGCATTTAGCAAGAGAGTGCCGTTTTAGCGCAAAGGCTGTGCGCGACGCATTGAGGCGCATGGAGGGTGTGGGGATTGTAAGGATGAGTGGCGGCATGGCGGCCGCAGTGGAGGATTCGCCGGCCCATGCGTGGCTTACAAGGTATCTGGCTGCGGCCAGGTCGTGGATGGATGTCAGTGACGATACGTCCGTTCTGTTCAACACGGTCCCGTCATATGTGGGCGGACCGCACGCACGCCATCTGGCGGACTACGAGCCCGGAACCCCAATGGGTTCGGCGGAAATGAAAATATTCACCTACAAGCCGTTTCTTGGCCTGATGGAATCCATCGTGCGGGAGAGTTTGCACTTTGGAAGCAGGTCAAGGCGCGTGTCCGTAAGGCTTGCAGGCGGCGATCGCCCACAGCGAATGGGCGGCATCCCTTACCTGAAGGACGCTGGCGGAGCTGACGGTTGATAGATGGGCGTCTTCTTCTTTATTGATGACAGGCTGGTTAATTTGCACGAGCCAGCCGTGATGGTCAAGGACGAATACTACGGGCGTTTTGCAGAGAAAGATTTTGCGCCGTTCATCCTCTCCGAACTGTGCGCGATGGACATGCTGTACGCGATAACCAACATGCGGGACGGGTACTACAGAAAGAGACTCGTCTTGAAGGGCGGGCTGTCTGTCAGAAGCGCCGTACCGCTGGCAAGCCATCGATTCTCGTTTGATGCCGACTTTGATCCAAACACGCCAGAGGGATTTAGTTACAGAGACGTGAGCAGCTTGAAGGGCGACATTGCGGAATACGGCGCCGCAAGGGGATGCAACACGCGGGTCAGCATAACCAGAGACGAGCAGAGGCTGCACTTTGTGGCGGTGGAATACCGGCAGTCTCTGGAAAACATCCACCGCATAATAGAGCGTCCAAAGATAGAGGTATGCAAGACCTGCCGCGTCCACGAGATGCCGGTATTAAGCCAGATCAACACCATCATCGATCTGGAGCTGCTTGGACTGGAGCCCCCGGTAGTTGCGCACCTGTCCTTGGAGGAGCAGTTTGCCGCCAAGCTTCACGTAATAGGATCTAATACAAGACAAAGGAAATATTTTGACGCATACGATTCTTTTATGATATTTCAATCCAACAAGATTGACATGAAGAAGGCGCGCAGCCTATTCGAGACGCGGTGCGCCAATTACGTGCCGGGACCGGGAGCCTATGTGGAGGAATGCCGACGCTGCCTTGACGCAATGCTCAGGGATGACAAAAAAAGGACAAAACTCGAAGAGACCGCTTTTGCGGGAGGTTTCGACTTCGATGCCATGATAAATGAGGTGAAGTCGTTTTATGATTTCCCGCGGTAAGGCGCCGTTCCGTCTGGGGACTGCAAATCCTTCCGTCGCCCCGCCGGCATTGGCGGGACGGACCGGGCGTTGCCAAGCACCCGCCGGCAGAGCGCTCCGGCCGTGACCAAACCACGATGCTCTTCCGTTTGGGGGGATCCGCCATACGCAGACGGGGCAGTGCCGGAGATCTGATCTGTAATTAAAAATCGTACGGCACCCGCCCACGCCAGCCCGCCACGGCACCTCATATGATGCCGTCCCGCTTCAGCAGGATGGTTTGGTTGGCCGCTCCGCAGGTGATGCCGTGGTATGGTCGTGCCATTCCGGCTTGTTCCTGTGTGATCCGGAAGACCTTCGCTCTCCGGATATCGTTCTGGTATAGTATGCGGACCATACAGTAGGTCCTGTCATATTCCCGCTGCTCGGGGGTGGCTGACGGGAACGCGGGAGACTCGCGGGCGGATCTGTGCGCCAGGGCGCCCCGCGGCTCCGGGGATATGCTGTGCGACTCGGCATGTCATTCCAGGGAGGACTGCTGGCCGCCGGCCTAGAGCCCCGCTTCCGGTCCAAGGGCTTTCGGGTACGCGGCATGGACGGACGGGGTATGTATCTGGGGGCTATCCGGACACGGACGCCGCCCGCGCGTAATGTCGACGGCGCGCCAGACGCCACAGCCAGTACAGCGTTACCATTGGCGCGCCCAGATACGCCAAAACTACCAAGGATATGGCCGCCGAGCCGTACAGGACGGCCCCCTCCTCGGTCTCCATGTCGGCATGGTTCAGAATTGACAGTATGGATATCATCGGGGTTATGGCCAGCCGGACCATCTCGCGAAACATGGGGTTCTCCCTCTCGTAGTCGGCCACCGCCGGGCTGAACGAGTAGTATATGGCATGGAACCACTCCATAAAGCCGCGCCCCGCCTCCGTACGTATCAGGGAGCCGTCGCGGAGCTCGCGGAGCTGCTGCACCTGCGGGGCCATCTCCGAGCCGAAGGCGGCCGTCGCTATGAGGCAGCCGCCGCCGAAGGGAAGCTGGGGAGAGGAGGGCTCGACCAGCACCCTAAACGACGAGACGGTCTCCTCGAACAGGGGCAGGTCCGCGTCAAAGATGTTCGCGTCGCCGGTGAACAGGAACGTGTATACCGTATCGCCCACCACAGTGGTCACCTCCCTGTACTTTATCTGGGTGATGCCGCCCTGCGTCTCAAAGAGGTCCTGGGCGTCCAGCACGAACATCTCCCGCCCGGCTACCTCGGTCCTCTCCTGGGA
Source organism: Nitrososphaerota archaeon (assembly GCA_016126025.1). Classification (GTDB taxonomy): domain Archaea; phylum Thermoproteota; class Nitrososphaeria; order Nitrososphaerales; family Nitrosopumilaceae; genus VYCS01. Next base: position 31,547 of record JAEFDA010000104.1, on the reverse strand, counting down.
GAGTATCTCAAACTGGCTGATCGCCTGGAGAGACTCGAGGTTCTCCACCTTGCTCTGTATGACATCGTCCAGGCTGGTGCCGTTTGATATATTCGCGTACACCGCTATGGACGAGGGGATCGCCCCCAGCATGGGCGCCACCGCCACCACGTCCGGAAGTCCGTCTCCGCCCACCGCCTGTATGACCCAGCCCTCCGGGAACGCCAGCGCGAGGTTCAGCTCTTCGCTCTCGTACTCCCGGCTGGGCGGCGCCGGCGGCTCGGTGGGCTGTATGCGGGCCGGCGGCCCCTGGTCCAGCAGCACCATGCCCGAGGATGCGGCCTCGGCCCGGGTCAGCGTCTCGCTGGTTATCACCCTGACCGTCCCGGGGTCGGCGGGGCGGTCGTTCTCCACCGTCCGCACCGCCGCTATCGCGTCCAAGGTGTCGTAGCTGTCCTGGGTCGCCAGCCGCCCGAATACCGTATACTGGGCGTCCAGAAAGTTGGAGTCCTGGTGCACTATAAAGAACTGCGAGCCGGCGCTGTCGGGGCTGGTGGAGCGGGCCATGGACACTATGCCCCGGTTGTGCATTATGGTGTTGAACTCGGCATCCAGCCGGAAGTCCGGCCCCCCGGTGCCCCACTGGTCCGGGGAGGTCCCCGAGTCGGACCGGGTGTTGGGGTCCCCGCCCTGTATCATGAATCCGGGGATTATCCTGTGGAAGAGCGTGTCGTCGTAGAAGCCCTGCTCGGTCAGCGCCGCAAAGTTTGCCGCGTGGCCGGGCGCGTCGGCCGGAAACAGCTCTATGACCAGCATGCCCTGCTCGGTGTACAGCACCACCAGGGTGTCGTCCAGCTGGGCGTACGCAGAGGACATGCCCAATACCAGTATAGCGGCCAGCGCCGCCAGCAGTCTCTTCAACGGAGCCGGCTGTGTGGGGACGTTATAAAAGCGAATGCGGCCCAGAACAGCTTTGGAGACGCGAGTCCATGCCCCCGGCTAGCTGCGGCGCCCGCGGCGCCGGGCCGCCACCAGCACCGCCACTATGATCGCCACGGCTACGGCGGCGGCGGCCATCACCACGGAGTCGGAGATCGGCGAGTCGGCCTCCAGTCCGGGTATCACCGACTCCTCGTTTGTGGGGGGCGGCTCGGCCACCGTTATGGTGACCGGGTGCACCAGAAAGTGCTCCTCTCGGATGTCATCCTTGTACCGCACCGTAACCACGATATCGTGCTCGCCGTATGCGGGCGGCCCGTCGAACTCCAGGGGAATGTTGAAGGGGACCGGCGAGTCCGTGTCTATCTCGTCTATGAACTGCGTACTGCCCGCTATGTTGGAGGCGCCGGCCGGCTCCACCGTCACGAACGCAAACAGGGCGTCCTCGTTGCCCTCGTTGATTATCTCGCCCACTATCATGGTGGTATCTGATATGGAGAAGGTCTCCACCCCGTACACGGCCAGGTCCACCAGGCCCCGCACGTAAAAGTCGACGGTGCGGAGCTCGCTGACGGCGTCGCCGTGCGCGTCTATGTATGAGATCTCCAGCGGCAGCCGCAGGGTCTGGCCGCTCAGCGTCTCGGGGATGTACACGGTCATCTGTATGGTCTCCGAGGAGCTGGGGCCTATGTTGCCCACGTCCCAGCTGGACTCGTACACCACCACGTTCTCCAGGTTGGACGGGGAGCCCGCCGACATGGCCGCGTCCGGCGTCCTGATGTCGGTGTTGGAGAGCGGCGCGGTGCCGTTGTTGGCTATCTCGATGCGTACCGTATTGGGCTGCAGCGAGAAGAGAAACTGGTCCAGCGTCCTGACGTGCAGCACGCCGCTGCCGGGCACCATAAAGTAAAAGTCGAAGAACGAGTTCCGCACGCCCGACTCCCGTATTCGGGAGTACTCCACCTTGACGGCGGCCGGGTACTCCTGTATCTGGGCGTGCGGCTCCACGTCCACGTAGAACGTCAGGTGGAATATCTCCCCGGCCAGCGAGTTGGTGTTGCTGTCGGCCACCACCACCAGCCCGGTCCCCTCTGCCGGCGAGAAGCCGTACGGCATGGAGAGCTCGCCGCGTATCCCGGTGATGTCCTGGGTGCCCACGTTGGCCAGCACCACCGTAAACGGCACGTTCTGGTCGCCGGGGGCCACCTCCACCTTGGACTCGAACGTCCCAAAGTACGAGTCCAGATACTTTACGTCGGCAAAGTCCCTCTCGAACGGCGAGTCGCCGAACCCCCCGAACTCCTGCCCGGCGGCCACGCCGCACAGCGATGCGGCCAGCAGCGATGCGGCCGCCGCCTGGTATATCAACGCGCAACCTCCGGGGCCATCTCCTGAAACGCCCGCCCATCTCTCATATTGATTATTCGGTCCACGTCCCCAAAGTCCTGCTGGTCGTGAGTCACCACCACGAACGTCTGCCCCAGCTTCTGGCACATGGACTTCATCAGCTGCACCACGCTCTCGGAGTTTATCGAGTCCAGGTTCCCGGTGGGCTCGTCGGCCAGCACCAGGCTGGGCCTGTTGGCCAGCCCCCGGGCCACGGCGGCCCTCTGCGCCTGCCCCCCCGATATGCGGTCGGCCCTCTTGTGCATCTGGTCCCGCAGCCCCACGGCCCCCAGCAGCTCGGCGGCGTACCCGCGGGGGTCCCTCCCCCCGGCCATCTGGACGGGCAGCATCACGTTCTCCAGCACCGTGAGGTCCGCCAGGAGGTTGGAGAACTGGAATATGAAGCCCAGCTTGCGGTTCCGGAACGTGGTGGTCTTGCCGTCGTTCATGTTCGTGGTGTCGGTGCCGTCTATGGATATGCGGCCGGAGGTGGGGCTGTCCAGCAGTCCCACCAGGTTCAGCAGTGTGGACTTGCCGGAGCCGGAGCTGCCCACCACCAGCACGAACTCCCCCCGGTCCACGCCGAACGAGACGTTGTCCACCGCCCGGACGGCGCTCTCGTCGCGGCCGTACACCTTGACCAGCGACTCCACCTCCAGTATCCTACCCGTATCTCATCGCCTCCACGGGGAGCAGCCGGGTGGCCCTGTACGACGGGTACAGGGCGGCGACCACGGCCAGGGCGAACGCCGTCAGGGCCGTCTGAGCTATCTTGTACCAGTCGTAGGTGACCTCCAGCGGCAGGCTGTTGTTGAACGAGAGCTTGGTCTCCTTGGCGTAGAAGGTGTACGCCAGCCCGGCCCCCGTCCCGACGCTGGCCCCTATGAACCCTATGAGCATGCCCTGCATCAGGAATATCACCAGTATGTCCTTGCGGCGCGCGCCTATCGAGCGCATTATCCCGATCTCCTTGGTCTTGCCGTTGACCAGCATCATCTGTATGGTGACTATGGCAAAGGCCGAGGACATCATCCCGAAGTACCCGATCATGTTTATCATGGCTATGCCGGAGCGGAAGCCTGCCAGCTGCTGCTCGGCGGACTCCTCTATGGTCTCGGCAACAAAGTCGTCGTTGGGGAAGGACAGCAGGAACCTGTCCCGGACCTCGATGGCCCGGGCCGGGTCGTTCATCTTTACCATTATGGAACCGGTGTACCCCTCCCGGGCCATCATGTCCCGGAGCGTGTCTATGTGTACCACGGCCCTAAAGTCCAGGCCCTGGCCGCCCGGCGAGCTGGTTATGCCCGAGACTATGAAGCGGCGCACCTGATCCTCGCCCCACCTGTCGGTCACGCCCACCCGTATGCTGTCGCCCAGCCGCACGTCCCCCAGGTCCCGGGCCACGTTGGCGCCCAGCACTATGGAGTTGCGCGCGTACACGTAGCTCCCCTCCGAAACGGTCTGGTGCGCCGTCGACGCCCTTACGTCCCGGAGTGGGTCCACCCCCAGCAGGGGCACCCGCGTCTCCTGGATCAGCTGGCCGTTCTTGGTTATGTTTATCTCGCCGGTTGCGGAGAGCCGGGGCGCCGCCGCCTCCACGTATGGTATGCGCTCAAACCAGTTCAGTATGGTGGTGTCGGTCTTGTCTATCAGGCTGGCCTCGTCTGTGACCAGTATGTCTCCGTTGTGGTAGTCGGTGATGTCCCGCACTATGGCGTCGTACAGCCCCTGGAATATCACAAAGTTGACATGTAACACCAGTATGCCTATGGTCACGGCCAGCACCGCCCCAATGAGGCTGCCCTTCTTGTTGAAGAGCATGCGCTTGGCCAGTCTGAAGCGGTAATCCAACTGTGGTATGATGGGGGGCTGGGTTATTTAAAACAGCAGAGAGTGCTGGCCTAGTGCATAAGCGGTGCCCGGGACAATACGTGGCGGCGTAGGCCAGATGCCGGTGGGCTGGTTGTTGCTGGTACCGGGCAGCGTGGTGTTAGAGTTCCCGGGCGGGTCGTACTGCGCGTCCGCCGCCTAGACGCAGCCGCCGCCACCGGCGCCGCCGACGCAAGCCAGCGTAGTATACCTGCCATCTCCCCCCTCTGGTATTCTGTATTACGCACCAAGTGGACTGGAACATCCGCGTGACCTAAGCCTGACTGGGACGGGAGTGTACCGGCCGGTTCCGGCAGCCAACTCCGCCAAGCGTCGGATCTGACAGCGGCCTCCATTCCGGGTCACTCTGTCCCGGCCGGCTTCGGGTCGCTAGAATGTCCCGGTTCACCCTAGATCTATATAAGATGCCGGCGGTAATTCAGCATGGGATTGGGCATTCCTCAAATGTGTGAAAAACAGTAATTGACGAGGGCGGATGGGTAAAGATACCATCTGCCATCAGAGCGCAGATGGGTTTGCTGGAAAAAACGGACATCATAGTCACATCCTACAGCGACGGAATCATCATAGTGCGTTCTGTCTCCGATGACAAACTCGAGGATGTGATCAAAAATATACAGGCAAGACTCAAAGTTGAAGAGGCGTTCGGGACCATACATGCCAAGAATTTGGGCATGTCAGACGAAGAGATAGCAGGGGAGATCAGGGAATACAGGAGAGCGAAGCGTGAAAACGAGCCGGCCAGGTAAATGTACAGGGTGGTAGTAGATACCAGCGTGGTAAGCGCGGCCATCAGAGCCGGCAAGGCCTACGGATTTTTGCTGAAGGCCGTGCTCGGCGGCAAATGCGCCCTGGTTACATCAGATGAGATAATCAACGAGATAAGGGAAGTCCTATGCAGGCCGAAATTCCGCTTGGACAAAAATGAAGTCGACAATGTGGTGTCCGCGCTCGAGTCACTGTCCGACATCATTGAAACAAAGTCGAAATTCAGCGTGGTGAGAGACCCGGCCGATGACATGTTCATCAACGCTGCGTATGACGGGGGCGCCGACTACATCGTCTCCGGAGACCGCGACCTGCTCGACCTAGCAGAGTTTAAGGGAATCCGGATGGTTACAGTCGACGAAATGCTGAGGATCCTGCAGTCGGACGGCTGAGTACGGCCTACACCGGGGCCGCCCTCCGACGCGCGCCCGACCGGCCGACCTGCAACCGTCTTTTACGTCAGGGTTTCGGCTGCGCGGCCAGATACGGTAAGGATGGATCGAGCCGTCCGGGGCAGCCACGTATGTCCCGACGCGTACACAACCCCACGGCTACTGCGACGGGTCCGAGACGCGCCCCATGAACAGTATCGTACCACTGCGGTCGTCCAGTATGAGGAAGAGGAACGGATGATCCGCCACGAACGGCACGGGTGGGGGCTCGTACGACTCGCTGGTGATCCCCACTATTATCGTCGTAACGGCCGCCGCCTCGGTCCCCTCCTCGTTCACCTGGACGTACGCGTCGTGGAGTGCGGCGCCTACGTACAGGTTGCCGGTATCGGAGAGGTCTGCCATCCCGGAGAGGTCGGCCGCCGCCCCGTCAAAGATGTCCACCACCCCGAGTTCCATCAGGGGCCGTACCAGGTCGTAGTGGGTGCCCATCTCGAACTTGGGCATCTCGACGGCGACCTCGGCGGGGCGGAGGTCCGCCGTCCACCGGTCCACCATGTCCGGCGTGATGGTATCCTCCAGGATCCCCATGCCGTCCCGCTCTGCCGGCAGAACCACCAGCATCGAGAGCCTGTCCCCCTCGTAGGGCATCCGGAGCACCTGCTCGGTCGGCGACGACGCATAGTCGAACCATCCGGTCATATGCATAAAGTCGGCCTGCACCTGCCGCTCGCCGGTCCAGAAGTCGGACGGGCTGGTGGCCCCCGCCGGGAACCGCTCCGCCCACGAACCCTTGAAGTATATGGCGTTCGTCATTACGGATGCCGTCAAATCGGGCAGCGGCTCGCCGAGTACTCTCTTTATCTTGCCCTCGGTCTTCTCGGCGGCCCAGGCGTTTACAGTATCCATCCCGACGGCCGGAAGGTCGACGCTGTCGACCTCGGCGCGGTAGATATCTCGTATGATATCTGCGTATGATTCGTACGGCTCGAACCACTCGGCCAGCCACATGGCGTTGGCCATATGTAGGGTGGCGTACGGGTCCCGCTGGTTCAGCGACGACATCAACTGTTCGGTGTGGCCGTGGCGCAGCTCCGCGTCCGCCCCAAAGCCGAAGGTATCCCGCAGCTGGAGCGCCGTCTCCCCCATCGCCCCCTCGTTCACCATGCCGAAGGCCACGTATATGCTGGCCGGGGAGAAGAACACGTTGTCGTTGTTGTTGGAGGCCTCCCGGTAAAAGTCCGCGGCGAAGCCGTTTATGGCCGCCGCCGTCTCGGGCGGGATCTCGGGGGGCGGGACATCCAGTATGATGGCGCCGGTGGCCGTGGAGTAGTTTCCTATGGCCGTCCAGTTGCCGCCTACAACCCTCACTATGCGGTAGTCGGTGGGCAGAAGGTCCCCCGCCTCGTTGAGATTTGTGGAGAGCAGGGCCCCGCTATACCCGGCGGCCACTCTGGGAAGGGCCTCCCGTATGTGGGCGGCGTCGGTGCTGTTGGCATGCAGTATGGACAGGCCCAGTACCCACGCCGAGTCGTACGCGTGCGGCCATATGGTGCTGGGGTTCCTCCCCAGCTGGGCGGCCAGCTCGGCGGCGAGCCTCCCGTACTCTTCGCCCCGGACAGACATGGTCTGCACCCCGGTGAGATCCACTCTCTCGGCGAATTTGGCGGCCGCGCGGTTCCTGTCCAGCGCGTCCGTAAGGGTGGACGACTCGGAGGCGAACCACGCCACCTCCCCCAGGGCGTCATAGCCAGCGGCGGCCTCCGATATGGACGCGTACTCGTCGTATGATACCATCAGGACGCCCACCCTGCCGGGACCGTACAGTTCTGTGGCCTCCCGCACGTGCTTGTCCAGCAGCGCCACCTCCGACTCCAGGTCCGGCGCGTCCGGCCAGTACCGCACTCCGGCGTGGATGGCGCCGCCCCTGGACTCAAAGTCGTCGGAGACGACCCTCCACAGGCCGTCCCCGTACGTGTCGCCCCTCCATATCGGGACCAGGGCCTCCACCCCCACATGCTCGGCCAGTTTGGACAGGGCGGCTCCCGACACGCTGTCGTCAGGGACCAGCCGGTATACGCTGTCGCCCGGTATGGCCAGGGAGGCGGCAGAGGCGGTGGGGCTCAGTACCAGCATCCCGTTCTGGTCTGCATACCCCTTGACGCTGTCCACGTTGCCGCTGGTCATGGGGCCCAGAACGGCGGTGATGCCGGCCTGGTGCAGTATTTGGATCTTCCCTAGGGCCACGTCGGGGTCGGTGGCCGTGTCCTCGACGGCCATCTCCAGGTACCAGCCGGCCCCGCTCTCGGCCAGGTACGCGTTAAAGTCCCGGATGCCCAGCTCGACGGCCGCCCTCCCCTCGGCGCCGGCGGCGTCCAGTATCCCGGTGAGCGGGAAGAGGCCGCCGATCATGACCGGCTCCGCATGGGGCGCCGCCGCGTCTGCCCCGCCGCCGGGGGACGGCGCGTCCTCCGCCAGGGCCGGGGACGCGGCCAGCGCGGCGGCCAGCAGCATTCCTGATATGGCGCATGCCAGTGGGTTCACGGCGACGGTGAGCGGCTCCGCCTTAAAAAACGCATGCGGCCCGGAACGGGGACCCGCCCAACCGGGTGGATCTGGCCACCGCAGCCTTTAGACATGCTGGTCTATGCGCCGCAAGGAGACGGCATGGGCGGGAAGGGCGCGGTCTCCTAGAAGGGTGTGGCCGTCCGGCGGGTGGCGGCACCGGTCTGGACGGCCCCGGCAGGTTGCAGAGTCGAATACCGGTGGATGGCCGCCGCCTCGGTGCCGCATGTGGCGGCGCGGGAGCACTTTGCAGAACCTCATGCGGGGCAGGAGGTATGTGGTACGGCGGCAAGAGCGGGGTACGGCGGCACCGACTATTCCAGGTAACACTTTCATAATACTTGGCTTCATTTACAAACCAAGAGAGGGTACGGTTGAATAGCTACGATCCGATCAAAAGAAAGGTTGAGTCCATGGATATGGTAACGACTAGGCCCATGTTCGGTTATCAGTGTTTTTTAATAAAAAGAAAGTTTTTTGTTGGATTTAGCAACAAGAACAACCGGCAGATCATCGTCAGAATTCCCAAAGACCAGCAGGAAATTGCAATAAAATCAAAGGCGATCAAACCGTTTTCTCATGGTTCCAAGATGGGGTGGATTGAGATCGACCCAAAGCTGACCACAACCGCCGGTGCCATGAAGTGGATTCTAATAGGATATGATACTGCTGAGAGGCTAGCCAAATAGACGGAAATTATATCGTCATTCGCATTTCAGACGCCGGGGGTGGCTGATCTGGCAGTACTTGGCTGCTGCGGGCGTTCCGCCGGCTGACCATTCCAAAGCGCGGCGGGATGGGTGGCCGCCCTGCCTGACTGTACGGCCACCGCTCCTGTCCCAAACTAATAGCATGGCGCGGGCAGGCTGCACTCTGGGAGCCGCCCTGCGATGGTCTGCCGTCCTCCGGGATCGAGGACCGCAGCCGGCGCGGCCGCTAACCTGCCGAGGCCGTAGTGGCGGCGGTTGCGCACGAACCATACGGCACCGAAACGACTTGGCGCGGGGCGTTGGACTGCCACCCGGTCCTTGTTCCATCCGATTGATTTTTGCCCCGACCGGCCCCGGAGATTTTGGGCCACCAAGGCGGTCCTGCCCAGAGCCGAAATCCTAATTATAGCAACCTGATATGTGCAAGGGCGTGGAGTACGAGATCGTAAAGAATCCTGTCGGGATGATCGACTTTGCCATGGACTGGGGCGAGGCGGTGACCGCCGAGGCCGGAGCCATGGTGTACATGCGCGGACACATCAGCACCGACACCAAGACCAGGAAGGGCGGCCTGTTCAAGGCCCTCAAGTCGACGGTCCTGGCCGGGGAGTCGTTCTTCGTGAACGAGTTTACCGCACAGGAAGACGGCTGCAGGCTGGGCATCACCGGAAACGTGCTGGGCGACATAGAGGTCATACACGCCGACGAGGAGTACATTGTGCAGTCGGGCTCGTACGTGGCGTCCGTCGGCGACCTGACGCTGGACACGCAGTGGCAGGGCTTCACCAAGGGAATATTCGGAAGCAACCTGTTCATGCTGAAGACGGTCGGATCCGGCGACATATTCGTGGAAGGCTGGGGCGGGATCCGCAGGGTGGACCTGGGGGCGGGCGAGAGTATGATACTGGACAACTACCAGCTGGTGGCCCTGACGGCCACGGCCCGGTACGACATCAGGAAGCACGGGAGCCTGAAGACCACGCTGTTCGGCGGCGAGGCGCTCGTGATAGAGATAACCGGGCCCGGAACGGTCTACTACCAGACAAAGAACCTGATGGAGTTTGCGCGAGCGCTCTCCCCGTTCATGTCAAAACAGGATGTCGGGGTGGCGGGCGCCGGGGTGGCGTCGGGCCTGCTGAGTCGCGGCATTGGTGGGTTCCGATAGGTCCTGCGCCAGATGCCGCCGGTGCCCGGAACCTCCAAGTTGTCTGTTGCATGCCATGGTTCTGTCGGGATTCGGCGCGGGGCCTGCCCGGGAACTTTTGAGGACCACCATACAGCCTATGGCGGGATACCGGCGTAGTACCGGACCGGGTCGTCCAGATAGACTATCCGGACGCCGCCCTCCCCGGCCAGCATGGCGTAGGGGCGGCCGTCGGACGACTCGAATATGGAGATATCCGAGACTCCAAACCCCTCCAGAGCGACGGCCTGTACGGGAGATCCGGGGTCCGTAACGTCCACTATTTGGACGCCGCCCTCCCCGGCCAGCATGGCGTAGGGGCGGCCGTCGGATGCCTCAAACATGGAGACAACCGTGGCTGATCCGGCACCGCCGGTATGGATGGCGCCCGCCAAGGCGGGCGTGCCCGGGCTGGTGATATCCAGCATGACTGTGCGGCCGTCTCCGCCGGCCACCAAGGCGAGGACGCGGCCGTCGGAGTGCAGCGCGGCGGTCCGGTGGGTCCCGTCCGGATCCAGGCCGCCGTGGCCGGCCCGGAGGCCTCCGGCGGGGGCCGGATGGTACGGGTCGGTGACATCGATCACTTGCACGCCGTCCCCGCTGCCCGCCAAGGCGAGGACGCGGCCGTTGCTGTGTGCGACGACGGATATGTCGCGCACATCACCCAGATAGTAAAAGCCGCCCAGGTTGTCCCGGATGCTGCCCACATACGCCGGGCCGGACGGATACGTGACATCTATTATCCGTATGGTGTCGCCGCTGCCCGCCATCATGTAGGTGCGGCCGTCGTGCGGCCTGAACAGCTCCATTGCGGAGCCGGGAGCCAGGCCCAGATCTTCCGATATGACGGGGGAGGTTGCCGCATGCGGTTCGGTGATGTCTGCGGCCAGCACCCCTCCCGAGGAGCCTATCCACATCCCGTAGGCGCGGCCGTCCGGGGAGCCGGCCGCCACCACATCCCCGGGCCAGTCATTCCCAGCCGGCATGGCCCCCAGAACCTTCGGGGCCCGCGGATCCGTCAGGTCGACCGTCAGGACGGTGTGGTCGCCGCTGCCCACCAAGGCAAGGACGCGGCCCCCTTCCGGCGCAAAGACGGCGCCGCCGCGCCCATCAAAACCCCCTGCGGCGCCGACCGGGACGGGCGCGTGCGGATAGGTTACATCCAGTACCAGCATGTGGTTCTCATCACCGGCCAGCGCATGGGCGCGGCCGCCGTCCCGCCCGAACACGGTGACGTACCAGGGGGACAGCGTCAGGTCTATGCCATCCACCAGGGCGGGCGCCCGAGGATCTGTGACATCCACCACCCGGATGCTGTCCTTGCTGGCCGCCAAGGCATAGGTGTGGCCGTCCGGGGAGGCGACCGTGGAGATGTCGGATCCCGGCACAAGCATGTCCAGCTCCGCTTCGGCCGGAACGCTTCCCACACGGATCGGTGCGCGCGGATCGGCCACATCTATGACATGGAGGCCGACCGCATAGTCTGCAACCAGTGCATATGGGCGGCCGCCAGACGCCTCAAAGACCACCGCGTCATGAGCGGCGAGCTGGGCGTACCCCTCCATACCATCCTTCAGCGTACCGGCCACCCTGGGCTCCCCGGGACGGGACATGTCGATCGTGTGGATTCCCCAGTCCCCGGTCATCAGGGCATAGGGCTGGCCGCCGTATGCATCAAAGACCGCTATGTCGTGCGCCCCTCCCAGCAGGTCAAAGCCGTCCATGCCGTCCCGCAGGCCGCCCGCCAGAACGGGGGCGTCCGGGTCTGTGACGTCCACCACATGGATGCCACTGTTGTGCTCCGCAACGAGGACATAGTCGCGGCCACCAGACGGCTGGAACGCCGCCATGCCGGTGATCCACCCCACATCGAAGCCGCCCTCGCCGTCCCGCAGGCTGCCGACGGCCACAATCTCAGCAGGGTCGGTGATATTGACCACCTGCAGGCCGTCATCACCGCCCGCTATCCCGTAGGTGAGGCCGCCGATAGTATGGAACACCTCCACCTGCCGGGCTTCATCCAGGGTGTCGAAGCCACCCTCGCCGTCCTGGATGCGGACCGCCGGAACCGGCCGGTCGGTGACATCGACCACACTAATGCCGTCCCCGCCCACGCCCAGAATGTAGGTGCGGCCGTCACCGGGCTCAAAGACCGCCAGGTCGGCGAGGCCGGTCGATCCGTCCGGAATGCTGCCGGCCGCCGTCGGAGCTAGCGGATCCGTCACGTCCGCCACTTGGACGCCCTCGTCGCCGACCATCGCCAGATAGGTGCGGTCGCCCGGCGGCCCGACGACGGCCATGCCGAAGACCAGGTTGACCGCGTCAAATCCGCCCTCGCCGTCCCGGATGTGGCCCGTCGGAACCGGACGGGCCGGGTCGGTGACATCCAGAATTACCGCGTCCTGGCCGCCGGCAACCACCATATGGACGCGCCCCCCGGGCGAGTCCAGAATGGTAATCTCCCTGATGTGGGACCCAAAGCTGAATCCGCCCTCGCCGTTCCTGACGGCGCCCACCGGGACGGGCGATTCCGGATCGGTCACATCCAGAAATAGCATGCCGGTGGGGGTGCTGCGCGGGTCAGAGTCGTTCACATTACTGGTGAAGCCGTTGTTTGCCACCATGGCATATGTGCGGCCGTCGGGCGACCCGAAGACGGCCACCGACCCGGGATGGCGCAGCCCCGCCGCGTACATATCGGAGATTAGGACATCCGACGACGAGGGCAGGGTTATGCCGAAAGCTTCGAAGGGATCGTCGGGCCATGGGGAACGGTCGTCATCGTATCTCACGGCACTGACCAACGCGGGGCGCAGGGGGTCGGTCACGTCCACTACCAAGACCCCCGCCATAAGGCTGGGATACAGGGCATAGGTGCGGCCGTCTAGTCCGGAGAATACGACACCCCCAGAGTCCGGGGTTGTCAGGCCCAGGCCCAGCGGATTCCCCAAGCCAGCCGGGCGGGATGGATCTGTGACATCGACGGTCTGCAGTCTGCCGTTCCCGCCCACCACCAGCGCATGGACGCGGCCGTCGGGCCGCTCAAGTATCTCGATATCCCGCGCAGTGCCGAGTACAGTAGCGCCGTTCTGCACGACGTCCACCAGCGCCGGACCGGTCGGATCCGTGACGTCCAGAATCCGGGCGCCATCACCGGCAACGACCGCATAAATGCGGCCATCGGGCGGGCTGAACACCTCCACATCCCAGAACCACGAGTCGGCAGACCCGATACGCATGGCATCGCCCGCCTGGACGGGGTTTTGCAGATCTGTCGCGTTTATGATCTGGACCGTGCCGGAGATGGAGACGGCCAACAGGTAGGCATGTCCGTCAGACTCGAACGAGGCTACGTCCGACATCATGTCCAAGACCTGGCTGTCCCCAGCCCGCAGTTCGTCCAAGACCAGTATCTCGGCATAGGCCGCCGGGAGAGCGGCGGCCATCACCACAAGCACCAACGGAGCGACCGCCGGGTGGCGCGGCAGGGACCATACAGGTGCCATCACACAATACTATGCGGGCGCCGGATTTATTTGGTGGGCTGGAGGTACTCTTGCAAAATTGAAACCGTGTGGTTCATAATGCTAACCGTCGGGCCTGTCCGCCACGGACTTGCGTGTGGTATGGCACGTCTGCCGTAAATGGCACATGCAACTTTACGCGCACCATGTTAACGGCCATGGCACGGGCGTACTCGTGCGTGCCCTTTGCCTTAGAATCGATCTTACCTTTTTGTGTCTGACTTGTGTGTCCGTGTGTGTTAAAATTTCGATCATTTATATTTTCTATAGTGTGAGATTATTTATGATCCCAGATATTGACAGGTGGCAAAAATCAATTTTTGCGGTTAACCCGACTTTATGCAAACCACAAATTAATTGCAGATGTCCGTGCCCGATCCCCACGGGAACCTACCCGCCATGGTCTGCCAGCTTGGCCAATACCTCGAGCTCCTGCCGGAGAGCCTCGTCTCCGATGGCGGCCGCTTCCGCGCCAAAGTACCCATGAAACTCGGAGAACGCCTCCCTGTGGTGGTCCGAGACCTGCAGCGGGGCCGACTGCCTCTCCCACTGGCCGAGGGCCCAACCGTCGTGGTCCGGAACATGGATTCCGTCATCGTAAAAAGACGGCCGCACGACGGGCGCCCCGGCCAGGGCGGCCCTCTCGTCGAGTATCCACGCCTTCATTAGGTCGGCGTACCTGGCCAGCAGCACGCCCTTCCATACGCCGGTGTTCTCGTAGTAGTCCCGGTCGTGCGGGCCAATGCCCACCGCCATCCGGACCCCCCCGGTCTCCCCGTCCACGCTCTCGTACGTGGTGCTCAGGACCAGAACGGCATCGTCGGAGACCCGCTCCAGCTTGAGCAGTATTATCCCGCCCCTGGTCTGGCCGTCCTCCGTCCGGGAGGGAAAGAGCGTACTCACCCTCATTATCTCACCGGTCGCCTGGTCTGCCTCCGGCGAGCCGTACACCTCCTCTATCTCGTAGCCGTCCGCCTCCAAGTTGAGCTCCAGGTCGAACACCAGCGGCGTAACCATCAGCTCGAACTCGTCCACCATCCTGTTCTTGAACTCCTCGGCCGAGTGAACCGAGTAGTAGTTCGCCCCCCGGATCTTGGTCAGCGCCTCTACCAGCCCGGTGTTGAAGTCGACCCCCACCCCTATGAATGTGGTATGTATGCCGTTCTCGGAGTTGTCAGACACGGTCTTGAACAGGCCCGCCCGTGATATGTCGCCCAAATTTGGCATGGCGTCGGTGAGAAAGATGATGCGGTTCTCGTAGCCGTCCGCCGTCTCGCCGAACAGCGAGGTCCCCAAGTTCATGCCCGCGTCCATGTTCGTCCCTCCGCCCTCGTGTATGCCCATTATGTTGGCCTTGAGCCTGTCCCTGTCGGCCGACCCCATGCTCTCCAGCGGCTTTGCGAGATGCGCCCCGTTGTTGAACAGGACCATCCCCAGGTTGTCGTCGGGGCCCAGATGGTCCACCAGGCCCGCCACCGCCTCGTTGGCGATCTGCATCTTGGTGCGGGCGTCGGTACTGGCCGCGAGGGGATCATCATAATAATACCGATCAAACGGCGCGCCCATGGATCCGGAGACATCCAAAACTATAACCAGGTTGAGGTCCCTCCGGTTAAAGTCGGACTCCTTCAGCCCCGAGTTTAGCCCCACCGACAGGTAGTACTCGCGCTCTCCGGAGAACGGATCCGCGGACACCGCATAGCTGTACGACGGACAGAAGAGCGCCTTGCACTCGGCGCCTCTCCCGGTATCGAAATAATAGTCATAGAAGAGCCCCTCATACGTAATGTCGGTATGCAGCGGCAGGTAGCCGTTCTCGACGTTTGCCCTAAAGTTGTTGACGTCCTGGGCGCCGCCGACGGCCAGTCCCATATTCTGGTCTGCGGCTTGGGGAGCGGCCATGCGTGGGGAGGACAGCGACAGACTCTCTTGCAGTGTATACTCCTCTATATGTCGCTCCACCTCCACCTTCAAGTTATCATTGCAGTAGACGCGGCGGTCGTAGGGCTTTGACTGCGGGTTCCACGTGTCGTCCGGATCCGTATGCCCGGATATGTCCACCGTCCAGCCTAGGCGCAGCAACGTCTGGACTGACTCCTCCCTTATGCACAAGGGATCGCCGCCCTCCCTTGCGGCCAGCACGAGGCCCTCCTTGCACACGATATCATCGGGTGCCAGCCCCTGCCGCACCTGTATGTACGGCGCCAGAGGTTCCTGAAAGCACGCGGGGACGGTAGTGGTGTAGGTGTCGCCGGGTTCCACATTACCCATATACTGAGCGGAGGTTGTCGGGACGGCCCCCAAATATGCGACCGCCAGAACCGCAACGGCAACCCCCGCACATGTGGTCAAAATAAGTCCGCGCCCCATCGAATATACCCGGTACGGTTGGTGCCACTGCACTAATAAACCCTCGACAAGCCGGCCGGCGCGCGCCTGGACCCGACGGCGCTCCAGAAAACATGATGCATGCTTTGGTTATGCCGTATATAGTTAAGATCATAAATACTCCAATGCGCTTTATGCCGGAAATATCCTGTCCAAGTTTCTGAACAGAATGTTGCTCGGTTTGAGTTTTATTTCAAGCGACTTGCACACGAACATTACCTTCCGCCTGAAGTAGCTCTTGGCCGGCCGCCTGAGCGTCCTGCGTATCCCCACCTTGCCATTGCGCCACAGCCACTCGGTCGGGTTCAGGAACGGCGGGCGTCTCTTCACTGGATCCCGCATCCGCGATTCCACCAAGCCTCATAAAACTTCAGAAACCGAAACACTCTCTGGCAGTGTCAGGGAGCCGTCTCTTGGGCCGCCTGGTCGGGCGGCACGTCCCTGAACAATTCGCGCAGCTCATCCAGCGTGCTGTACCGGTCGTCCTCGACGTAGAACGGACCGTACCGGTCATAATAGCCCACTATGGCAAACATGTCCTCGGTGATGCTGTACTTGCCGTTGACCTGGCCCACTATAGGATGGTATCCGTCCGGGTCCGGTTCGCCCACCAACACCAGCACCTGCTCGCCCAGTTCGAACTCTGGAGCGTTCGGGTTGATCACCTTCGTGTCGTCTATGCTGCCGCCCTCGAACCGGAACATTATCAGTTTGTCGTCGTAGGTTCCCCGCAGGTCCTCGTTGACGGCCACGGTCACCTCAGTGAAGATTGTCTCGCGGATAATTTCTGTGCCGTTGACCGACGTCGCGTTGGCCGCCGTTATGTTGTAAGGGATGGTGTCGGTCTGGATTACCACGCCCAGTATGGCGTGGGCCGACTCGGCGGCCAGCTCCTCGACGGGGCGGTCGTCCACGGTGGCGTTGAGCGTTGTTACGTCGTCCATCCACCAGCAGTCAATGTTGATTGAGAGGGTACTGGGACCGTGCCCGGGGAAACGCGCGTGGTTGACGGTCTGTATGGTGCAGAACTCTATCCCCGTCTGTTCCCAGGTTATGCTGTCGCGGTGCCTTTCAAAGTCCGGCTTCAACAGGTTGAAGAGGCGCTCGTCGCCGCCTCCGCCGCCTCCGCCCCCGTAACCTATCCCGCAGTCCATGGACATGTCGGTCTTGCCTCCCCTGCCCGGGTTTGGCGAACTGGTCGCGTACCTGAACGTGCAGTCGCCGTACTCGCTCTCCGTCTCCCCCGTCGCTTCCGGCATGTAGGTCGCCCGGTCAAGGTAGTCTAGGTATTGCTCGTCGGCGTCCTCCGGTATAGATACGTGTTCGGCCCAACCAACGCCCAGGATCACCATGGCTGCCAGCGGGGCCACCGCCCCGACCATCGCGTATTTGTATCGGCTCACTATGCGCCACTCCCCATATTATTACATAAAAGATTATCCTGTCGGAGATTCTGAATCGTGCCCGCATGTCAGCCCAACTTCGGTCGTGCGGTAGTATGATCCTGTCATATGTGGCACATTCCGCTCCAGCTCACATACTATCGATTTGGCCCACATGTCCATGCCCCACCAAGAAGGGGGGTCGGGCGGGGCATATCAGCATCTATTCTATTTTGATCTTATTTAGCATATTACGTATAATGTCCACGATCATGTACTGTTTTTTTGACAGTTCAGTATCCGGAAATACACCGGCCAGACAGACGGTGTCCCATCAGTAGTTGAATAGTTGTAGACAATTTGATCCGAGCACACTGTCGCGTCAGCCCGTATTTGGAATTGAGCGGATCTCAAGGTCCGCCACTACGGGCGCCGCCTGTCTGGTCCGAAGTAAGCCCCGGCGCGTTCTAGACAGATCCTCCGCCGAGACTTCCCGCGCAAAGGTACATTTGCCCCCATTTCTGCCGCAATATCATGGACAGGGCGACCCGCCATACCAAGTTCCGGGGCCGCATACTGGGTCTCAGCGTGTACGAGGGCGAGATCGAGGGGAGGCGCGTGACCCGCGAGATAATAGAGCACCCCGGCGCCGCCGCAATCCTAGCCTTTGATCCCGACGGTATGGTAATCATGGTGAACCAGCACCGGTTCCCCCGGGGCCGCGTCCTGGAAATACCCGCCGGCACCCTGGAGGAGGGCGAGAGCCCCCGGGACTGCGCCCTCCGCGAGCTGACCGAGGAGACCGGGTATATGGCCGGCTCCATCAAACCGCTGCTCTCGTACTACCCCTCCATAGGATACAACACCGAGGTCATACACTGCTTTGTGGCCTCCGACCTGAAGGAGGCCCAGTCCAACCCCGACGAGGACGAGATAATATCCGTTGAGAGATACACCATATCAAACCTGCTGGAGATGATAAGGGCGGGCCGCATCCAGGACTCCAAGACCATCTGCGCCCTCCTGGCATATACCGCATATCAATCGTAGTAGATGGGCCGCACCAGATCCGCCACGTCCGCCCAGAACCGCCCTATCCGCTCCAAGCCGTACACCACGTCTATGAGGGCCATGTCCCCGGCGGCGTCGGCGCGCAGGGCCGCCAGCCCCTCCTGGTATGAAGCGTGGAGCGATATGGCCTGTATGGCCAGTCTCCGGTCGCGCTCCACCAGGGCCCGGACAGCCCGGCCTGCGGCCCCCTCCAGCTCCCGGGCCGCCCCCCGGGCCCCCCGCAGCCGGCCGGCCGGCAGCCCCGAGTCCCGCATGGCGGCGCCCAGCGCCACTATGGAGTCCCCGGCGTTCTCCAGCAGGTTGGCCGCCACCCTGTAGTCCAGCACGTCGACCCCCTCCAGGTCGAACGCGTGCGATATGCGCCCGTCCACCAGGGCGGACCGTATCAGCCTCACCAGCAGAAAGTACTGCCGGTTCACCTCCGCGTCGCGGTTCCGGAGAGTCCCCAGCGCCGAGAGCTCGCCGGTCTCCATGCCCTTGAGCACCTCGCCGAACATCCCCAAGGCTATGGAGTTCATCCGGAGCAGGATGCGGCGGGGGTCCAGGGTGGTCGGATCCAGCAGGAACTGCAGCGTGACGTGCGAGCGGTCCTCCTCGACGATCTCCATCCCCGCCAAACGCCGGGTCGAGTCCCGTATCAGCTCGCGGTCCCCGGCGGGGATCGCAGGCCCGGTGACCTGTATCGCGTCGTACCCCAGCAGGTAGGCGCCCGTCAAGTCCGCCGTTATGTTCTCGTCGGGGGGCAGCGGGTACGCTATGGAGAGCTCCCGGGTCTGCCGCCCCGTCGCCGCCACCGAGAGGCCCCCCCTGGAGGTCTCTATCTCCACCTGGCTGCCCTTCTCCAGGCCGTTCTGTATGACCCACTCCTTGGGCAGCGATACCAAAACGCTGGAGCCTATCCGCTGGAGCCGCCGCAGGAACCGGGCCATTTATACCAGTATAATTGGTTTAAGCCATATTCTTATATTTTGTCTACAGTTTAAACCGGCACTCATGAGGGGCGCAGCCTTCTGTCCGGCGCACGTGACCGGCTTTTTTGGCGTGGAGGAGTCCGGATCCGCCGCCGACACCGGATCCGTGGGCGCCGGCTTCTCCATACAGAGGGGCGTCACCACCACGGTGGAGGATGCCGGACATGATGCGGTGCGGCCGGGCATGGCACAATACGTGCTGGAGGAGTTCCGCCGGGCCACCGGTGTGAGCACCCCCGTGCACATGAGCCACGAGATGGGCGTCCCGGCCGGGTACGGGCTGGGGTCCAGCGGGGCGCTGGCGCTCTCCGCCCTGTACGCGCTGGATACGGCGCTGGGGACCCGCATGCCTAAAGAGAGTCTGGCCATGATGGCCCACATATCGGAGGTGCGCCTGCGCACCGGCCTGGGGGACGTGCTGGCCGCATACCACGGCGGCTTCGAGATAAGGGTGCGGCCGGGGGGGCCCGGAAGAGGAATAATCCGCCGCCTGGAGGCGGGGGATCCGGCGGTCGTGGTGGCGTGCCTCTCGCCGCTCTCCACCAGCGACTTTCTGCGGGACCGCATGGGCATACTGAACGGCATGGGAGGCCGGATGGTGGCGGAGCTGGACCGGCACCCCGACATGGGCACGTTCCAGCGACTGTCGATGGAGTTCGCCCGGAAGGCCGGGACCATAACCCCCCAGATGGAGTCAGGAGCCAGCGCCTTGGAGAGGGCCGGGTACCCCTGCGGGGTGGCCATGCTGGGCGGCACCATATTCAGCATGGTGCCACAGGATGATGCCGGCGGCGTCATGGAGGCGCTGCGCCCGTACGACCCGGTGCTCACCGGCATAGACCATGAGGGGGCCCGCGCCATATGATACCCCCCACCCACCCCCGGTACGAGTCGCTGCGCATACGCGAGATGCTCGCCGGCGGGTTCGAGGCGGGGGCCGTCGCCTCCGAGGGGCTGATGGCCCACGGCCGGGGGGAGGCGTTCGACTACATGCTGGGGGAGGAGAGCACCATAACGGCCCAGAGGGCCGCCCACGCCGCCGCCGCGGCCCTGCTGCTGTCCAAGAAGCCCGTAATATCGGTGAACGGGAACCTGGCGGCGCTGTGCGCCGCCGATGCCGTGCGGCTGGCCGAGGCGGCCGGCTGCATCCTGGAGGTCAACCTGTTCTATGACGACATCCGGCGGCGGCGCGTCATAGCAGGCATGCTGCGGCGGCGCGGGGCCGCCGAGGTGCTGGGCACCGAGGAGGACCGCGCCACGCTGCCGGGTACGGACTCGCCCCGGCGGCTGGTGAGCGCCCGGGGCATCCTGGCGGCTGACACGGTCCTGGTCCCGCTGGAGGACGGCGACCGCGCCGAGGCCCTGGCGGCGGCCGGCAAGAGGGTCATAGCCATAGACCTGAACCCCGCCTCCAGGACGGCGCGGGCGGCGCACATCACAATAGTGGACAATGTGGTGCGGGCCATGCCCCGGCTGGCGCAGTACTGTTCCCAGATGACCCAGTACGACGAGGGCTCCCTGCGGGCCGTGCTGGGGGCGTTCCGCAACGACTCCAACCTGGCCGAGAGCTCCAGAATTATGGCGCGCAACTTCGGGGGCGGCCGCCGTGCATAGCCGGGTGTCGGGCATACAAGACATGAAGGGCGCCAAGAAGATAGTGGCGGTGACCGCGTACGACTATACCATGGCCTCCCTCTGCGAGGAGGGGGGAGCCGACATACTGCTGGTGGGGGACAGCGCCGGGATGGTCATGCTGGGGCACCCCAGCACCATACCCGTCACCATGGACCACATGTGCCTGTTCACCGGGGCGGTGGCCCGGGCCCGCAAGGGGTGCACGGTGGTGGCCGACATGCCCTTCATGTCGTACCAGGCGGATGTGGCCGAGGCGGTGCGGAACGCCGGCCGGCTGGTGCGGGAGGGCGCCGACGCCGTAAAGCTGGAGGGGCCATACACTGATGCCATACGCGCCATCACGCTGGCGGGCATACCGGTGATGGGCCACATAGGGCTGCAGCCGCAGAGCGCCAGCCTCTCGGGCGGGTACGGGGTACGGGGCCAGACCGCGCACGAGGCCGACACTATGCTGGAGGAGGCGCGGGCCATCCAGGAGGCGGGGGCCTTCTGCATAGTGCTGGAGAAGGTCGCCGGGCGGACCGCCGGGGATATAACCGGCGCCCTAGATGTCCCCACCATAGGGATAGGCTCGGGTCCGCTCTGTGACGGGCAGGTGCTGGTGATACACGACATGCTGGGCATGTACCCGGCCAGCCTCAGGTTCGTCAAGAGGTACGCCTCCCTATCGGAGGATATAAGACAGGCCGTATCCGCGTACAGGGACGATGTGGAGAGCGGCGCGTTCCCGGCGGAGGAGCACACGTTCCCGGTGAGGGATGGTTAGATGGATCACCCCTCCCTGGACATAACCGGAACCGACGGCAAGGAGCTGCTCGGCAAGAAGATAGTACTGTGTGTCACGGGCAGCGTGGCCGCCTACCGGGCCGTGGAGCTGGCCCGGCTGCTGATGCGGCATGGGGGAACGGTTCGGTGCGTGCTGACGCCGTCCGCCGCTGAGCTGATCACGCCCCAGTACATGACCTGGGCGACGGGACATCCCGCCATTGTGTCGCTGGGCGGCGACATGGAGCACATATCGCTGGCCGACCGCCACAACACGGATCTCATACTGGTGTACCCGGCCACGGCCAACACCATATCCAAGATGGCCTGCGGCATAGATGACACCGCGGTCTCCACCATACTCACCACCGCATTGGGCTCGGGCATGCCCATACTGGTCTGCCCGGCGATGCACGACTCGCTGTACGTGAACCCGGCGGTGCGCCGCAACATCGAGTTTTTGGAACGGTCGGTGCGCTTTGCGCCCCCCACCATAACGGAGGGCAAGGCCAAGGCGGCCGAGCCAGAAGAGGTACTGGACACCGTGATACAGACCATATCTAGGACGGCGCCGCTGCGGGGCCGCCGCGTGCTGGTGGTGGCCGGGCCCACCCTGGAGCGCATAGACCCGGTGCGGGCCGTCACAAACATGAGCTCGGGGCTGACCGGCGTGCTGCTGGCCTCTGAGCTGGTGCTGGACGGGTGCGACGTCACCATGGTGTACGGGCCCGGGCGGGAAAGGCCGCCGTCGGGCGTCCGGCTCATAAGCGTCACCAGCACCGCCGAGATGATGGAGGCGACCCTCCGGGAGGCCTCCAACGACCAGGATATCATAGTGATGGCAGCGGCGGCGGCCGACTACACCCCCTCCGAGTACAACCGCTCCAAGATAGACAGCGAGCTGTCCGGTTTGGATATCAAAATGTCCAAAACCCCCAAGATAATAGACCGCATCCGGGTGGTGGCCGGCGATGTCCTGCTGGTGGGCTTCAAGGCCGAGGTGAACATCTCCGACGAGGACCTGATAGAGTCGGCCCGCCAGAAGATGAAGGAGGCCGACGCGGACATGGTGATCGCCAACGACGTGGGCGACGGGTACCAGAGCGACCCGGAGAACAACCGCGTCATCATAGTGGACCGCGAGGGCCACTCCAGCTCCGGCCGCAAGCAGAAGGAGGACGTGGTCCGGTTCATCAAGCAGAAGATAGAGGAGAAGTGGACGGCCCGCCCCCGGTGAGCCCCGCCGCGTACAAGCGGGCAACCGTGGAGACATGGGACGAGGTTGCCCCCAGGTACCATTCCAAGTGGGCCGGGCCCGGAGCGGGCCCCTTTGGCTGCGCCGACATGTTGCTGGATGAGGTGGGCATATCCGCCGGCGATGCGGTCCTGGACGTGGGCTGCGGGACGGGAGCGGCCACCCGCCACATCATGGAGAGGGTGGGCCCCGGCGGGCTCGTAATAGGGGTGGACGCCTCCGATACCGCCCTGCGCATAGCGTCGGAGTATGGTATTCCGCCCAACCTGATGTATGTGAACGCCGACGCCGAGGCCATGCCCCTGGCGGCCCGGTTCGACATGGCGGTGTGCCAGTTCGCCATATTCTTCTTTCCGGACGCGCCCGCCGCCCTGCGGAATATGATATCGATGACCAAGCCCGGGGGCCGACTGGGCGTCGCGGTACATGGTACCTTGGAGGAGGTCCCCTACCACGGGTGCTTGCTGCGGGAGATCCCTTCGTACATCCCCGACTATATCCCCCCGGGGGCGCCGGCCCTGGACCGCTACTCGGAGGCCGGGGCCCTGCGCGGGCTGGCCGGGGGGGCCGGATACCACGACATATCCGTACAGACCATGGCATACCGGTACAGCCCCGGCGACTTTGACGCGTACTGGAACGGGTACGTGGGGTACATATCCGAGGCGCAGCGCCGCAAGATACGGGCGCTGGGGCCACATCGTATGGGGGAGCTCCGGGAGGCGGTCCGCCGCAACACCATACCGTACACGGGCCCGGACGGGACCATATCGTTCCCCTGGCAAGTTTTAATTCTGACCGCCTCGGCATAATACCATGGGAGAGAGGGCCCGGGACTTTCTGGTAAAGAGGGCCCCGTTCTATTTGGCGGGGGTGGCCCTGATCATCGTGTTCGTGGTGCCGCCCATGCTGGAGAAGGACCTGGAGGACGTGATACCCGTGATGCAGGAGGAGCGGGATCAGGAGATACTGGAGTATGTACTGGGGTATACGGGCCCCAACGAGACCGGCATAGATGTGGCAGGCGCCATATCGGCCAAAATAGAGTCAGAATACCCGGATGGGAATGCGTACGATCATCGCTCCACTACGGTGCAGGTGGCCGTGATGCCCACCAGCGTGGATACGTACCGCGTGACGCTGGACTTTGAGTCGCAGGGCGAGCGGCTGTACTTTGACTGGGGTGTGGATACGGCGTCAGGCCAGGTCCGGGGCAACAACGACATCACCAAGGATGTGATAGATGTGGTCGACTTTTACGACTAGGCCGGCCGGCGCGGCCCCTATGGTTATGCAGGAGCCCCGCATGTCCGGTGGTATGCGCGGTACCTAGGGAGTATGGCCCGGGGCAGGCAAGGGCTGGGTACCGGACGGCCGTGGACGTGGCCATAGTATTATGCACGGTCAGCGACCAGAGATGGACGCCAATATCCTCCAGACCGCATAAGCTTGCCGGACCAAGACGCGAGCGTTCGTATCATTCATCAAGCACCCCGCAAAATCTTGATTTCACAAGAACCGCCCGCCGTGAAGGTTAAGGGGGATCCGCCGGCAAATTGTTTCTTGCAACATAGGATCTTGAATGGTCGGCGTGCAAACACTCGCTGTCCAATACACAGGCAAATAACTGCGAGTGCCGGGTGGGTCTGTCCAAATGATGGCTGAAAAACACCGCGACGTCAGCAAGTGGCACCTGGCGTTCTATATCCAGTCGTTCCAGTTCGTGCACAACCCACTCCATTACGGCTTCAACGGCGGGTTCTTGGCCACACCAGCCATGGTTCTGGTAGGTTTGAGGGCAAGCTTCATAATGTAACTGGCTCACATGCCCATCTCGGCCTAGCTCAAGCGCGCCTTTTGGATTGTCAGTAGTTAAAATGCCGACGAAAGGACGTGCACAACTCGATCAGGCACCATCAACATTTGGAATACGAGCGAACTCATACGGAATGTAGATCGGATCCACACATTTTATCCCGATAAGCGATTCAATCGTCTTTGAATTGCTCAGAAAATCGTGTTCGTCGACCGTTGCCAGCAGGCATGTCTGCTTAGAGTCATGCTTGTAGGCCTCTACTTCGCATAAAATTTGGATGTCCTGTGGCTTTTTCGCTGCCGTCTTTTGCAGCGCCTTCTCGTTTTGCAGTTTTGCGCACGTTGCAGAATTCACCTTAGCTGGAAATACCTCATATCCGCTCAGCCTAGAGTAGTATTCGTATCTTAGACCGGAGAGCCTTTTGTTAAACTCTGCCATTGACTCCAAGACAAAGTCCACCGTCGTTAGCACCTTTTTCCCATCGCAGTTTTCCACCAGATACCGTGCAAGCACCGACTCCGTTTTGTTAATGACTTCTAGTTCAGACGTTTTGGATTTGTATTTGACCTTATACCCTGAAAAAAACGATTGAATTAATGTCAGATCCGACAGGTCGATTGTCGATCCCGTTCCTTTGGACGAGCGGAAATACTTTGTAAATTCCTTCGAAGTCTGTTCGATCAGCTCCGTGACTTCGCACATCCTGCGGCCCACCTCGATTTTCACGGTAGCAGACATACATTTTTTGAATTGGAAGGTTTTTTGGTACCTGTCAATGGCACCTGCCCGTGTCGACTGAGTCTCGTTACCAAACACTTCGGCCAGAAAAATCGACGAATCCACGCAGACTGCGATCTTTGTGTTGCTAGGCATGATTGAAGACTGCCTGGCGCAATTCTTTATCAAAATCACCAAACGACACTGAGTCTGAAGAGTTCAGCATAATATCTTCATTGAGGTGTATTTTGTCTAGTTGGTTTGTCAGTTCAAAGAGGCTCTGCGTGAATTCGCCAAGGTATTTCTTGAATCTCTTCTCTTCTGCGCTGCTGTTCAACACTAGTGGTTTTGTCCTAAACAGGTCCTCCAGCTCCTTTGCATTGACCGACTTCAGAAAGAACCTCAGCGTGGACTCCGAGCGGGATGCCTTCGCCAGCGTCTCTGAAAGTCTCCTGTGGCATTTCTCAAACTCTCTTAATTCTGACATTATCTTTCTCTCATTGGACCTGACAAGGTGCAGCTTTGTTTGCAACCTGGTCAGATCTGCTACGAATGACTTTATCGCTGATGCCTTTCCGATGTATGAGATGTTGTACAGGTTGTACAGTTCTAATGGCAGGTCTGATTCCAAGAATTCTGCCATTATCTTTCTGTGCCATTGGTCATATGAATCCCTGAGCATCCGCCGCAGTTCTCTCAACGAGTCCATCATCAAGCCGAACTGTTCGCTGGTGTCGTCCGAGTTTGATTGGAGCGCCTGGAGTGACTCCTGGATCATCGTATTTTCATTCAAGAATTCCGTGAAATATTTCTTCCAGAGCTTCAGGTAGTCGTCAGTGGTAAACCAGTCTGCCTTAAAACGAACCTTGTCTACGACAAACCCTATTTCACTGGATATTATCTTGTCCAAGTCTGGTTGTTCGTCCGGCATCAGGTCTATTATGGTTTTTTTCACATAATGCTTCGGGGTTGTTTTCTTCCCTAGGCTGGGTTGGAAATGTTGCAATACATACAGGGTGGCAGATTTGGCATATTCCTGCCTGTCATAACTTTCAAAACCCACAGTTAGCGCTTTCAATAATCATGATACATGATGTCATATATATATAGTTAGCGACAAAAGTGGGCTGTAACGTTGGCAGCGCCTGTAACAGATAGCGCCTAGCCACTGTCTGACCCACATTTCCACTCCGATATACATTTCCACTCCGATATACATTTCCACTCCACGAATAGACCATTATTTCCACTCTATAGCGTCGACTAAAAAGTCGTGCAAAGTCTGAACTATTTCAGTTGAGTTTCTCTTCAAGACCGTCCGCCATAATATCGTGTGTGCCAAGATCAGGAACAAGTTGAGCACACTAGTCTGTAGTTGATGCATAAGTGCTCAACAATTGTAGTTAAAACAGCGACATACTCTGCATGAACTTTTGGTCGGCGCTATAGCTCTTGGCCAGCTGCCTGAACGTCCTGCATATCCTCGCCTTGCCCTTGCGCCACAGCCACTCGGCCGGGTTCAGGAACGGCGAGTACGGCTGCAGGAATAGCAGTTTTACAAGGCCTCCGTTTCGTTCCAGATACCGCCGCACGCGCTTGGAGTCGTGGTACGCTGTGTTGTCAACGATGACGGCGGACTTGCCGAAGCGGCTCCGCAGTTGCCCAGATACCTAATGAACGACCTGCCATGACCACTTCGAGCAGCAGATACAGGGATAGACCATCGTTGTCGGTTGACACAATGCTTGACTTTAACAAGAAAACTCTTCATCTTCGATGCATACGACTTACATTTTATGGTTCAAAACCCGACACCGACATTGTGGCGCACGCCGTATCTGTTATGGTCTCACATCTAGCTGGCACCACTCTGTATAAGATCACAGTCTACAGCGATATAGTGAAGAGGTAGTAAAGTACGTCTCTTTATGATGCGGCATGCGTGTATGCCGTCAAGATTATTCAGGACTGACACGCACACGGAACGGAGACCGACATGACATTGGATGATTAGTAATGTTCTACGTGCAGATGCCGGAGGGAATATCAAAAGATGTTCCTATATACGAATTTGGCGAAGACGGCATAGTGATGCGAGACGGCATGCTGATCCCCAAAGTTCTGGATACGGACGGGTCGTGCTTCTCCCCATGCCATAAGCATGATGCCAGTACCATTCCGTCCGGGCCGGCGCCCCCCGTACCGAAAGCGGCCCCGTACCGCGTTCTGCCTTGGAATATTTTTGTGCGGAATCCACCGCTCCGGACGGTGGACGTGCCTATACCACGACCAGATCCCTAGTGTACCGGTGCATGCTGCCCTGCCCCACGATTATGGAGTCCTCTATGCGGACGCCGGCCTCCCCGGGTACGTATATGCCCGGCTCGACGGTCACGGCCATGTCCCTGCGCAGTATGGTATCAACGGACCTTGATATGGCGGGCTGCTCGTGCACCTCCAAGCCCACGCCGTGGCCCGTCGAGTGTATAAAGTATCTGCCGTACCCCCGCGACTCTATGTGGTCGCGGCAGGCCCGGTCCACATCGCCGCAGGATACCCCGTGGATGGCGGCCCGCAGGCCCAGCTCCTGCGCCTCCCTCACTATTTCGTATATTTTGACGCGCTCCGGGGACACATGCCCCACCCCGAACGTGCGGGTGGCATCCGAGACATACCCCCGATACCGCAGGGTGATGTCCACCACCACCAGGTCCCCCCGCCCGAACCGGCGCCCCGTAACCTGGGCGTGGGGGAGCGCCCCGTTGGGGCCCCCCGCCACTATCAGCGGGTTGAGGGTGGAGGGGTACCCGGTGTCGAACATCTCCCGCTCGGCGGCGTGCGACATCAGTACGGCCTGCAGCTGTGACTCGGTCTGGCCGGGGGTTATGGTCCCGGCGCAGAGCTCGAACATTCCGTCTATGATACGCGAGGCCTCCTGGAGCGTGCGGATCTCCTCTGCATCCTTTACCATCCTGGAGTCTTGGAAGGGGCCGGGCGCGTGCCGCACATGCGGCATGTGTTTCTGCAGCAGCAGCATGGTGGAGTAGTCGGCGCAGTCGGTGCAGGGTTTGGCTCCCTCCAGAAGCCTAGCTACTGCAGGAACCATCTCGGCGCCCCTCCCGGCCGACACTATGGTGCAGTCCCGCGAGTCGGCCTCGGCGCGGCCCGCCTCCAGACCGGGCGCCACTATTGTGGCGTGGTCCCCGTCCAGCACCGCCATCCCCTCCCCCCAGAACCCGGTCATGTAGAACATGTTCTCTGGGGTACAGGCCACCAGCGAGTCGCAGCCCAGCTCCCGGGCCCCCTCCAGCAGGGATAATCGCCTGGCGTCCATGCCTCCGTGCGGGGACTCTTCACAATTTATCTCTGGCGGGCGGTATGCCGTTCTGCGCCGCCCCGGAGGCGGTGGCATTATAATACCGGATATGCGGACCGGATACCATGCCCGAGAAGCGGAAGGTAGTGGCCCTGCTGTCCGGAGGTTTGGACAGCCAGCTGGCCGTCAGGATGATGCAGGAGAAGGGCTTTGAGGTCTCGGCGGTGGCCATAAGGACGCCCTTCTGCGACTTTGACTGCGGCCGGGGGTGCGGCTTTGAGATCCGGGAGAGGGCCGACCAGCTGAACGTGGACCTCAAGACGGTATATCTGGGCGACGAGTACATCGAGATGCTCAAGCACCCCAAGTACGGCAGGGGGGCCGGCTTCAACCCGTGCGTGGACTGCCGCTCCATGATGTTCGAGGCGGCCAAGAAGGAGATGGAACGCACGGGCGCCGACTTTGTAATATCCGGGGAGGTGCTGGGCCAGAGGCCCATGAGCCAGCACCGCCGGGCCCTCAAGAACATAGAGACCGAGTCGGAGATGGAGGGGGTCATAGTAAGGCCGCTCTCCGGCCGGCTGCTGCCGCCCACCAAGCCGGAGAAGGACGGCCTGATACGGCGGGAGGACCTGGGGATGATCCGGGGCCGCAGCCGCAAGCCCCAGCTGGCCATGGCCAAGGAGTATGGTATAGCGGACCCGCCCAACGCCGGCGGCGGATGCCTGCTGACGGACCCGTCCTTTGGGCTGCGCGCCAAGGACCTCTTCGGGCACACGGAGACTCCCAGCATAAACGACATAGAGCTGCTCAAGGTGGGCCGGCAGCACCGCCTAGATGAACATACCAAGATGGTGGTGGGCCGCAACCGTACGGAGAACGAGACCATACGCATGCTGGCCATGCCCGGCGACATCATACTGGAGGCGCGGGACCACGTGGGACCCACGACCATACTCAGGGGTACGACGGCCGGGGACCACGTACGTCTGGCCGCCTCGGTCACCCTCAAGTACTCGGACGCGCCAGATACGGAAGGACATGTAACGGTGTGGCGGGGCGAGGAGACCGAGGACATATCGGTGGCGCCTGCATCTGAGGATGACTACATACGGTTTAGGATCTGAGCCGCGCCTAACCGGATACTTTCGGCGGGCCACAGAGGACAAGCAGGACATAATGGACGTTCTATGTAACGGCAAAACCGTGGCCAGCATGGTACGGGAGCAAATTGGACTCGGCTCCATAGTGATGACCGGCGAGAACGGCGCAGAGCCTCAAAGACTGGGGTACGGCTACCATCATGATGCTGGCGAGAACGGCCCCGAACTATTCGATCAATTATTTCTGTCAGCTGGAATATGAACGAATGTGGTTTAGATGTAATACAAAACATCTACAAACCATGGGATATATGGAGTCGGCCAGAAGCGCAGAGAAGATGGCCACCGAGGCAGAGGCTGAGGGGTGTCCGGAGATCGCGGTAGGATTCCGTCGGATCGCAGAGAACTTTCGCAGGTATGCTGAAGTTAGTCGATCGAACTGACATAATAAGCTCGGACGCCCGGCGGCACTGGGAAAAGATACTACAAGAGTATATGACTGACCACCAGAGTACCATGGACGACATTGGGAGCAACAATGCCGAGAAAGAGAAACATTCCAACGAGATCGAGGAGAAAAGAATCCTCGTTAGTATGAAGATGGCAATGGTAGAGTCTCGCCAAAAGTATCAGTGATGTGAAAATACAGCCGGGTTCTTGTCCTTGTACAAAATGTAGACGACCAGTCCGGGTATGACCCCCAGGAATACGTGGGCCACCCACCACACAATGTAGGGATTTTCTGCGGCGCGCTCTCCCTCCATGATATGTGGCGTGGAACGGCCCCGTAAAACGGTTAGACACTGGGGATTGCACCGGACTGGACGACGAGAGTGGTTGGTGCGACAACCATCTCCGCCTTCACATCAGGCTCTCATTCGAGCGCCGCCTGCACCAATTGACCTACGACTCTTCACCAAGAGCATTAAGACGCCCCCTCAACACCCGCAATGTGGCGAGTATTTCTCCCGACCTATCAAAAGCGTAGCCCGCCATTACGTTCAGGGCTTTTATTTTTGCGCGTATGCTGGAAGCATCCCAACAATCATCAATGTTTAATGGATCCTTGCTCAAGCCACATACTCCATTGCGGCGCAATATATGGATCTAGCCATGCGCGCGCCGACCTGTGTGTCCGCGGCCGCGGGCCCGTTCCCATCCAGCGCGGACGGCACCCATGCATCCACCATGTTCAGTCGGTGGCCACGTACTATGGAGCGGTCACGCAGTAAGCCGACCATGTCGGCCAGCCGCTTGGTGAATTTGAACCGTATGTTGTCGTGTGTGAGAGCGGCCATGACGGACGCGGTTATGGCCCTCCGGTATAATATGCACGGGAATGAGTTGTCTAGCCAGCCATCGCACACGTATGCGTCCGCATCATCCATGCACCGGCCCGCAAACTCCAGCCACCGCCCCGAGCAGTCCGGCAGGTGCACGTCACGCATCATACCAAGTATGGTGCGCCAGTCGGCGCTTCCATCATTATATATCGCGATGCCGTCGCGCGTTGCCCAATACTCAAAACTTCCGTACATGTTGACGGACTTGCCCAAGGACTCCATCGAGTCGACGACCACGTCCACATGCATGCGGTCTCCCACGGCATTACTGATTATATCATAGTGGCTCGAGTCCCGCTTGTCTCCCCGCACTACATGGTATATGTCCAGATCGCTGTCCTCGGTCGCTGTTCCATTCGCCTGCGAGCCGGTCACGTACACCGCCACCGTATCTGTACTGGCTGGCAGAGCCTGTTGTAATGCGTCCACCGACGCTCGAGCGCGCTCGC
>JAEFDA010000129.1 GCA_016126025.1 Nitrososphaerota archaeon | reverse complement strand
AGCATATGGCCAAGCTGCGCCGGCGTGGCGTCCTGTATGATGCGCTGCGCCTGCAGCCTCTGCTCTTGTACGTCGGATGCGTCAGTCTGGTCCAGATGCTCCTCGGAGCGGGCGAATGCCCGCCGCATCTCATGCATGAGCACCTCGGGCAGCACACCCTTGTTGGTCGTGTATCTGGACTCCATGGTACCCTTGTGGCCCATGAAGAAGACGCGAAAGTCGTGCACCATCTTGCCCTTGGACTCGGCGATGAGCAGCTGCGTGTCAAAGTAGGGCCGCAGTACGTATGGCCGCCATGCGAATCTGGGCCGGAACGTGTCGCGTACCAACTTGCTTATGCGCTGTGTGGGCAGGAACTCCTTGGCAGAGTTGCCCCCTCTGTTTGTCTTGTAGACGTGGTCGGGCGCCACCACGGCAGAGTCACCGTGCAGCGGCTCTCCCCGCGACAGGCGGTCGTTCAGGTATGACATGATCTGGTTCGTGGCGGACTTGGTCGAGAATGTAAAGTACTGGTGTCCGGCCTTTGATAGCTCGCGCCGCACAACTATGCGGTTGGGTGTCCGGGTGCACCTGACCACGCCCTCCTGGATTACCAGATCCGGCATGTCCCTCATCCGCAGGCCGTCTGTGCCGTCATGGTTTCCTATGACCTCGGGCCGCAGCCCGGACTTGGCCATCAGTGATATGATGACCGTCTCGCGCAGGCCCGCCCGGCTGTATATCTCGGCCATCTCCTGCGCGTCGGGCACCCGCTCGTTTTGCAGTGTAGGTGTAAAGTTTGTCGTCGACACCCGTATCTTTCGCTTGATCTCGACATCAAAGTGTCTGAGCCATGATTTGACGGTCTTGATCTGCTCGTCGACGTATCCCGGCGAGTAGCCTTCGGACTCCATCATGGTGACATGGTCCTCCAGAAGGTCTGTGGCGGTCCTTAGGTCCTTCATGGCCAAGTCGGCCAGCTGCATCGGTGTCATCTGGTGCACATCGCAGAACCGCCCTAGCCTGCGCAGGCGCCCCTCGGCAGTCAGATGACTACCGCGCGCCAGATTGTCGTACCACCGCTTGATGTCCAGATTGGCAAGGAGTCTTGTTCGTTTGGTTGTCTTGGCAGTGTCTTTCTTGGTTGACAGTTTGTTTTTTCCCACATCGGTCAACCTCTCGGTGACTTCACTTGGTTGGTCTCTTGGTGTCGTTGTTATTTTTGTCTTGCTGGAATCCGGACGGTCTGTGGGATCCGAACGGTCGTCAGTCTGTTTGCAGCGCACCCACTCTTCCAGCAGACTGCCCAGCTCCCTGCTGTTGCACGAACCTCTTCTGTATCTCATGTTATCTTGTTATACGATAACTTGTTATTTATAGTTATCGTAGAACACGCTAACCACCTCCAAATATAAAGACCAATGTCGTACAACACTGTAATGGGCCTGACCGTCAAGATCTCCAAAGGCAGGGAGTACCTGTACTTTCAGGCCGGCAAGAACTCCATCTACATCGGCCCCAAGGATGATGCCTCAAGGGTAAAGACGGAGAACGTGGTTCGTGCACTAGAGCACTCGCAGGAGCGGGTCCAGCACTATCTGGAATCGCTGGATGAGCTGCTTGCCCTGCTGCCAGAACCGCTGCGTAGGCAATATCTTTTGAAACAAGCCTCCACCCTGCGGGACAGAGCTGCGGTATATACCGAATCTGCAAGAAAGCAGACAGATGGAGCCAGATAGATCTAGCGTGCTATCTCAAGTGCAAATGCGGGCATCAGGGGGCGCTATTGCGTTGACGGCAAATTAGACATAAGGGAGCAAAGTCATGATCCAGAGGATCACCCACATTATAGATGCATAATGTTTTGACTCGGTATATGACATCGGATTGCGGATTGGCCTACGGTACCTCCAAGGCTTCACCCACCCTCCCCACCACAATGTCCGGGTCGCTCGCCTCGTGCTCCCATATCTCGACTACTCGGAAGCCCTGCGCCTCCAGTCTGTCGCGGACCGCCTCCCTACGTGAGCGATTCCTACGGACCTTCTCTCGCCAGAACTCAGTGTTGGTTCTCGGCTCCCTGTAGCAGACGGGGCACCCGTGCCAGAAGCAGCCGTCCACGAAGACAGCCAGCCGCCTTCTTATGTTAGAGATATCTGGTGTCCCGAAAACTGCCCTGCTGTGTACCCTATACCGGAGGCCACGCGCCCACAGGATCCGACGCACCGCCATCTCCGGCCGCGTGTTTTTGGACCTTATTCTGGACATGATCTGGCTTCGCACCTTCTTAGAGAACCTGTCTGCCATGTGTGACGCACAACCCCGGTCCTATTAATGACTACTGAGTTTGGTTTTCCCGAAAAGACGGAGAGTGGCCTAAGGCCAAGCTATAGTAGCGCCTGAGAATCCTAGCATCTTGTGGATGGAGAAGTCAGGCCGTAAATGACACGACACGTCAGTAGGTCTCCGTGCGCTCCGGCGAAGCCCAACCCTCGTCTTTTCACGAGAAATCGAGTTCAGCTCGCGAAAAAACAGAGGATTGGACAGCGCTGTAGGCACCGCCTCCCCCCCCCCCTCACTCGAAAGCACCACCTAAGGAAGGTAGTGTTCTAGGCGTCGCTACCTTCTGGCCTCATGCCACAACCCGTCTGTTCAGGAAGAATCTGGGATCCTGCGGTTTGCACGCGCCTCTATCATGCTGGAGACGCGATCCGTAATTAGAAACCAAATGGCGCCTTTGAGCAGCCCTTTCTAGCCCCTCAGAGGGGCTCGTCCCTCTTCAGCAGGCTGGCCTGGTTGACCAGCCCGCAGACAATGTAATTTATGGCATCGCACTTTTTCAACCGGTTCCTGCACTTCTTCATGATCCGAAAGATCTTGACCCCGGATAGTACTCTGGTATGGTATGCGTAACCCTGAAATGGACCCGGTTGTAGGCCCTCTCGGCCGGGGTCTAGTCATTTTCAGGCCTATGTTTGATAGGGGCGACATAGTCCAGTCCCGGGACCGCATTTCCCATAGCAATGTATTCAATGTCAGCGGAGTGGCGCAGGTGGTCGCGCGCAGTCTTCCCCACACCTCTAGAATTCTTGTACGGGAGGCAGCCGAAAAACGTCGGGTGCTTCATCTTGCACACCACATAATCGGGCCGCTGGCCCGGCTAGTGGGACGTCTTGTGCACGATCAAAGCGTCGAAGCTTGTGGTGTACCGGACCTTGGTGGAATAGTGCGGGTCTTGGCCTTGGCGGAATAGTGCGGCTTTTCCATGTCGGACCGCTTCGGCTGCAGTATGGGCTGCTCAGGGGCGTCGGTCAGCGCGATGTCCTAGGGAACAGATCCGCAGGTCCTCAACCGTTATAGCCCGTCTGGCATTCTGGTATATCTTCTGCGGCAGCGGTACCGACCGGCGAATGACAGGGACCAACAGCGCGACGTTACGCGATATCGACCCTTGGCCGAGCCAGAACAGGTGCGTCATGCCGTCTTGGTTCAGGTATGCTTTGCAGCACATCAGGGCCATCAGCGCCCTGTCCCACAGGTGCAGTGAGAGTGGTCCCCCGCGCTGGCCCTCCGCTTGCGGCCAAGGCAGTCGAGTCTCGCTCTCTCGATCTCTGGGTAAGCCTTCTCGGCATCTCGCATCAAAAAAACGAACGGCTAGAGCGACACGCCGGTGGTCATCCCGAACGCGCGGGCATTCCTCGACATGATCTTGAAGACTCTCATGACCACCCGTGCCAGGAGAGGCTCAGATCTTGCGGTCGCCCGCCGGAAGTCACCTTGAGGCTGATTATGACCAAGTCTTCGGCCATGCTCTGCCCTGAAGTATGTCTCGCCGGACGAGTTCCTGTATACTGAGAGGCGAAGCATAGATGAGTGGTCAGAGTCTGTACAATTGCGCCAAAGGCAGTCTCCTTTTCCGGTGTCCATGCCAAGTCCATCATACGCGACGACTACATAGCGGTGGGCAGGTCCGAAGATCAGCTCCAGGCAAAACGGTCCTAATTTTGCAAGAGAACGTACATAAGCAAGACTATATATAAACATGATTTGCAGGGTAGGTATGAGCGAAGAGGATCAATTGGGTGTGGCCGAGTTGGCCAGCTTTATATCTGATGCTGAGGAGCTGCGGGAGATGCCCCACGGTACGCTCCGCCACACCATGCCAATGGGGCAGGGCTCCATGGTCGGCCAGCGTGGGGACTACCTGTGCCGTACATTGGAGTGGGCGGCGTGGCGGCCCAGCACGCCACTAGGATTAGGAGGCACGGCATGATGGCGCGACCCAGACTACTTGACCTATTCTGCTGTGCTGGTGGGGCAGGGGCCGGATACCATGCGGCAGGGTTCGATGTTACCGGGGTTGACATAACCGACCAGCCCCGTTATCCGTACGAGTTCATACGCGCCGATGCGCTGTCCTTGGACCCGAGCTTTATCACGTCATTCGATGCCATACACGCCTCGCCGCCGTGTCAGGCATACTCCGTGACGGCTAAACGGACGGGCAACGGGGGAGCCTGGCCGCGGCTTATAGAACCAGTGCGCAAGATGCTGGAGCGGTCCGGCCTGCCGTATGTGATAGAGAATGTGCCTGGGGCTCCCTTGCGTAATCCGATTGTGTTGTGCGGTACAATGTTCCCGGGATTGCGAGTAATACGGCACCGTCTCTTTGAGACCAATTGGACAGTCCAAGCGCCACTGCATCACGCGCCGCACCCGCTCTGCCACACACTAGACAGGCGCAAGAACCACTTTGGCTGCACCAACGAGTGGCGCGACTTCGTGCAGGTCACAGGTGGGGGGAATTGTTCAGTAGCCGCAGCGCGCGATGCCATGCAAGCGCCGTGGATGAGCAAGCCGGAGCTGAACGAGGCCATCCCTCCAGCATACGCGGAGTTTATTGGGAGATCTCTACTGCGCGTGATACGGCAAACGCCAGAACCGGTGATTGTCAATGCCTAAGACAGCCAGCTCCAAACAACGCATCGCTGCATACCTTAAGGCTCATGTGGGCGAGGTAGTAACAAGCAAAGACATTCAGCGGGCTTCAGGCGGAGTTGTCGAATTTGCACGGCGTGTACGTGAGCTCCGCGATGACGAGGGTTGGCAAATTCATACCCATAATGATGATGATGCCCTGAAGCCGGGCGAGTACTGCTTGACAGAACATCCACCGGATGCAGCATACCATTTTTCAAAAGGCATTCCAGCTAATGTTCGTGCATTTGTCTTAGAGCGGAATGGGTATACGTGTCAGATGTGCGGCGCTGGTGCGGGTGAAAAGGATGACCGTGGCAGAAAGATCCGTTTGCATATCGGACATATAGTTGATAAGATCCATGGCGGAGATGTCGATGCCACAAATCTGCGTGCATTATGCAACCAGTGTAACCAAGGGGCCAAAAATCAAGTACCGGAACCGCCCAGATATGTTTGGCTCCTTAGTCAAGTTCGCCGGGCAAGAGTAGATGACCAGCGGGCCATACTAGAATGGCTCAAGTCCCGGTTTAATGAGAATTGACTGGCCTATATGGTTAGGATCAAAAGTAACCCCGCATTGTGTGATATCCGGTAAGTAGTTCCGCTTAAGCCCTTGCATGCGCATGACTCTCCATCTCCTCTGCGGTTATGTCTTTTGGTGCCTGCTTGCGTACGTATGCTTCCGCGGGAGTCTCCTTGCCGTCTTTGAGGGACATGTGCGGGAGGTTGTTGTACCAGTCGACCAGCCGGGTCACGGGATCCGTCATGCCTGCCGTATGGAACGGATTGCCCACGTGGCCGTCAGGATCGGCGTTGCGTACCGTATTGGATGCGGACTCGTCTTCAAAGGACTTTAGATGCTGCTTTATCTCCGAGTGGAACCGCTCAAGCTTGCCGTTTGTCTGAGGATGCCGCACGCGGGCCATCACCTGCTTGATGCCCAGCTGGACCAGTTTTTTCTCAAACACGCTTACGCCGCGCCTCGCGTTTTCCTTTTCGTTTGAGTAGAACTGCGACCCGTGATCCGTGAGTATCTGGGCAGGCTTGCCGTACTTGCGGATGGCTTGCTCAAGCACCTCTATTGCATGCTCGGCCGTGGCCTCCTTGAACACGCCAAACGCCACAATCAGCCGGGATGCGTCATCCTGGTAGGATACGAACCACCTGCCGTCAGGCAGCTGCTTGTAGTCCGTATGCCACAGGGAATTTGAGAACCGCCGCTCATACCGGACCCATTTGCGCTTCTGCGCCTTTCTGGGCTGGCTCTCCGCAAGCTCCTCGTCTTTCAATATGCCGTGTATGAGATGGTGCGGGATATGAATTCCGGTCTCTTCCTCTATGATGGCCTCCAGCCTTACGGCCATCCGCCTGTCCTGCCTGCAGCAGGATATGACTGCCGAGTGCTCCTTGCGGCCCGGCGGCCCGCCGGGCGGGCGGCCCATTCGGGGCGGGTATGTGATGTCTTCGGGCCGCGTATTCCTGTATCTGGCCCACAGCTTTCTGACCCAGCGCGCAGACACGCCCATCGACCGGGCAATCTCGGCATCGCTCAGCACGTCCTTGCGCTTTTCCCGTACTATCCACCTCACCTGTTCCTGGTCAAGCTTGTGCACCACGCGCAGCTTTTTGCCGTTCTTGAACCGGGTCTTGATCTTCGTACGGCGGTCATGGGACGACCCCCACACCAGTGTTTCCACTCCGTAGGCAGATATCCGAGGATCCACCGTTGCGGTAGCCATCTATCCCCCCTCGCCTAGTGCGTATAAAGCGGAACTACTTACCACCGCCGGTACAGCTACAAGCACGAGCACGCCCAGGCACCCACACAAAGCGGAACTACTTACCGGACAAGTCAAGTAACCCCGCATTGCGTAAGGAATAAATGATCGCAATTCCCACCCGGCGCATGGACGACCAAACTGAAGCCAAAAAATAAGGGCGGCCCTAAGGCAAACTAGAGGTACGCGCGAGTACGCCCGTGTCGTGGCAGTGAACATGGTACGCGCCAAGGGATTTGCCGCATCGGCTACGGCTGACGCGCTTGGCCTCGACCGGGGCACCGTCAGCGACTGGCTTGACGCCTACGACCACAACGGCTTGGACGGCCTCGCCGACGACGCGAGGCCAAGCCGCCCACCTTTAGTGCCGCGCACCAAGATGGAGAAGATAGTCGGTGGAGCCAAGTGGTTCACCGCCTACGAATTCGTCGAGCTGGTCAAGAAAAAGACTGCGTAAAATACAGCAAACCGCACAGGCGCCACCTGCTGAGGTCGCTCGGTTTCGTGGTCAAGAAGACTCCCCGGATATCCAACCACGTTCCGCCCAAGGAGGAGCTCGAAATCTGGCAGAAGGACGCCAAAAAAGAGGCAGAGATGCCTGAAAACGACGGTTTTACGCTCGTGATGGCGGACGAAAGCCACCAAAATTCAAACATCTTCGGTTCCGGCGCGACCTACGTGCGCGGCGACGGCGAGCCTATCCCGATGCCGCCCGGCAACCAGCGCCAGACCGTCTACGGCGGCGTCACGCTGGATGGGCAGACGTGCCGCACGGCCGCCGACAAGGCCAACGACAGGTCGTTCATCAGATACCTAGACAAGCTGCAGCGCCGCTTCGGCAAGGTTGCCGTGGTGGCAGACAACGCCGCGTACCACAACTTTGGGCGCGTCCGGCGACACCTGGAGAAGAACAACGATTTCATTAGACTGATGTTCCTGCAGCCGTATTCGCCGTTTTTGAATCCGGCCGAGTGGCTGTGGCGCAGCAGCAAGACGAAGATACGGCGCATTTCCAGGCTACCGGCCAAGAGCTATTTCAGGCGGAAGATAATGTTAGTGTACGAGTCGCTTGAAATAAAGTTCGATCCGCGCAATATCCTGTTCAGGGATCTGGACAAAATGCTGTTACTGTAAAATTATTGTGGAGTTATTTATGATCCCAACTATAGCCTGCATGGTTGAGAGCCTTGGTACATACGCAAAAAAAACAACCCGGCAACTTTACAGCAGAATCTGATCGTCATGCCTTTTTTAGCTTGATCTCACCAACGGTTCGTCGTTCCTGCCCGGTGTAGTATTTCCCCTGCAGGACAGAGCCAGTAAGTCTCAGCCTTGCTGTGCCGCCATGAATATGCATAGATTCTGGAGCCCACGTTCCGGGTTCGTTATCATAGACATACACCAGTTCTGGTGACGAAGGATCATCCATCAGAAAACTAGCCGCAATACTTTTGGAGTTAGATTCCTTGGCCTCAAGCCGGACCAATATTTTAGACCACTGTTGTGTTATGGTAACAGATATCTGGTGATCTTGGCCGTTGGAAGCATACGATGATTTAATCTGACCATCCCACCTTCCGTTTAGGTTAGGTACTGTAACAAGTTTAAGCTTTCTTAGCCAGCGCCATTTCCAGACATGGTGCTCAAATGCATAGTAGAGTATCCCGTATATTATGGCAACCGAAGGCACACTTATCAACCATTGGAGATCAAGATTGGCGGCATCCAGCCCGGCATGGATAAGTCCGGCCAACGACACACTTACCATCAATAAAATAACGACCACTTTTTCACTACCGTTTGGGTTGTAAGAGTTCATGCCGTATGAGTCAGTCCCAGCTCTTCCACAACATTTCGAGGTAGTCGGAGAGTGTCCTAGCGGCATTAAGAGACCACTGCTCCGCACTTGTGCCAAATAGATACTGCTGGTAGTTCTGACAAACGGCCTTGCTGATGTCATCGCGGTTCAGCCAGTTGATGATAGAACAATAAGTGTCTTGTAGACTATCTTTGAACGCATTGTCTGGGGCGTTGTATATGAGACACTCCAAAAAATAAGATGGGGCAAGGTTGTGACTAATTTGTTTTGTATCCACTAAATAATTCCGAGCATTCTTTAACATCCGAACTGTTCGCTTGTATCGGTCATTGGTGCGTTTGCTCTTTGCCACACCGTTCTTGCGATGCTCCTTGGGATAATTAACTACCCAGCGCTTATCTTGTGGAGCATAGAAGGTAATCCCTTCCACAAATGAATTCAACGAGATATACCTGCGATACTCTAGGCAGACGACTACGTCGGCTGCCAGTCTGGGCGGATTAGCTTTTAGTTTGATGGATTTATTGCCCGGCTCTACGAATGCAGCGAATTCATTCTTGAGTGCGGCAAGCGCCTCTCTCCTGAAGTCCCACCATCCGTATGTTGCAGATTGGAACAATTTCTCTAGTTCAGACTGGTCGTCTGGGGATAATGCACTACAATCGTGGTAAAAAGCATGGTTAAGTTTCAAGATCACGTCTACGTCACTGTCACCCCGGGTGTTGGTGTTGTTGCTATAGGAACCCTGCAGGAAAAAATCATAGGTCAACTGTTTGGGCCAAGAATAGGATTCAAGAGCTGTCCTTATGACTTTGTGTGTCTGTTTGGAACTGGCTTGGGACCAATGACTGGACCACTGGCTTAGCTGCGATTCTGGGATGGCCATCTTTTCCCATATTTGGACTACACCTTATAAATATACTTAGGGATGCAAATGTGGTATTCTCCTATTTTATTTGTGATACCCACGCTGGGCGTATGGACTCGGGCCCAAGCTAGCTGATTAATGATCGGTACCATGCGGGGCGGCCAAACATGCAGGGGACGGGATGACTATACGGCACGGGCGGCTGGCGCCCGCGCCGCGGTCCGACATATGGCGCGGCTCCGTACGGCATGGCCGCGCGCGACGGCGTGGGCAACGAACGGGGCAGGACGGGGACCAGCTACGGAGCGTATCCGGCCATATATGGCCTCAATACTGGAGATGCCTAGTAGGGCGGACTGCCAGAGCGGGCCTCTTTGGTCAGCATGGCCCGCATATGCTACACAAATAGGTACAGAGGCAACGGCAAGCGGCCGCCAGCTGTGCCGGTCCGTCTGCCAGTGATGAAGCGTGCCAGCATCCACGGGCTGTACATAGTGAAATGCAGATGGATCCAATATTTCTGGGCCGGTACGACGCTGGGATGCCATTAAGAAAAATATTGGAATCACCTGAGTACTACGCACTAGTATAACAGGGGATCATTATTGGTTTCGATTTAAAGCCTCAGTCTGAACGAACTTTTAGTCGGCGCTATAGGTAATGCCGTGCCGCCGTTGATGGCTAGAGAGCTAGGAGGTCATAGCGCCCCACGTCGCGGCCTGACCAGGTGCGTTACGCCTGTTGTTCCGCGTGGGCTTGGAGACGGGCCTTCTCGAACTCTTCCAGCTTTTCCTCAAAGTCCCGGTGAAGCCTACGCGCGTCGGTAATAAGATCTTCATACGTCTTAATGTACTGCCTTGACTTCTCGGCCATCTGGACAAATTCTCGTGTGCCCGAATCGGTAGATCTTTTTCCTACCACGAGATACCCAGCAGCATCCGCATATCCTCTTCCATGAACGTTTCCGAGGCGGTCCTTGACAAACCCTACGTATTTGGTCAGCTGCACAAGATCCCTGTCCTTCACCCGGTAACCCGGCCGCTTCAGTTCCACTACATGGACGGTGTCTCCCACCCCTATGGACAAGAAATCTATCCGTCGATCGGTCTCCTCCAACTCCTCGTCGGGAAAATTATCCTTGAGCAGATCTGAAAAATGCTTTTCGTGCTGCCATTGCGTCCAGGTCGGCTCCAGCATCCACGGAGAATCTTTGAAGTAGTCATGCAACGTCGGAACTTCCTTAGCGTTCTCGTCCACAAATCTGACCAAGCGCTTTATGGCCTCCAGCCTTCCCATCACGATTCTCTCCATTTCGCGAGCCTCGACTACGTTGCACTCCTTGAACAGATCCAGCATGGCGGCCGGATCC
Organism: Nitrososphaerota archaeon; assembly: GCA_016126025.1. GTDB lineage: Archaea > Thermoproteota > Nitrososphaeria > Nitrososphaerales > Nitrosopumilaceae > VYCS01. The sequence continues at coordinate 3,047 of JAEFDA010000129.1, read as the reverse complement.
GGATGCTCGTCCAGTGTGCTCACCATCTCCAAGAAGGCAGACTGCTCAAAGGACGCCCTGGCATAGCGCACAAGCTCCTTCCGCTCTACATCGCCAGTCTTTTCGTCCGACGTGACGATTCGTATAATCTTGTTCGCTACTTTTACTTCGTGTCCCTTCAGAGTGGCAAGCCAGCTACTGATCTCGGGATCTTCCCTTATGGCCTTCTCGCGGGCGGCTTTTCTTTTCTCAACCAGCTCTGCTGATATCTCTCCAAGCTTGGCTGCTCCCCATTCCATTAGAGCTGCCCCCTGAGGAGTGTCCCATATCAAAGACTGGCGGTTGGTTGCAATGTGGTCTTCCTGCTCGTCAAAAAACTCTGCCCTGATCTCACCCGCCAAGTACGAGTAGGAAAATTTTTTGCCGCTTTTGATCCCGAACATTGTCGGGCTTTGGATGAGTTTCCCTCTCGCGGTTATGGTTACCCCACGATCCTCCTCGTCGAGGGGCTGGCTCGTCGCCCCGATCCATCCCGACACAACCCATTCAGGCTTGTCCTCTATCAGCGGCTCGTTTATTGTATGTCGTACTTCCCAGTCGCTCTCCCTGAACTTGTCAGAGTGCGAGATCGGCTCTCCGTTGACAGACACGCGAAAGCCGTCTCCAATGACGGAGAAGTGCTTAGCTATCCCCCTTCGGATGGATTGCACACTAATGCGGTTCTTTCTGGTGAGGTGGGTCAGCGTAACGGTTGTCCCATCGCCCTCGTCTGCGTCTACGTCAGCTGATATTGTCCTTGGTTTGTATGTCCCGCTCTCTTGGGCCTCGCTCAGCAGGTCGCCCAGATCCATCTGAAAAACACTCGCTTTTTTAGAGCTAACTGTCCTGACTTGAACCCTTTTGGCTATGCCGAAGACGGACAGCTTGCCTATGCCCTTTCTACCCATGACTCTTCGTCCCCCGACCGTGAGGTCGGTGCCTTCCTTGACCCGCCTTTTTCTTCCCACACTCAAATACTTCTCCTGAATGTCCTCGTACGACATGCCGTGTCCGTCATCCCTTACCACTATCGTGGAATCGGCATCAATAGCGTCTTCCTCCAACGTTATTTCGACAAATGATGCATCGGCATCCCACGCATTGGCGACCATCTCAGAGATTACTGGCGGGAGTGTCCCGTACAGCTTTATACCAAGATCCTCAATGACCGTAAGCTCGATTCTCATTTCCAAAGGCTCGTGATCCGCAGCCATCTTCGAGATGTGACTTTCGGGAGGCCAAATAAGTTTAGCTGCGCGAAGAAGATATCAAAAACTGGTGACCTAGGATGGACTGTCAAAAAAGTGGCCTGACAGTCATGTGACCACTATTTCCACTCCGACTTGCATTTCCATTCCGTAAAGCCTAACCTCAGTTTCCACTCCACTCAAGCCGTATGATGTTTCCGGTCGTATCATCCCGTTCGCCTTGTCCATACTGCACCCTATACGCCCTAGCACTATCGGATCCGAATTAGACGGTCTGCCAAGGACCTGACCGCATCCAGCCGATCCCTGCCATGCGATCTCACTAGTGCTACGGTCGAACCGGGCGCAAGTCAGTAGACTTAATCCGAAATTAGCCTAACAGCCCAGCTGACTTGTCCGGTAAGTAGTTCCGCCCCTAATGCGTGCCTGTATGTGGCCCTGTCAAGTGCCATCGTGGTAAGTAGTTCCGCCTATATATACTGCCGGCGGAGTGGGGGAAATGGCAACTAGCGGCGTGGACACCATGATATCCGCACGCGCAGTGGAAATGAAGGCGGAGGGGTCGTCGCACGACCGCCGTACAAAGATCAAGACCAGGTTCAAAAACGGCAAAAAGATCAGGGTGATACACAAGCTTGACGAGGAGCAGGTGAGGTGGATGATGCAGCAGAAGGCCAACGGACAGATGGGCAGCGCCGAGATTGCAGAGTCGATGGGAGTGTCCGACAGGTGGGTCAGAAAGCTGTGGTCCAGATACAGGTTCACGCGCCCCGAAGACATCACCTGGCCGCCGCGGATGGGCCGGCCAGTCGAGGGACTGACAGGCCGCAGGGAGCACTCCGCGGTGCTGTCCTGCTGCAACCAGGGCAGACGCATGGCCGTGAGGATTGAGACGATGGTCGAGAGGTCCATCGGAATCCATATCTCGCACCATGTCATACACGGCATATTGAAGGACGAGGAGCTTGCGGAGAACCAACCAGCAAAGGCAAAGCAGCAGAAATGGGTACGCTATGAGCGCAGATACTCCAACTCCCTGTGGCATACGGACTACAAGCAGCTTCCCGACGGCAAGTGGTTCGTGTCATTCCAGGACGACGCGTCCCGGCTTGTCGTGGGGTTTGGCGTGTTTGATGAGGCTACAACCGATCATGCAATCAGGGTGCTGGAGGATGCAATCAAGAGGTACGGCAAGCCCGCCCAGATACTCACTGATCGTGGGTCGCAGTTTTATGCAAACGAAAAGGAGAACACAAAGCGTGGCGTGGCCACGTTCGAGACCAGACTAGTTGAGCTTGGCATCAAGCACGTCCTGGCCCGCGTAAGGCATCCCCAGACGAACGGCAAGCTGGAGCGGTTCCACCTGGAGATAGAACGGCACCTATAGTCCTTCGAAGACGAGTCTGCATCCAACACCGTCAGGAATGTCAGGCCCGGCGACCATGTAGGCGGTCCGTTCCATGCCGCCGGGATGACGGATCCGGTGGCACGGCTGGTCGATTGGTACAACAGCCTGCCGCACATGTCACTTATGGACGGCAAGGAGACTCCTGCGGAGGCATACGTGCGCAAGCAGGCGCCAAAAGACATAACCACCGAAGAGATGGGGGAGAATTTGCATGCCAAAGCCTAGGCGGAACTACTTCCCGGATACGACAGCCTAACAGCCCAGCCGACATCTTCATTTGGCACCTGATGCCTACAAACGGCCATATTGACCTACGAGAAGGCTATCCGTAGCCCCAAGGTGTTTAAAGCCCTCACCGGCATGTCTCCACGGCAGTTTGATTCGCTGTATGAGGATGTCGAAAAGCTTCACGG
>JAEFDA010000076.1 GCA_016126025.1 Nitrososphaerota archaeon | reverse complement strand
ATCCGACAGATTGTTTAAGATCGTAGAGGCAGATCCCCCTACCCATCACCCGTCCTTGCAGGAGGAACCACATTCCATAACTCTTATTTAACGCTAGATCGACGTCCGCTCCGGATTGAGCCACAGCACAGAACCTAGTGACATACCCGAGGAAGACGAGGATATCATAGTGGTGGAGGAGGACATCCAGATAGACCGCGAAAAGATAAACGAGATGCGGCGGGCATACCTGGAGGAGGCCCGCTCCCAGGAAGCCACCGACTGACAAATCACATAAATGCAAACCAGGCCATACCATACATATGAACCAGTATATGGTGGTGGTCGGCGTCGCGGTGGGCGCCATAGCCGTAATGGCGGTGGTGTTCGGCATGGACGTGATGCGCATGTCCGTCTCCGTCCAGGACTATGACATATTCGTCGACCCCATCATAGACAAGCAGAACCTCTTTGTGACCGGCCGCATCACCGTCCAGAACACGGGCCACCTGCCCCTCACCGGCCTCCGGGTAAACTTTGGGGACGGGGACGTCTTGGCTCTGGGAACGCTGGACCCCGGCGAGAAGATTATACTCTCCCCGCCGCCGGACAACTCCATGTCGTTCGTGCAGGTGTCCGGAGACAACGGCATATTCGTCAGCAAGGCCTACCGCGAACTGCCCAAGATGGTGGGGATGATGGGCTCCTGAGGTTCCTGCACGCAGGCAAGGTGAAGGACGTGTACGATGCCGGCGACGGCGCGCTCCTCTTTGCGTTCTCCGACCGCGTCTCGGCGTTCGACGTAAAGTTTGCCGACACCATCCCCCGCAAGGGCGAGACGCTGTGCGCCTTCGCCAAGTTCTGGTTCGAGCGCATTCCCGGTCCCAACCACTACATCCGGAGGGTGTCCTCCGATACCATGCTGGTGCGTAAGTTGGACATGATACCCATGGAGTGCGTGGTGCGGGGATACCTGTACGGCAGCCTGATGGAGAGGTTCCGCAGGGGCGAGGCGTCCCTGCCGCCGGGCTCCGGCAGCGCCCTGGCATCCCCGCTGGCAGAGCCGGTCTTTGATCCCACCACAAAGTCCGAGCACGACGTTCCGGTGGACAGGCGGGGGGCGATAGACGGCGGCCTGGTGAGCGGCGATATGTTTGACGAGCTGCAGGAGCGCTCCACATCCATATACAATGCGATGTCAGACGTGGTGGGGAAGGCCGGCTTCATCCTGGCAGACCTGAAGCTGGAGTTTGGGATACACGAGGGCACCATACACCTGGCCGACTCGATAGGCCCCGACGAGTACAGGCTGTGGCCCCGGGAGTCCTACGAGCCGGGCCGCACCCAGGATGCCCACGACAAGCAGATACTGCGGGACTGGCTGGTCAAAAACGGGTGGGCCGAGCGCTTCGAGAGGGACCGGGCGGCAGGCCGAACCCCCCGGGCGCCGCCCATCCCAGCCGAGATATCCCGCATGATGACCGCCCGGTACGTATCCTCGTACGAGACTATCACCGGCGCCGCCCCTTAGGGCGGGCCCCCTTGAGGGTTCCCGGCCACTTGGCGCCCTCCTTGGACGCCCGGGCCATGGCGTTCTCGTACATCAGCTCGTACATCCACCGGGTGATCTCGCCCCACACCGCCTTGAGGGTCTCCTCGTCGGTCCACGCCACGCTGGCCCGCACAGCGTTCATGGCCAGTATGTTCTGGGCATTCTTGGAAGGATCCTCGGCCCACTTCTTGAGCACGCGGTCACAAAACGCCAGTATCTCCACCTTGCTCAGGGCCAGCCCGTCAGGATCCGAGGACACACGGATATGCCGCCGCCGGATAATATCAACATACGGCCATGCCGCCGCTGACCGATATAGTTCAGTTTTATAAGAGCCGGAGGCGGGCGGCGCCCCAATGGGCCTCAAGAGGTACGTGGCGTCCCGGGTTGCCACCCTCTTCGGGGTGCTCATGGTGACGCTCCTGCTCACCATAGCCCTGGTGGGCTCCAACATGGACATCATACTCAAGCAGGGGGTGGCCGTGCAGGTCCGCGAGGAGATCGCCCACACGCCCGGGCTGGCGGCCAGCTTCGAGTCGGTGGAGGACTTTGAAAAGTACGTAAGCGACACCATACAGCGGCGCATTCTGGAGCTGGGTCTCGACGAGCCGTGGTACTCCCCGCAGCGGCTGGGCCTCTCCATGTACAAGATACTGGTGCTGGACTTTGGATATGCCACGTTCCTGACCAGCGACTCAGGGTCGGCGGCGGTGGGTGACATCATAGCCGAGAAGCTGCCCAAGACCATACTCCTCTTTACAACGGCCACCGTAATCATATCGCTGATCGGCATATTCCTGGGGGCCCTCTCCGGCAGCAAGGTCGGCTCCGTGGTGGACCGCATAACGTCCAGTTTCGCGGTGGTCAGCTCCAGCTTCCCGGTGTGGTGGGTGGGGATGCTGCTTATAGTGCTGTTCGCGTTCGCGTGGGAGATATTTCCGGCCCGGGCCACCCCGACCATACCTGCGGACGACCCCGGATACGTGGGGGCGCTGCTCTACCACATGACCCTGCCCCTCATCACCATAGTCCTGATAGGGTTCGGCGCCTGGGCGTACCTGGTGCGGAACTTTATGGTGGGCGTACTCCAAGACGACTTCATATTCGCCAAGAAGACCATGGGGATACCCCGCCGGCGCGTCATATACAAGCACGCCCTCAAGAACGCGGCGCCCCCCATAGTCACCATACTGGCACTGAGCCTCTCGGGATCGCTGGGCGGCGCCATCATCACCGAGGCCGTCTTCGACTGGCCCGGCATGGGCAGGCTCTACTTTGAGGCCATCACCGTGATGGACCTGCCGGTCATAATAGGCGCCACGTATGTGCTGACGGCGTTCTTTCTGATCAGCATATTCATAGCGGACATACTGTATGGGTACTTTGATCCCCGGGTGAGGACGGCGCAGTGAGCGGCGTAACGGCCCGGGACGTGTGGCGGGAGTTCCGGACCAGCCGCATGGGGATAGCCGGCATCATAATACTGGCGGGCCTGATTCTGATGTCCCTGCTGACCATGAGCCTCATACCGCTGGAGACCTTCCGGGAGTGGACCAATCCGGCCAACTGGCTGTCCTATCCCAAGACCGCCCTGCCGGCGTGGGTCAACGTATTCCTGGCCGAGGACATGCCCGAGCACCAGATACTGCATGCATCCGGATCCGAGTCGGCGGACCTGGGGGGCGTGTACCTGTACTCGGAGACGTTCGAGCTGGACTACACGTACGGCGACTTTCCGGGCGGCTTCATATACGAGTACGAGGCCGAGTATGCGGGCGCCCCGCTGCTGGAGATGACGGTCCTGCGGCCCGACGGCATGAGGCTGGACGTGCTCTCCAGGCCGCTTCCCCCCGTCCGGGAGACCGCCATGCACTCTGAGAGGGTCTTCTCCACCGACTCGGCCATACACAAGAACCTGGTGCTGGGGTCTGACTCTTTCGGATTTGAGACGGACTTTCTGGCGGCCGAGTCCATAATATTCTCCGACGCGGAGAGCGGTGAGCCGCTGCAGGGCGTGTACGTCTTTACGATAAACCTGTACGGGAACGAGCCGGACGGCCACATCTCCGGCTCCACCCTGGTGATAGACGGCAAGGTCTTTGGTATAATGGGGACCGACGAGCTGCGGCGGGACCTGGTGGTGGGCCTGCTCTGGGGGACGCCGCTGGCGCTCTTCATAGGGCTGGCCGTCTCCATAGGATCGGTGGTGACCGGCCTGGTGTATGGCGTGTATGCCGGGTACCGGGGCAAGATGGTCGACGAGTCCATGATGCGCTTCAACGACATAGTGTATGCGCTGCCGGCCCTCCCGTTCCTGGTGATACTGGCCGTCACCATAAGCAACAGCATATTCCTCATGGTGGGATTCCTGATGATCTTTGGGTGGGTGGGGATAGCCAAGGTGTCCCGGAGCATGGCCCTCCAGATAAAGACCCGCGGGTACGTGGAGGCGGCCCAGATGATGGGCCAGAAGCACTCGGTCATAATATTCCGGCACATAATACCGCAGCTGCTCCCCTACGCGTTTGCCAGCATCGCCATATCCGTGCCGGCGGCCATAACCACCGAGGCGGGCCTCAGCTTTTTGGGGTTGGGGGACCCGCTGTTCCCCACGTGGGGCAGCATACTGTACGACGCCAACACGTACGGGGCGGCGGCCCGGGGCCTGTGGTGGTGGATAGTGCCTCCGGGCATGATGATCGCCCTGACGGGCCTGGCGTTCGTGTTCATAGGGAATGCCCTGGACGCGATAGTGAACCCGCGTCTGCGGCGCTAGCCGGACGGCGGAGCCGGGGCCTGGCCGGTTACCGAAATGCCCTGACGGCGTCGATGGTCCCGCCGCTCAGCCGCAGCGTGTAGGTGGAATAGTCGGGGTCGGCGCCCTTCAGCGCGGCCAGGCTCTCGGCGAACTCCTTCTTGTCGGCCTGCGTCTCCCCGGCCTCGTGGGCGCACAGGTTGAAGGCGTTGAGTGGCAGCCCCGCATCCCGGAGGTGCCGTATGAACCGGCCGTACTCGGCCGTGTCGTTCCAAGGCGTGCCGGCCTCGGCGCACCGCTCCATCCACACGTCTATGGAGTTGTGGAACAGCACCCTGCGGCGAAGATCCTCCAGCGCCATTCTCAAAAGTCGGCCCGCTTCATCTTGGAGCCGCACCGGGGGCAGCTGCCCCCCTTGTACCTGTTGTTGCACACCAGGCAGACGTACTTTACGTCGGCGCTGCCCTGCCGGGATCCTAGGCCGAAGAACCCTCCGCCCAAGCTCTCGGAGCCGCCGCCCCTCATGCGGTTCATGTACCGCCGACGGATGAGCAGGGGAAATGCAATGAAGAGGGCCAGGGCCACGGCCAGGCCGTACGGGAAGGGAAGCACCATCTGTATACCGATACTCACGGCCAGCGAGCCGAACAAGAATATGAGGTACCACTTCATGCTAAACAATACGGTGGTGTTTCCGCCTGTAATACATATAAAGTTTAGCGAGTATTGATCTTTATCTGTCTGGCACTCCGGCCTTGGTGGTGTAAGGAATTTAACACGGCTGGCGCGGGGGGCGCCCCATGGCCCGCCAGAGGATGCACTCGCCCGCATACTTTAGGTGCGTGGTGTCGGAGCGGTTCAGCTACTACAGGGCCGCCGGCCGCCGGCGGCTGGCCGACCTGGCCGGGGCGGTGCGGGGCGGGCTGGGCAGCAGTCCCTACTCCATACCCCCCAGGTTCTTCTATGACGACGCCGGCTCGGCCCTCTTCGAGAAGATATGCTCGCTGCCGGAGTATTATCCGACCCGCACCGAGACGGGCATACTCGGTTCGGTGCGGCGCGAGCTGGCCGGGCTGCTCGGCGGCGGGTTCCGGCTGGTGGAGCTGGGCAGCGGCCACTCCACCAAGACGCGCCGGGTTCTCGACGCCCTGGAGGATGCCAGCCCGGGGACCGAGTACGTTCCCATCGACATATCTGATGTGGTGGAGGCGGGGGCCGGGTCCCTGGTCGACGACTATCCGGGCGTGGCGGTGACCGGGGTGGTGGACACGTACGAGGGCGGGCTGGCCCTGGTGCGGGGGATGGACGGGCCGCCGAACCTGGTGGCGTTTCTGGGCTCGAGCCTGGGCAACATGTGCCCCGACGAGTCCGCCGCATTCCTGGATATGGTGCGTAGTATGATGCGCCCCGGGGACATGTTCCTGCTGGGCCTAGATTTGGTCAAGGACAGGTCGATACTGGAGGCCGCCTACAACGACTCGGCCGGCGTGACGGCCCGCTTCAACCTGAACATACTGCGCAGGATAAACCGTGAGCTGGGTGCCGACTTTGAGACGTCGCTCTTCTCGCACCAGGCGCCATACAACGCCGACGAGGACCGCATAGAGATGTATCTGGTATCGGAGGACAGGCAGACGGTGCACATACCCGGGGCCGGCATAACGCTGCGACTGCGCCGCGGCGACCGCATCCACACCGAGAACTCCTACAAGTATACGGTGCCACAAATCAGGACGATGGCCAGGGATGCGGGATTTGCGGTGCGGCGGCTCTGGCTGGACAAAGGCGGACTCTTCTCGGTCACGCTGATGGAGCCGGCCTAGTCGGCCAGCCGGAACCCGGCGAACATCCACCGCTCGTCCAGCCGGAAGAAGTTGCGGTAGCTGCCCCGCACCGACGCTGCCGGGGTGCCAAAGGAACCGCCCCGGAGCACCTTCTGGCAGGTGAACCACTTGTCGTTGTACTCCTGGAATTTGGAGACGAACCCCGGATACCCCACAAACTCGGAGGCGGTCCACTCCCACACGTCGCCGATCATCTGCTCGCACCCGCACGGGCTGGCTCCCCCAGAATAGCTGCCGGCGGGCGTGCCGCCCCATATACAGGACTCCAGGAGGTTGCAGCGCGAGGGGTCCGGTATATCATTCCCCCAGGGGAACATGCGCATGGTGCGGGCGGCGGGATCCCAGCAGGCGGCCCTCTCCCACTCCGCCTCGGTGGGGAGGCGCATTCCGGCCCACCGGGCATACGCGTCGGCCTCGTAAAAGCTGACGTGGACCACCGGCTCGGCCGGGTCCACGGGCCGCAGGCCGCCAAAGTCCCGGGTGTGCCACGTGCCGTCTATCAGCTCCCAGTACATGGGGGAGTTCCACCCGTTCTCCCGGACCTTCTTCCACCCGTCGGCAAGCCAGTGGCGAAAGTCCCCGTATCCGCCCTCTTCCATGAACCTCATGTACTCGCCGTTGGTCACCGGGTATCTGCCCATATGGTAGTCGTCCAGGTACACGCGGTGCACCGGCTGCTCTATGTCGTAGCAGAAGCCGCTCCCGCCATACCCTATGTCGTACAGGCCGCCGCCCACCGGCACCATGTCCGGTTTGGTGTAGCGCCGCGCCGGGGGGCGCGCTTCGCGTCGGGCCGGCTTGTACCGGTCGGCCAGCAGGTGTTGTAGGTCGTATACCATCAGCTCCTGGTGCTGGCATTCGTGGTGCATGGCCATCTCGAATAGCTCCGACGCGTCCCCATGTCTGTCCAGGAATGATTCGACGCGGCGGTTTGTCTCGGCGTAGTACTCCAGGATCTGGTCCAGCGTGGGCCGGGAGACCACTCCCCTGCGGTCCTTGCGGTGCGGCTCGCCGAACTGGTTGTAGTATGAGTTCAGGTATGCGGAGAACTCCTCGGAGTAGAACCGGTATGACGGGTCGGCGCGGCTCATGACTACCTCGAACAGCCAGGACACGTGGCCCAGATGCCACTTGGGCGGGCTCATGTACTCGGCGGTCTGCACCACAAAGTCGTCGCGCTCCAGCGTCTCCACCAGGCCAAGCGTCCGGGACCTGGTCCGGCGGAACTCTGAGAGCAGTCTGGATTCGGCTGGCGCGGCCAGCCGCTGCCGCATATGCATGACCTGCTCCATGCGGGGTGGCCGGCATCATCCGGCTTTTATTTCTAGTGGAGACGGTCCATTCGTTATTGTTCATCCCCGCCGAGCGCTCAGAGCGGGGTCCGCATGTCCTCGGCCCCGCCGTATTGCCGTCCGGCCTACCTTGGCGGTCGGTCATTGTCATGGAGTGAATGACATTTTGTCATTGCGTTTTATTGTACTGCCATCTCGGCTGATTAAATTCCGATTCGTGTTGGGAACGGCGTGGCGGGCCGGGTATAATGTTTTTGTCAAATCTCAACAATATGATCCAAAAAATATCAGCGCCAACCTTCCAGATGGATTGTGGGACAAGCGGGCGTACGTAAAACATAGGATGCAGTGGCGGTACGCAGGACTATGATCCTGACCGTGGTTGCTCGGAACGGGCAGGTACCGGCGCGCGTTGATGGAGCGATCAAAGCGAGATGGAACGATCAAGAACAAACCGGCCGGCCGGCGAAGACAGGAAGCGCAAAAAGCCAAGACGTACCCGTACGGGAACGGCCATACGCCGCCCGGCTGGACAGGAGCAGCCCTTCCGGAGGGGGCGATGCCAGCAAACCAAAAACGGCGCGGTCAAAAAAAGAGCTTTTGGAATGTTGCAAACCGGGCAACCAATCCATAAAACGCATAGCGGAATTTGGTGTATAACACGCATGCAGGTACAGTCGCGTCGGGAATGCCATATTTGACATGACACGAGTTATGGTTTCCCGCAGACCATGCAATGGTGTCGGACTTTGTCACGGAAGGGCATCTTGCAGAAAATCCTGTCTTCCTGTTTTGGTGCGGAGGATGCACCATTTCCGGTTATGGCCGATTGCATGGCGGATCTGGAGTGCGATTTTGGGAATGTGCGCGGCAGCCATACGCGCCGGAATGCTATATTCCGGTCAAAAGAGGACGTATGGCGAGCCTGGCTGGTCTGCTGCTCCCGCAGCGCGCCATTGTCAGGAGCAGTGTGGCATGTGATGTCGGCGGGTGCAAAGACCCAGTATAGTCACTCCCTGTCTATGAACTCGGAGGCCGCCGGCGGATCCGGCGCCAGGCCCTTTCGTTTGCGTATGGTGCTGATGGTCTCGGGCAGCAGGGAGCGGGGGACCTCCGACCACGCCTTGAAGTGCGTGTTCCACATGGCCTTGCCGGCGGTCTGGCCCCTCATCTCCTCGGACAGGGTAAACGTCTCGGCGGCCGGTATCTCCCCTATCACGATGCTGGCCGGGCCCTTCTGCTGCATGTCCAGCACCCTGCCCCTCTTTCCGGACAGTACGGTGGCCACGTTCCCCACCAGATCGGTGGGCACGCGCACCTCTATGGCCAGGACCGGCTCCAGGAGGGAGGTCCCGGCTGTGATCAGAGAGCCCATGCAGGCGCGCCGCGAGGCCGGGCCCAGCTGGGAGAGGCCACGGTGGGCCGTGTCCTCGTGGGGCACAAAATGCGTAAAGATGAACTTGCAGTCGCGCATCTGCTCCCTGCACATGGGGCCCTCCTTCATTACATCGTCAAAGCCGGAGTTTATCGAGTCGGTGGACTCTTGCACGAACTGCACGCCCTTGGTGCCGTTTATCAGCACGTTGCCCCGGGAGTCCAGCCGCATTATCCTCTTTATGGTGTCGGTGTCCCAGCCCTGGGCCTTGAGCAGGGACGCCACCTCGGCCTTGTCCTTCATGTCGCTGATCTCTCCGGTGCGGAGCATGTCGGCTATCGCCGGCTCCAGCGGTTCGACCTTCATGAAGATCTTGTTGTGCCGGTTGGGAGACTTTGACATTATGGGCTCGCACTCGCCCTTTACGGTCTCGCGGTAGTTGATCAGGGGCTCGGAGGTCACGATATCCACCTTGGCGTCCTGTATGCGGTGGGTCGCTACATCCAAGTGCAGCACGCCCATGCCCGCCACTATGGTCTCGCCGCTCTCGTTGTCTATCTTCACCACCAGGTTGGGATCCTCTATGGTGAGCTGCTTGAGCACCTCCACCAGCTTGGGCAGGTCCTTGGGGTGGCGGGGCTCGACGGCTACCTGTACTACAGGCTCGGAGACGTACCGTATCCCCTCAAAGACGTGTATGCCCTTTACGGAGGAGAGGGTGTTTCCGGCCCGCGCCTCGGTCATCCCCAGCAGGGCCGGGATGTTTCCGGCCCCCAGCTCGCCGACCTGCTCGCGCTGGTTGCCCATGAAGAAGTTGACCGACTGCACCCGTCCCGGCCTCTTGGCGTCGATGATGTTTACGGTCTGGCCGTCCTGGATGGTCCCCGAGAAGAGCCGCCCTATGGCGACGGGTCCTGCGGCCTTGTCCAGCACCATGTTTACTACCATCATTATGGCGGGACCGTCGTCCTTGCAGGCCAGCAGGGCCTTTCCTATGTCCGAGTCCAGGTCCCCGTGCCATATCTTGGGTATGCGGTACTTTTGGGCCGCATCCGGCGGCGGGTGGTGCTTTACCACCATCCCCAAGACGGCGTCGGCCAGCGGGGCCCGGGCCACCAGCTCGTCCACCTTTTCGGAGCTGTACGCCTCCATGACGTCCTTGAAGGTGATGCCCTTCTCCCTCATCATGTCGATGTTGATGGCCCACCTGTCCTTGGCCGAGCCGAACGTGACGCTGGCGTCCTGAATGGAGACCTTCCACTTCTCCTTGTACTCCTCCTCGGCGTACGTGTCCACCAGCTGGTTGAAGTTTGACACCACGGCCGCCAGCGACTCCTGCATCTTCTCGGGGGTGAGCCGCAGCTCCTTGATGAGGCGGTCCACCTTGTTTATGAAGAGGACGGGCCTAACCCTCTCCTCAAGAGCCATCCGGGTTACCGTCTCGGTCTGGGTCATTATGCCCTCCACGGCGTCGCATACAACCACGGCCCCGTCGATGGCCCGGAGGCTCCGGATGACCCGGCCGCTAAAGTCCACGTGGCCGGGCGTGTCTATCATATTGATGACGTACTCCTTGTCTTGCTGGGTAAAGTGCAGCGTGACGTTGGCCTGGTATATGGTGATGCCCCGCTCCTGCTCCTCCTTGTCATAATCCATGGCTAGGGCCTTGCCGGCCGTGGAGGGGGCTATTATCCCCGAGTACGCCAGGAGGCTGTCGCTCATGGTGGTCTTGCCGTGGTCCACGTGGGCTATTACCCCAAAGTTGCGGATCTGGTCCTTCTGCTTGATTATTTTGAGCACCTGCTCGGTGGACTTGTACTTGGGCATGGGGCACGGCCCCGATTTTGAGCTATTAAATCTTCCAATCAGTATATTGCCGCGTCGCTTATTCCCCGGAGGGTATGGGCATCCATAAAGTGGACCTCAACCCTGCCTCCGGTGCGGTTGAGGGGGAGGGCCTGCGCGTAGAATATGTCGTATATGATGTCGGATATGGGATCTCCCAGGCGCGGCTCCACCACACAGCATGATATGCCCTGCCCCTCCAGCGCGTCGGCCGTCTCCCGCACCTGCTCCTTACCATCAAAGAATATCACCATATCTCCGGGCTTGGCCGAGAAGAGCTCCATGTGGGCGAACTGCTCGGTGCGGGCATAGTGGGCGTCGGCGCCCAGTATCTCGTAGGTCTTGGCGGCCGCGTACATGGCCACCGGGAAGGTGTGCTGGTTGCCCACAAAGTAGGTGCGGTCTCCGTATGGGGCGCCGGCCGCGTCCCGCCGGGCCCGCTTCAGTATGTGGGGCGTGTTGCGCGGCGATACGGGCAGCACCAGCGACATGCACACCAGGGCGCTGTTCAGGAAGCTGATGCTGCCGGCCGTCAATATATCAGAGTTGGGAAACGACAGCGGGATGATATGGCGGGCCGCCCGGGCCAGGGCGCTGTCGGGGACGGCGGTTATGGCCACCGCGCCATGAGTCTGGGCCAGGCGCACGTTGGCTACGGTCCGGCCGGACACCGACACTACATACAGGGATCTGCCCGCCACTATCGCGGGGTTGCGGCCGATCTCCCGGGGGTCCAGGGCCCGGACCCTGTAGTCAGAGAATGCCTCGGCCAGCATCGCCGCCGCCAGCGAGTCGCCGCTCCCGGTGAATACGGCTCGGCGCTGCTCGTCCTCGGAGAGCTGCGCCGGGGCGACGAAACCGTCGGCGGCCTCGGCCTGGAGATCCATGTCGCGCAGGTATGCATCCAAAGATTTCACGGGATGCGGCGCATACGCGGGTAAAAAAAGCGTGCCGGGCGCAGCATGCGAGTGGTTTATTCCGCAGATACCACGGCCATCTGCAGGCGGACTACACCGCCGGCGCGGCTCATGCTGAGCAGGCTTCCCTCTATGTTGATGTGGCCGGACGCGGTCCGGGCAGATATGTGCAGGCCGCCGAAGCGGCTGCTGGGGCCCAGCATGGTTTGCGAGAGCCGGCCGTATGCGGCCGGATCCACGCCGGCCTCGATGCGGTATGAGTTGCGGTCCTCGGAGTAGACGTTTCCCCGGGCGGCGGATCCCCTGACGGGGGTGGCGGTCTCGTATATGCGGACGTCAGACAACGGGTATGATTCGCCCCCCAACTTCATCTCGTATGCGGCGCGGGCGTCTGCCAGCATCTGAAGCGTCTTGACGGTGCCGTCCATGGGTATCGTGACCGTGGTTGGGTATTGAATCTTGCCGGTGCGGTGTTGTACATCTTCAGGTTCATCTTGATTCGTTCCGGGCTAGGTTGGCATGACGGCCATACGTGTTGCAGCCCTACTTTGACACGCAGCTACTTAGCCGAGTCCCGGGGCAGGATGGCCCACGACTTCCGCGTCCGCATGGGCCACAAGGGCACCATGGAGTCCGGATATGCGACCAACACCTATGTAAACCCGGTGTGGTCAGCAGAGTTCTCCTTAGCATCTTCAATCTACCTGCGAGGAGGCATCTGGCTGGCTTTCTTAAATCTTTCAAAGACAAATGCCAATTTTGCGCGTATTGCATGGTACTGAATCATCCGGAATATCCCATGGAGCGGCTTCCCGGCCGCGCATCATTATGTATGCGCAGCCTCCCCGAACGTTTCGTTCTGCGAAGGGAGTGATCTTATTCCTTCGCTGGCATTCCGCAACAAAAATATCAGGGCGGCCCCGCGTCGCGCGGGGCGTATGGTGCTGGTGGGAAGCATGATGGGATGATGGGTCCCAGTGTGTCGAATTCGCCGTTCGTCGTGCCGCACCTCCCCCATCTGTTTTGGGTACCGGATGCGGTCCTCTGATCTGACCGCCACGACACGGGCCTGCCGCCTCCGTCTTTTCGGATGCCGGGCAGGATACCTGGGAACATCACACTCACGCGTTCTTGCAGCGGCTCTTTAGCTTGCGCAGCTTCTTTCGGTACATCGCCTCGTTGACGTGTCGGTACTTTTCGCGGCGTGTCATCATGCACCAGGCGACGATGATCATCCTGCGCGCCACGTGCGTTACGGCTATGGCGTACGGATGGTTCCGCCTGGCCCGCTCGTACAGCACGGCCATCTTTGGATCGTGCTTTATCGCCGAATGCGCCACCTGTATGAGCATCCAGTTGACCCTCCTGTTGGAGTCCTTCTTCATCCTGCCGTAGTGCTTCGAGTCGCCGGACTGGTATACGCGGGGGCACATCCCGACCCAGGACACCAGCTGGTACGGGTCAGGGAACCTGCTCCAGTCCCCGATCTCCGTGTCCAGCAGCAGTGCGCCAAAGTAGTCCAGCCCGGTGAGGCTCATCAGCAGGTGCACGTTCTCGCTCTTATTGGCCTCGACCGCTATCTTCCTCTCCGCCTCGTCTATCTGGCCGTTCAGGTGCCGGACGTAGTCGACGCACTGCCTCAGGATGAACCCCTCGATGTGGCCGGCGGCCTGCCTGCTTATCCAATCCAGGCACTGGGGGCCGCATATGCTGCGGCTCCCCGAGTCACTAAGACGCAGGTCGAGCCTCTCCAGCATGTCCCGCAGGGCGACTACGGCCTTGGTGCGCTTCTGCACCAGGTCGACGCGGTGCCGCTGGAGCAGCTTTGGGCCGCGCAGGTGGCGCGGCGTCACGTAGCACGTGTGTAGCGCGTTGAGCCTCAGCAGGCGCGCCAAGACGTACGCGTCGATCTTGTCGGTCTTGGCGCTCTTCTGTATCATCCACTTATTCTTCAGCGGGTTGGCCAGCACGATGGGCACTTTGGCCTCCTCAAAGGCATCCACATTCTTCTGCCACAGGCTTCCCGTAGCCTCGCAGGCGGCCCTGCACCCGCCGTACTTCGCCTTCAGGCTCTTGGCGCACTCCAGCGCCGACGCGTACGTGTTGTCGTACGATATCGTCTCCTTCTTGTTGTCGTCCTCGTCCGTGACGCAGACGACGCACTTGTTCTTTCCTATAGGAATATTCCCCTATATTGTTCATGGTTTTGCTTTCACCTCCTTTGTGCGGTCGGCAGAAGAGCGGCAATCACCTATCAGGACTACGATCATCCACTTAAGCGGCAGCTCGGAAGTA
>JAEFDA010000025.1 GCA_016126025.1 Nitrososphaerota archaeon | reverse complement strand
GTCCGGCAAGGAGAGTCGCAAGGCGTACATGCTCAGCGGCGGGGAGAAGAGGCGTGTGGCCATCGCGCGGGCATTCATGCAGAAACCACGCATTCTGCTGGCCGACGAGATAGTCTCGGAGCTGGACAGTGTCACCTCCAGGGATATAATGAATTTGGTGTCCGCCATGCAGAAGGATACGGGCCTGACTGCGATAATGATACATCATGACACGAATCTGGCGCTGGAGTACGCCGACCGGGTGGCCGTCATGCAGGAGGGACGCAAAATAATGGAGATGGGCATCGACCACGATCGCATACTGGACTTTCAGTCGGGCAACCTGACCACCCAAGAGGTACTGGAGATGTACGATGACCCCCAAAAGTAACCTGATGATAGGGGTGGTCGTTGCCCTAGTGATTGCCGCCTCTTGGCACATAGAGGCCAGCCCGGTCGAGTTTGCAGAGGGACTGCCCCGGCTGTGGCAGCTGATGGAGGAGGTTGTGGTGGAGCTTACCACGGTTACCGACAGCATGGCGTACAACGCGGTATGGGCCATGCTGGAGACCGTTCAGATGGCATTCATTGGGACTATTGTGGGGTATGCACTGGCCCTGCCCATGAGTCTGCTGGCGTCGCGCAACCTGGCCAGCAGGTGGGTGTACGTTCCCATGCGGGGTCTGCTGGCCATGGCGCGTACGCTCCCGTCCATAATGTGGGCGCTGCTGTTTATCATAATGGTGGGGCCGGGTCCGTTCGCCGGCATACTGGCCATTACCATGTACACGCTGGGGTTCGTGGCCAAGCTGCAGTACGAATCCATAGAGGCGGTGGACGCCGATCCAGTGGACTCGGCCAGCTCCATAGGGCTCTCCCGGCTGCAGTTGATACGGTTCGTGGTGATACCCGAGTCGGCCTCCCACCTGCTGGGACACCTGCTGTACATGTTCGACTATAACGTGAGGCAGACCAGCATACTGGGACTGGTGGGGGCCGGCGGGATAGGGTTCTACATAATCACGTATACCAAGTATCTTCAGTACGGAAAGGCCGTCTTTTTCATGCTGGTGGTACTGGCCACCGTGCTGGTGATAGACTGGATAAGCGTCAAGCTGCGGGACCGCTACGTGGTAAAGTCGCAGAGGGGCGTGGCCGCCGACGTACCCTAGCTATGTGGTGATGTCGTGCAGCCGGCCGGTGTCGTGCGCGTTCCGTATCTCCCGCGCTATGCGCCTGCCCATGCTGAGCGGCTCGCCGAAGAGCAGCGTATAGTATGGCGAGCCCTCCATGTAGATGTTGGTGCCCGCCACTATCCTGGCGGAGAACTCAAAGGAGCTGAACCGCGCCCCGCTGTCGTACACCCCCTCGATGCAGAAGGGCCCGTTCATGCCCGGATGCGCCAGCCTCCGGGCGGCATCCACAAAGTCCTCGGCCATGCGGTAGGCGTCCTGCAGCAGGGACTCGCGCAGCACTAGGGGGCTGTTCCCTATCACGTTGAACGAGGGGACGTCTGCAGGATCCTGGCCGTGCGCCGGGATGCGCGCCAGCCCCTCGATGTCTGACTCGTGGCGCTGGTCGCACCCGAAGAACTCCACCTCGCCCCGCAGCGGCGAGTAAAAGAACTGCAGGTACGCCAGCACTCCGGGGATGTACTCCTGGATGTAGAGCCGCTCGTCGGCGGATATGGTGCCGTCGCGTATCAGAGATTCCCGTCGGGAGTGGTACTCCTGCGGCGAGGATGCCGTAAAGTAGCCCCTGCCCCCGGCGGCCCCCTGCCGCTTTACTATGACCCGGCCGGATATCTGATCGGGCGAGTCCACCGCCTGGGGAACGGGAAGGCCTGCCTCGGCCATCATCTTCTCTTTTAGCGTGCGGTCCGACTCCCACCGCAGTATGTGCTTGTTGCCGAATACCGGGGCCCTGATGCTCTCGATGTCGGCGGGGTCCATCTGCGCCACCAGTGTCCCGTGGGGTATCAGTATGGTGTCGGCCAGTATGGAGGAGCACTCCTCGTCCAGTATCTCGGAGAATGCATCCACCGGGACGATGCGGTCTATGAAGGGGAAGCGGCCATAGAGGCTGATGCGCCTCCTCTCGCAGACCAGCAGGGTGTCCAGTCCCTCGTCTTTGGCGCCCTTGAGCACCTGGAGGGAGCAGTGGGATCCCAGGGTGGAGACGGTCACCATGGCGAATGGGGATGCGGGGCGGTTTATGAACCGTTGGGGGGGCCCTGCGCTAAGAGGGAGGCGAATACCTCGTCTATGATGTCGGCGGTGAGTCCATCTCTCATGTTTTCGGGGACGGCATCCAGCACGAACCTGTGCGGGGTGGTGGATGCAGGTATGGCGTCCTCGCTGCGTTTTATGGCGTATATGGTGAGGGCGTTAGCCACGGATATGATGAGCCGTTCCCGCTTGGTGAGGGACATCCGCAGTTCGGTGCCGGCAGACCGGTAATAAGTGGAATGTTCGTAATGCAGGTCAGAGGAGTGGCGCCGGTGTGGGCTGAGGCGCGGTGCCGTACGGCGCCAGATGGTCCGGCTGCCGGATGTCGTGGGCCTCGGCATCGCCGTAGGGATCCTCGGTGAGGGATTGCTCCCAGTAGT
>JAEFDA010000007.1 GCA_016126025.1 Nitrososphaerota archaeon | reverse complement strand
CTTTGACAGGGTCATACACATCGACCTCTCGGAGCTGGAGCCGCACGTGGCCGGCCCGCACACGCCGGATCTGGTCCGGCCGGTCTCGGCCTTGGCCGCCGACGTCGAGTCCGAGGAGTACGTGGATGCCATATCGGTGGCCCTGGTGGGCAGCTGCACCAACTCGTCGTACGAGGACATGTCCCGGGCGGCGGGCATAGCCGAGCAGGCCAAGGCCAAGGGGGTCCGGGCCAAGGTTCCCCTGCTGGTGACCCCCGGCTCCGAGCAGATCCGCTCCACCATAGAGCGGGACGGGCTGATCAGGTCGCTGACCGACATAGGGGCCACCGTCCTGGCCAACGCATGCGGGCCCTGCATCGGGCAGTGGAGCAGGCCGGAGCTGAAGGAGGATGAGCCCAACAGCATAGTGACCTCGTTCAACCGCAACTTTCCGGGCCGCAACGACGGCCGGCGCCGCACCCTCAACTTTATCGGCAGCCCCGAGCTGGTGATAGCGCTGGCGCTGGGCGGGAGGCTCTCGTTCAACCCGCTGCGGGACCGGCTGGAGGCGGCCGACGGCACCCGGTTCATGTTGGAGCCCCCCTCCCCGGCGCCCGAGGTGCCCGAGGACGGGTTCCGGCGCCCCGAGGGGGTGTACGTGGCGCCCCCCGCCGACGGCTCTGGCATAGCGGTGCAGATAGACCCGGACAGCAGGCGCCTCCAGCGGATAAGCCCGTTCGCCGGGTGGGACGGACGCGACCTGACCGGCCTGCGGCTCATGGTGAAGGCCCGGGGCAAGTGCACCACAGACCACATATCGCCGGCGGGCCCCTGGCTCTCCTACCGGGGCCACCTGGACAACCTCAGCGACAACATGCTGCTGGGGGCCGTCAACGACTTTACCGGCGAGGTGGGCCGGGGCCGCAACCATCTCACCGGTCAGGTACAGCCCTTTGCAGAGGTGGCCCGGGCATACAAGCGGAACGGCACCGGCTGGGTCATAGTGGGGGACTACAACTACGGCGAGGGGAGCAGCAGGGAGCATGCGGCCATGACCCCACGGTATCTGGGGTGCCGGGCCGTGATAGCCCGGGGATTTGCGCGCATCCACGAGACGAACCTCAAGAAGCAGGGCGTGCTGGCGCTGACCTTCCGGGACCCCGCCGACTATGATAGGGTGCGGGAGGATGATGCCATATCGCTGGGGGGCTTGGGCTCGATGAGGCCGGGCGCGCCGGTGAGGTGCACACTGGAGCACTCCGACGGGACATCCCACACCATACTGCTGGACCACTCGTACGGCGAGGCGCAGCTGGAGTGGTTCCAGGCAGGATCCGCGCTCAACGTGCTGAACACATGATGTGGGGCCGACCGGAATCGAACCGGCGACCTACGGGTCACTACAGCTCCAAACTCACATCATCCTTTCGTCAGCAGCTTCGTTCGCCTCTGGAGCCCTTAGCGGTGACTGTCACTGTCGCCCTACCAGGCTAGGCTACGACCCCACGGGTTGGGGGTGGATGCGGCCTCCATTTAAGTTGTATTTTGGGCTGGACTGTAACATTCTAGGCGCCTAGCCACAACTGTAACAAAAGGGCGCCTGGAGTGGAAATACAGGTCTGAAAATTTCGTGCTGCGGAGTGGAAATGCAGGTAATTTGAGTGGAGTGGAAATCGGGGTCATCGACCTACGTTTCCACTCCGGGCCAGCCAGGCCGCAACTCTACACCAACTTCCCTCGGCACCACGCGGCGAGGCGGATTTCAAAAAACGATACATGCGGCAGAGGCAGTGTCACACTCCTAGACCGGAAATATGGGTAGCTGTCTCCGTTTCCACCCCGATACCATGCACGTCCAAAACCAGGATAAAGTCAAAATAGATGCCCTGCATCGCAGTGTCATGGATGGTATGCGCGTGTTCATCAGCTACTCCAGCGAGGACAAGAAGATGGTCGGCGCGATAGACTCGGCTCTGAAGACATTGCGCGTGGAGCCGTTTCTGGCCCACAAGGACAACATTGAGGGCGGCAGTTTGTGGAAGGAGGCCGTGCGCAATACACTATGCGAATGCGACATACTGGTGGCTCTGATAACACCAAACGTCCGCAAGTCGAAATACGCTGAGCAGGAGGTTGGAGCCGTATGGGCTCAAAAAAACCAATACTAGCTATCTTGACCGACGAGGAAGAGCCGACCGGATTTATCGCGGATTGGCAGGGGAAGGCGGCCCGGTTCCAGGAGGACACCGGGAGCCCGGAGATGTATGACAGGGAGCGGGAGAATAACATACGGTATTGGCTGCGGCCGGCCGATACAGACTTGGGGCTGGCTGGCATGGTGGCGCGGCTGCATGAGGCCCGCAAGAGCAAAAACCGGGCGGCGCGGAGGGGGGACGGCCCGGAGCGTTGCAAGTCGCTGGCGTTGTATGCTGATATGTTGCTGGCGCGGCTCCGGGCTGTCCACAAGTATGAGGGTTCGCTGCGGCTGCTTTGGGACTGGCGGGCGGTTGGGTACGACATGGAACGGCTTATCGGTGATAACGTGCGTCCTGCGGCTGTCGAAATGTGTAATAGGACAGGTTCTAGTCATTCTGTGTGATGGCCTTGATGTGGATTGTGATGGTTACCGTCTTGTGCGTGGGTATTGGTGCTGCATATGGTCAATTGAGTGCGCAGGAGATATTCGAAAACGTGTCACCAGGGGTGGTGACCATAGAGGTTGTAACGGATTCCGGTAGAAGTCTTGGATCAGGGTTTGTGTATAATTCATGGGGTTATATTGTCACGAATGCCCATGTTGTAGAGGGGGCCGTGGAAGTTGACGTGATATTTTTGGATCAACGTAGGTTCGATGCCACTGTTGTGGGAGTGGCAGATGTGCGTACAGACTTGGCGGTGATTAGGTTGGATACAATTCCGGCATCTCTGAAACCGTTGTACATGGGAGACTCAAGTACACTGCGCATAGGGGAGCCGATAGTAGCCATAGGCAATCCCTTTGGATTGAGTGGCTCATTGACCACCGGTGTGGTCAGCCAATTAGGCAGATCATTGTCCGGTTTGGATGATCTCATTCAGATTGACGCGGCCATAAATCGTGGAAATTCCGGCGGCCCGCTGCTCAATATGTGGGGAGAAGTTGTAGGCGTAAACACTGCCGGGATCTCCAAAATCATATCTGAAGGGTTGGGATTTGCCATACCATCCAATACAGTAACTGAGATAGTTCCCAATCTTATACTTGACAACCTGTCCGGGGCCGACCTGTCCGGGGCTGATCTGCGGGGGGCCAACCTGTCCGGTTTAGATCTGTCTCGGATCGACCTGCGGGATGCCAACCTGACGGGGGCCGACCTGTCGGGGGCCAACATGCGGGGGGCCGACCTGTATTGGGCTGACCTGACGGAGGCCAACCTGTCCGGGGCCGACCTGCAGCATGCGGATCTGCGGGAGGCCGACCTGTATTGGGCTGACCTGACGGAAGCCGACCTGAGGTGGGCCGATCTGCGGTATGCATACCTAACGGGGGCCGACCTGACGGAGGCCGACCTGCGGTATGCGGACTTGGCGGGGGCTGAGCTGTGGTTTGCGGACCTGACGGGGGCTGGCCTTACGGAGGCCGACCTGCTGTTTGCGGACCTGACGGGGGCTGGCCTTACGGAGGTCGACCTAGCGGGGGCTGGCCTGCGGTATGCGGACTTGGCGGGGGCTGACTTGTCCGGGGCCAACCTGACGGGGGCCGACCTGTGGGGGGCCAGCCTGCGGAATGCAGACCTGCGGGGGGCCGACCTGACGGAGGCCGACCTATGGTATGCGGACCTGACGGGGGCCGACCTGTTGGAGTCTAACATATCTAGTGCCTACCTGCGGATTGCTGACATGTTGGATGTCGACCTGCGGTGGAATAATGCGTATTGGGCCGACCGGTTTGAGATCGACTTGGCGGTGGACCAGTTTCATGCCAATGTGACGGGTGCCCATCTGCGGTTAGCTGACCTGACGGGGGCTAATCTGTCGGGTGCCGACCTGAAGTGGGCCGACCTGACTAGGGCCGGCCTTATGGGGTCCAACCTGGCGGGTGCCGACCTGACTAGGGCCGGCCTTATGGGGGCCGACCTGCGGTATGCGGACCTGACGGGGGCCGACCTGGCGGGGGCCGGCCTGATTTGGGCCAACCTGACGGGTGCCGACCTTACGGAGGCCGACCTGCTGTTTGCGGACCTGGCGGGTGCCGACCTTACGGAGGCCGACTTGGCGGGTGTTGGCCTGCGGTTTGCATCCCTGCCTAGGGCCGGCCTTATGGAAGCCGACTTGGCGGGTGTCGACCTGAGGTGGGCCGACCTGTATTGGACCAACCTGCGGAATGCAGACCTGCGGGGGGCCAACCTGACGGGGGCCAACCTGTGGGGAGCCGACCTGTCGGGGACCGACCTGAGGGGGGCCGACCTGAGGTGGGCCGACCTTACGGAGGCCGGCCTTATGGGGGCCGACCTGCGGGATGCCAATCTGGTGGGGGCTGATCTACGAGATGCCGATCTGCGGTGGGCGGATCTGTCCGGTTTGGATATGTTCTGGGTCGATCTGTCCGGAGCCAACCTAACCGGCGCCAACCTAACCGGCGCCAACCTAACCGGCGCCACCTTGGATGGTGTTGTAGGTTATCCCTGACCGGTGAGCTGTAAAGTTATTGGCGCCTGTAAAGAACGGCGCTTGGAATGGAAATGGAGGTCTGAAAATTTCGTGCTACGGAGTGGGAATGGAGATAGTTTGGGCGGAGTGGAAATGGAGGTCGAAGACCCGTATTTCTAGTCCAAGCGTCGGCGCGCCGTAATACAATACCAATTCCCACAAACGGTGCTGGCCGTCTTACGGCGCAAGTTGCAGCGGCGTAGAACCAAGGTCGACTCATGGTGTCCTGACTCGCGCTTGGGATGCCGGTTGAAAGCACTGTCAAGAAAACGTGACTTGGTATGAAGTGTCAAAGGCGGAACATGGAACGCAAAAAAATGGGTCAGATGGCCCCTAGTATTCTACCATTTCACCTAGATTATCCGCTGTGATCTTGTTTGGATTGGCCCGTAGGTATTCCTTGTCGGCCACGTTCACCTTGGCGGTGTTGCCGTTTTTGTCGCGGGTCTGGTATTCGTTCTTGTTCCCTATGCTTGTTATGACCTCATCGACTCGCATGGTGCGACCATTCACTAGCCGCACTTCAGCTATGGCTCCATCCTCACGGTGTATCCCTGTAATTGTGTACTGCATTAACCATACGCCTAATCAAACCGACTATAAACGTTAGGAGATACGCCCGGTACATACTCAACCCCCCTGCTAATTTTAGGCGCGCTATACAGGTTGATGCCACACATTGCCGTATGTCGCCAATTGGCACCGTTTCGCGCCGTTAGCAAGGCCGAGATGCCCGTATCACGTCAAAATCAGGTCTAGATCGGGGGGGGGGTTGAGTATGTACATACGCCCGCCTGGTGGAATGCTCATTCCACACTATACCATCACATTCCACTACGTGGTCATTCCTGTCCCTCTGGACTGGCACATTGATGGCGCCTGGCACAAGATGGCGCCTGAAGTGGAAACGTAGGTCTGAAAAATCCACGCTACGGAGTGGAAATGGAGGTCAGCAACTGCGTTTCCGCTCCGGCCCCGGGCCCACGGCGCAAAGCCTGCTCATGTTGCGATTTTTATACAGCCACTACACCACACATGGCATGGAGAACTGCCGCACCCACGCGC
Source organism: Nitrososphaerota archaeon (assembly GCA_016126025.1). Taxonomy (GTDB): domain Archaea; phylum Thermoproteota; class Nitrososphaeria; order Nitrososphaerales; family Nitrosopumilaceae; genus VYCS01. Next base: position 8,299 of record JAEFDA010000007.1, on the reverse strand, counting down.
CGCGGGCGCCTTGGCTGGGGGGCCAAGAACCGTGTGGGGTACGGCTCGCGTGCGGCACGTATATAGTCGCTACGCGACGATATAGTCGCTACCCTCAATCTAACGCGAGACGGCGGCCATGCCATCCGCTACTCCCTAACACAATTTCAACGTTTCCAGAGGGCCGGCCTTGAGCCGGCCGCCCTGGCCCGAGGCGCCCACCGCCGGAGAGGTGCTGGAGCGCATACGGCGCGAGAGCCGCAGTGAACCTGAAAAGGGCCGCTGGTTCGAGAACCTGTTCAAGCGGCTGATACTGGACGTCCCGAGTTTCGAGGTGGCGCAGGCATGGAGGTGGGTGGATTGGCCCGACCGTGAGTCGCACGGCTTCCCAGCCAAGGACGTCAGCACCGACTTGGTGGCGGAACTCAACGACGGCAGTTTGGTTGCCATCCAATGCAAGTGTTACGATGAGTCAGATACCGTACAGAGGAAAGAGATTGACAAGTTCCTGGCCACGTCCGGCTTCTTTGGCATGCGCTGGGTGGTCGCCACCTGCCGGTGGGGCAAAAACGCCGAGGAGGCCATCACACTCGCAAAACCGCCGGTCAGGCGCATCGACTTTCATGAGTATGACGGGGAGCGAATCAACGAGGGAGCATTCCAGCGCGAGGAGTTAACTCCGTGGGGGATACAGTCAAGGGCCATAGAAAATGTGGTGGCCGGCCTGAGAGGCAACAACCGCGGCCAGCTCGTCATGGCGTGTGGAACGGGCAAGACGTTCACCTCGCTTTGCATATCCGGGCGGTTGGTGCCGGAAGGAGGCCGCATACTGTACCTGGCGCCCAGCATCACCCTGGTCTCCCAGGTGCGCCGGGAGTGGCTTAGGAACGGCAGAGCGCTCAGGGGGTTGGTTGTCTGCTCGGACAAGGGGTCGGGCGGCAGCAAGGAGAGCGACGACATGCGCGTCACCGAGCTGGAGTGCCCGGTTACCACGGATCCTGAAAAAATCGCGCAGTTCCTGCGGCAGAATGGGGATGGCACTCGGGTCGTATTTTGCACGTACCAGTCGCTTGACAAGGTGTCGGCGGCGCAGACGGAACACGGGGCGCCGGACTTTGGCCTGACGATAGCCGACGAGGCGCACCGCACCACCGGAATCGAGGGAGCCGCATTCCGCACCGTACACGACGACGCCAAACTACACAGCAAAAAACGGCTTTACATGACCGCCACGCAGCGCATCTTCACCGCCAAATCAAAGGAGGCGGTGACCAAAAAAGGATACAGCGTGAAGGACATGGACGACGTTGACACGTATGGGCACGTGCTGCACAGGATCTCGTTCAAGGAAGCAGTCGAGGATGGAAAGCTCTCTAGATACCGGGTCATAGTCATGGGGTCGGACATGGGGAATGCCAGCGACCTTTATGACAGTGCAGTGCTGATGGACACGGTTGACGGGAAAAAATACCTGAAACCGCAGGACGTGGCCCGGCTGCTCGGGGTTGCAAAGGCCATCAACGGTGCCACGCGCGGCTTGTATGAAGATACCCCGGAGCAATTGTCAAAAGTCATCGGCTTTGCAAACAGCAGGGAACGCTCCAGAGCATTTACCAGACTGCTGAACGCGCCCAAACTGCACGAGACGCTGAGGCAGGATCCCGACGTCCGGTCAACCCTGAGGCACGAGGTCAGGCATTTGGATGCCACATCCGGCAGTATTGCCCGCAATGATGGACTGCGCAATCTGGAAAAGGCGGGCGCGGACTCCCCCCGCATGATATCAAACGTAAGGCTGTTTACGGAAGGGGTCGACGTGCCCTCATTGGACGCGGTGGCGTTTTTGGATCCGCGAAGCAGTACGGTTGATGTTGTGCAGGCGGTCGGGCGCGTCATGCGAAGGACCAAAGACAAGCAGTTTGGTTACATAATAGTGCCGGTCCTGCTGAACCCCGGAGAGAATCTCATCGATGCCCTGGAGAGGAACTCCGAAGGCTGGAAGGCCACCGGGCAGGTACTGCGCGCCCTGGCATCGCACGACAACAGCCTACCAGAGAATCCGGCGCAGTTCCTTCAACTGTACGACCCGCAGTCATCCGCAAATGGGGATTCTGTCTCCACGGAGGGAATACAGACCACGTTCGACCTGAAGGGGATGTCCCAAAAATTCTACACGCAGGTGGTCAGCGCGTCGGGACTGTCCAAACCCGGCAAGATTGTGTCCGATGATATCGGCTATGTGGTGGGGGAGGCCGCCCGCCTGTTTGTAAAGGACGGAATGGAGCAGGAGCTGGCAGAGACGCTCGGACTTAAGATGAGCGACGATGAGTTCACCGGCAAGCGCATATCCAAGATAGCGGCGCTGCTGGTAACCAACGCCTGCCTGCTGCACCGCCGGCTGCTTGGACTGGTGGACGGGTTGCCGGACCTCAATGCGGTGGGCTCCTCCGACAAGCCGTGCGATGTGCTGGCCGGCGCGTGGAAATTCATACTGGAAAAGGACTACAAGCCCGTGTTCGAGCCGGCCCTGGCCATAATGCAGGCACTCTCAGGGAATGATTCGGAGAACGTGAACAGGGCAGTCCGCCGCATGGCCGATGTCGCCAACCGCATCGCCGACTCGCTGAGCGAGCTGGGGTACGACCATGCGGGCCCGCTATACCACGACATACTTGGTACTGCCACGAGCGACAGCGCCAAATATACAGGCAACGTGCCGGCCCTCATGCTGGCGCGCTTGGCGTTCCCGCATGGTTTCACGGACTGGAATGATGCGGACGCGGTGCGGCGGCTCCGCGTAATGGACCCGGCGTGCGGGACCGGAACACTGCTGATGGCGACATTGAAGACCGTCAAGGACCGCATGGGGCACGGCGACATGGACGACCGCTCCCGCATCGATATACACCGCAGGCTGGTCGAGGATGTGCTGTGCGGCCTGGACATAAACCTGCATGCCGTGCAGCTGGCTGCCTGCAACCTCACGCTGGGGGCCCCCACCATCGACTACAAAAACATGAACATCTACACCATGAAGCACGGGCCGCAGCCCGGCGGCGGGGTGAAGGCCGGCTCTGTGGAGATACTGCGGGCTGCCAGCGGCCGCGACACTTGGGAGACATTCGTACAACCGCTGCGCAGCATAGGCGACCTGCAGGCCGAACAAGTCGACCGTTCTAAGCATGAGTTCCCGTTGAGCGGACTGGACGCGGTGATAATGAACCCGCCCTTCGGCAGCAACAAGGCACGAAACCGCAAATTTCCGCCCAACATAGTCAAACTCATGCAGAAGAACGAGATGGCCATACGGGACGAACTGCGGCGGATGGACCGTAGGGCGGGAGAGACCATAGACTCCAACAGCATTAGCACGTTCTTTACGCCGCTGGCCGACAGGCTGCTGGATGCGGAGCGGGGGACTCTGGCGAAGGTGCTTCCTGCCACGGCCTGTACGAACACGTCGGGGCTAAAAGAGCGGAAATTCTTGGCCGAGAGGTTCCATGTGGAGCGCATCATAACGTCCCACGACCCAAAGCGGCTGAACTTCTCGTACAAGACGGGCATTCACGAGTCCCTGATGGTGTGCAGGCGGTACGACGGAGACACCAAGCCGCCGACCGAGTTTGTGTCATTGCACCGGATGCCGAAGAGCGCCAAGGAGGCAATAGAGGTAGCCGACGCGATATCTGGTGGCAACGCTAGAGAGTGGGGAAGTGTGGTATCATGGCCAGCCGAACGCGTCAGGGTCGGCGACTGGTCGCCGGCGCAGTGGCGCAACGCCGACTTGGCCGGGGAGATACTGCACCTGGAGTCCTCGCCGCTGCTGGAGCAGGTGGGGCGGCGTTATGAGATAGGACCTGCCGGCCAGCAGTTGCGCGGCAATGCCTACAAGGCTTGCGAAGAAGGGACCGCAGGCGCCGTCAAGACGTTCTGGTTGGTCAGCGCCAAACTGAGAAAGACCATTCGCGGCGAGCCGGAATCGTGGCGCAAGCCGGCGGATGCTGCAGCGAAAAAACTCTGGGAGCGGCGGAGCAACCTGCTTGTTGCCGCAAAGTTTAGAACCACAAATGGTCGCTTGACGGCCCTGTATTCGGACGACCCGTCGATCGGCAGCGGGTGGATTCCCGTCAGCGTCAAAGATGAACAAACGGCAAAGGCGCTGGCGGTGTGGCTGAACTCCACACCAGTCAGGATGATGCTGCTCAACCGGCGCAGTAAAACTCTTGATTATCCGCAATTTTCACTGGGGCATCTTAAGGAGATCCGCATACCGAAACCGGACAATCCGGGGTGGGGTGCTCTGCGCGAGGCATACGACAGGGTTTGTGACATGGAGATCATGCCCATGAAGCACGCAGACGACCCGGCGCGCGTAATAATAGACAGTGCAGCGGCCAGTGTTCTCAAGGTGGACTCCGACATTTTGGCCGGATGGCGCGAAATGCTAAGCCGTGAACCTACAATAAGCAACGTCCGCGCGTGACAGTAATGCGTGGTGTGTCGCAACAGGCGCGGGAACGCATGTCAGAATGCGCGGCCGGTGGTCGCCGTTGGCCGGCGCCGCGCAGTGGGGACGGTGTTGCTACGGATTTTTGCCATGCGGCATAGTTGGCCGTATGACACACTGTGGGTTCTGTGCACGACTGCGCCCAAACAAATTATACGATACTATACCATGCACAAAGCATGGGTGGTACAACAGAGGAGATCAAGCAAGTTGTCGTGGAGTGCCTCCGCGCGATCTATCCACTAGGACGTACCGAGGATGGTATGGCGGTCACATGCTTCAAAGGCAGAACGGGCGCCGACGGACAACACCTGATCGGGTTTGGGGGCGGTGATAAACTCACCGAGGCTTTGGACGAGCTCCTAGTGGAAGGCACGGTAGTCTCGCACAGAGATACTGGGTATGGAGAACCAGTGTTCCACTACAAGACAGACACCCAGACACCAGTTGTAGGACGGATGGGTGAAATCAAGTTCGCCATTGCAGAGTGCTTATGTAGGATGTATCCGCAGGATCTTATGCGCGTGGGGATTGAACTCAACTGCTTCCAGGACGAGTATGGAACCGATCTAATAGCAGCCAACGGGCTGCGTTTGGCCGCGGACATGGAGAGTGGGAAGATTCAGAGTGCCCTAGACGAGCTTGCTGAAGAGGGCAAGATAGACGCCTACGAGAAAGAGCGGGACGGGGAACAAAGAATGCACTACGCGGCTAAGGCAGACGGTTCTGCAACATACAACAGGCCATCTTTGCGCTTGGTTCGGAAAGGCGCTGCGCCAGACCGGCAAATCAGGTCTGGCCAAAACGACACGCTGCCGGAAGCCGACCTCGCACCACACCGAGTAGACCTTGCCATTCCAGAATGTGAAGACGACCGTAACGAGTTCAAGGAGACGTTTTCAGTACCGGCGAAAGACACCAAGGCCAACAAGTCCAACGAAATAAAGAAGGAGGTGGCCATAGCGGTGGCCGCCTTTGCCAACGCGGAGGGCGGGCGGCTGTTCATCGGCGTGAACGACGGCGGCAAGCCGGTTGGGCTGAAGAAAGACCTGAAGGTGTACAAAAGCCTTGACGGGTTGCAGTCGGCCATTAGGAATTCTGTAATGGAGCATTTGGGAGTACTGGTCGACATGAAATTTGGGTCCAGCGGTGAGCAGTACTTGGTGATCGAGATTCCGGCGCGCAAACCGCGCTGGGTTTACGTCAACAGCGACTTTCACGTCCGCTATGGAAACACCAGTCCCAGGCTAAACACGCAGAAGGCTGCCGAATACCAAAAGGAGCACGGCTAGCGTAGTCTGACGAAAGCCTGCCGGGACAAAACGCAGCATGCGGCGCCGGTTTTCCGCTGTTGCGGCCAAACAGTACTAACACTACGGACACTCTCGACCTATTGCGTCCTTCTTAATATAGTACGGATGCACATCTTATGTAATGAACTACAGGCGCGAGAGGGGACGGGCGATACTGGAGATGGGCGAACAGGTACGGCGGCTGGACGACTCCACGTACGAAGTCAAGTCCCAGACCACGCCAAACACCAAATACACGCTGTCGCGGACCGCCGGCGGCTGGGACTGCTCCTGCCCCGACACCGTACAATTCTGCAAGCACGCGTACGCCCTGGAGCGGCGCCTCGGCCCCAAGGCGCGGGCAGACCGCGGCCTGATGATGCACGAGGCCGGCGGGCAGGTGGAGCGCATCGCGCCCGACCACTACCTGGTCAAATCACAAAGCGCCGACCGAACGTACGAGGTCCGGGACTTCGGGCGCGGCTGGATGTGCTCCTGTCCGGACCACCTGCACACCATATCCGTCTGCAAACACATACAGGCAGTGCAGTTCAAGGGCGGCGAGCGTCACATAATACAACCGCATGAGAATGCTCGGTGCAAGTTCTGCGACTCGGATGACACCATACGAAAAGGTACCAAGAAGCTCAAGCGCGGTGACGTCCCAAAGTACAGGTGCCGCGGCTGCGGTAAATACTTCACGGACAACTTGGGCTTTGAGGGACGGCGAAGCGCATCCGAGCACATCACCCTGGCGGTTGAGATGGTGTACGGTGGAATGTCCACGCGCAAGGCAGCAGGCGCCCTCGGTAGGGCCGGATGTGTTGTAAGCCATATGACCGTGCAGCGCTGGGCAGAGCGGTTCGGCGATATTATGGAGTCGTACTTTGACCACATACTGCCGCAGGTTGGCGAGGCGTGGAGAACGGACGAGGTGTATCTGCGAATACGCGGCGACCGCAAGTACCTGTTCGCCATGCTGGACGCCGACACCAGATACTGGATTGCCAAGATGGTTGCCACGCACAAGGGGACCGACGACGTGCGGCCAATGTTCCGCAAGGCCAAGGAGGTGGCCGGCAAGACACCTTCCACACTCATATCGGACGGAGCCAGAAACTTCGCTGTGGCTCAAAAGGCCGAGTATGCACCCCGCAACTTCCTCTGGAAGGACTCCGTTCACGAGTCCCACATCAGGATGGACGGCGACACCAACAACAACCAGATGGAGAGCTTCAACGGGAACACGATACGGCACAGGGAAAAGGTCACCCGCGGACTGAAAAACGAGGATGCCGCCATACTCTCCGGGCTGCAGACGTACCACAACCACATCAGGCAGCATTTGGGGCTGCCGGAACACTCCACCCCGGGCGAGGCAGCGGGCATCCACATACGGGGCGAGGACAAGTTGCGCACAATCATACAGGCGGCGGCCAAGGAGGCCGCCAAGAGGGCGGCATTTGACGCCAGACAGGACGGGACATGTACTGGTTAGCAGTCACGCCAGTTCAAGATGCATTGGGACTAGGTTCGCTACCTGAGTGACGCGCAGGCCAGAGATGCAGCCACAGCGCGCCAAAACCGACACGACGTAACCCGAATATAACCAAACACCACACCGCTTGTGATTGGTTGATATTCTTGGCGAACTGGAAAACAACATAACCCCGCTCGTCATAGGCATAATCGGGTCTCTGGTTGGGGCCGCCGTTGCGGGGCTTTTCAGCACTGGAATAGCCAAATGGAGAGCTCGGAAGGAGGACAGGATCCGGAGAACCGCCACCGAGCGGAACCAAGTCAAAGAATGCATGGCTGCATGTGGCAGCCTCAACACTCTCTTGGGAGCCATGCATGCAAAGGGCGGGACTGTCTCACGCCCATACTGGATGCAGGAAGATGGCCTAGAGCGCATGACTGACCTTTTCCAAACGTCCGGCCATCTTCTGTCGGCAGAGTTACAGGCTCTGTATAACAGAGTGGTGGCCGCACATGCCCAGCTTAGCATGGGTTCGGATCCTAGGTCGCCTATTCTGAAAGAGATGCACGAACTTGCCAAATCGGAGTATGCCGCGCTTGAAAAGCGACATGATGAGCTGGTTTAGCGTCAGATCCCAATGTCTGCCATCCATGGGCGGCCTGCATGTGGTCGATCATCGGCGCGCTTCCCGCTTCCGACAAGGCTAGACCACAACGGTCAGTAGTCCTCGCGGCCAGTGTGGGCGCCGGACGGTAGCACGGACGCACGAACCATGAGACATGGTACTGACGGATGTCAAGGCATGCGGAGTGGAAATGGTGGTCTGATTAGTGGAGTGGAAATACGGGTTGGAGTGGAAATGGTGGTCAAATTTGGCGCAGGCGCCCTTTTGTTACAGTTGCGGCCAGGCGCCTAGAATGTTACAGTCCATTTGGGCCGTAGGGAATTAACCACCAACACATTTCCTTTTTTCAGTTAATGAAAAAGTGACAGTCATCTAACCGATGCAGATACGATCTTATACATGATTTGGGACTTAGT
>JAEFDA010000001.1 GCA_016126025.1 Nitrososphaerota archaeon | reverse complement strand
CCATGAGCGTGCCCGGGTAGCGACTATCCAGTGACCCGGGCACCGACAGCACGTCAGAGAGCAGCGATATGTAGTCGTACCCGGGGGCCGCCTCCAGGAGCGGGAAGGCCGGCACGCCCCAGCTGTTCGATATTATGTGGGCGCGCCTCTCCCCCGAATAGGTCCACCCGGAGCCGTCGTTGTCCATGCCCGCGGCCCACATCCAGCCGTACTCGGTGCTGCCGTACCAGAGCGCCTTCACGGGCAGTATGGAGGCGCCCGGGGCCACTCCCGGTATCGTGTATGTGCGGGAGTCGTTGTATATGCGGTAGGTCTGCTCCCCCTGGGCCGCTATGAGCCCGGCTACAGAGGTACCGTGTCCGTTTATGTCGGTCATTATCCCGATATAGTTGCCGTCGGCATCAACCGGGTCCAAGAGGGTGGTGTTTGCCGCCCCGGGAACGTACCCCTCGGGGGTCGTCTCCCCGAACACCCCGTACACGTCCAAGACGCGGGCGCCCAGCATCCCGGCGCTGTAGTCGGCCAGGCCGTCGGCATCGGCGTCGTACACCAGAATCTCGTTGCCGGACCCCATCCTTATGGGGGAATCGTTGGTAAAGTCCAAGTCCAAAGAGTCGTGCCCGGCATAGTCCTGCCAGGAGGTGTCCATGTCCGGTATGATGGTGTCGTATACGCCCGGCACATCCGGGTCCGTGACCAGAACCGGCACGGCCTGTATCGTGCCGTGGTTCAGCTGGAGTGACACCCCCAGGTGGTATATGCCGCTCTTGGAGGGTATGTAGTCGCGGCTGCTGTCGCCTATGCGGAAGTCGGCCAGTAGGATGCCCTCCAGAACGGGCGAGTCCCCCAGCAGCGGGTACAGCGAGTTGTACACCGATATGACGGCGCCCTGGCTGGCCAGGTACACGCCGGTCCCGTCCACGTACACGGTGTGGTTGAAGGCGTTGCGCAGTGCTCCGTTCGGGTCCACGAACGCCCTGAAGGTGTTGTTGGTAAGTATTATCCCCTGCCCGTCGGGGTCCAGCATGAGTGGGTGGTTGTCTGCGTCCCGGGCCACCGCGTGCATCATGTCGGGGTTGGAAAAGTCCGTTCCGGTGTCCACCACCGCCACCACTATTCCGCTCCCGTCGGCCCCGTACGCGTGGGCGCGGGCCGCCCCGGTGGCGCCGCCCAAGTTGGCCGCCTGCGGGAGCGCTGCATCACCCTGGTGGGAGGAGAGCCGTATGTCCCGCATGCCCTGGGGGTTGAAGGCGCCCTCCAGCACCACTATCCGCCCGTCTATGATATAGCGGTGCAGGTCGTAGGATCGCAGCGCCTGAGGATCCAGCGAGATTATGCGGCCGGTGTAGTCCAAGCCGGAGTAGTCGAGCCGCTCCGGCCCGAACACCTCGTACTCTATGCCGGGGCCCAGCGCGTGCGACTCGGCGGCGGCACCCGCAAGTATGGCAACCGCGCCCGCCAGTATGACCGCCGTCACGCCCCGCATATGCCAAGAGCATCCCCCACCGCGTTATTATCTGCTTCGTCAGCCCGGGGCAGAGCCTTCCGGCGCAGAGACGGCCCGGCGCACCCCGGCGCCCAACCGCCGGGGATGGCGTGGCCGTCGGCCCCCGGACCTAGTAGTACGCGACCTCCCCGGACTTTGTGCGATATCGGACGCCAAAGTCCGGGTTGGCCAGCAGGCGGCCGGCCTCAAAGACGGTGCCGTCCCCGCACACCAGCTCGCGGCCCATGCAGCAGCTGCCGCATATACCGGTGCCGCACTTCATGATACGTTCCACGCTGGCCTGCGCAAAGACCCCCGCGTCCTGCGCCAGCCGCATCACCTTGTACATCATAATCTCCGGGCCGCAGGCGTACACGGCATCGAACGCGCCGCCGGAGAGCTCGTCGGCGGCCGCGTCGGTGGCCAAGCCCGGCCGGCCGTACGAGCCGTCGTCGGTGCACACCACTATACAGTGTGGGCGCGGCCGCAGCAGCGCACGGGCCGTATCCGCGAAAAAGACCTCGGGGCGCGTGCGCGCCCCCATCACCAGCGTGATGTCGGCGTCCGGCGGCGCCCTGGATATCAGCCTCATGAGCGGGACCAGCCCGGTGCCTCCCCCCACCAGGAGCAGCCGGCCGGCCCTGATGTCAAAGGAGTTCCCGTACGGGCCCCGCACGCCCATCATTTCTCCGGGTCCCAAGTTGTACAAGCCCGTGGTGGCCTCCCCGTGGCGGCGGACAGTGAACGCGGCCCGGCCGCCGTCGGCCACCATAACGCTCATCGGAATCTCGCCTATGCCCGGGACCCACACCATGGCGAACTGGCCGGGGAGGGCGGCGGCCATCGTACTGTCGTCGAACTCCAGAGTGTGCACCGTGGCCGTCTCGTCGCGGACGGATGTTACCTGCACTATGTGGGACGTCTCATGCAAGGGCCCTGCCCACCATCTCCCGTACGGAGCGCACCCCCTTGCGCTCCATGTACCGCGCAATTCCGTCGTTGACATCCGCAAAGACCCTGTCGGGCGACCCATACCCCAGCGCGCTGCCCAGCTGCACCGCCGAGGCCCCCGCCAGGACCAGCGCGACGGCATCCTCCCAGGTGGAGACTCCGCCGCATCCCATTATGGGTATGTCAAACTGTGAGTGTATCTGCGCCACGCACCTCTGCGCTATGGTACCTATCGGGATTCCGGAGAGTCCCCCTATGCCGTTGCTCAGCTTGGGCCTCTGCGCCTCTATGTCTATGGCAAGGGCCTGCACCGTGTTGATGGCCGTTATCCCGTCGGCTCCCGCGTCTATGGCCGCCGACACCGTGTCCAGGTAGTCGGACCTGCCCAGACCCACCTTGGCAAAGACTGGTACGGACGCGGCAGATTTTGTGGCCCGCACGACGCGGGACACCAGCTCCGGGTCGTCTCCCACCTCCAGACCCACGTCGTCCACATGCGGGCACGACAGGTTGATCTCGTACCCCGCTATGTGGCACCCCTCGAACCTCTCCACCATAGAAGAGAACTCCTCCGGGGCTGAGCCCACCAGGCTCACTATAATTGGCACGGTCCGGTTGTCCCGGATCATGCCGGCGAAGGCCGCCGCGCCGGGATTGGAGAGCCCCACGGCGTTTATCCAGCCGCCGCCGCCCAGCGGGACCACGGTGGGCCCCGGATACCCATCCCGCGGCTCCACGCTGATCGACTTTGACACTATCGCGCCGGCGCCAGCCCCGTGCAGCCGCCCGAAGATCTCCACCGATATGCCCAGTATTCCCGACGCCAGCACGGTGGGCCGCTCCAGCCGCAGGGGGCCCACCTGCGCCTCTAGGCTCGACTCCATGCGCGTACCCGGACGCGGTCCCCGTTATACTGTTTGCGCGGCGGCCGGACAATCCGGCCGCACAGGTAACACCCTAGAGGCAGCAGACGGGGCCCGCGTCCGAGCATCCGGTATACTACTCGGGGAGCTTCTTGGGCACCGGGGCCTCGGGGAGCGGCTCTGGAGCCTTCTCGGGGATATTCTCGGGGAGCTTCTCGGGCACGCTCTGGGGTATCTCGGCGGGCGGGGCCGGCGGCGGCGGGGGGACCTTCTTGGACTCGTTGACCCCGTACCGGTACAGGTGGAAGAAGCCGGCGAAGGTTATCATTATCATGCCCACCAAGAACAGCGAGACGTTCTTCATTCCAGACAGCATTGCGTTGTATGCGGCTATGTTCAGGAAGACCTGGAATGCCAGCAGCGCCACTACGACCCAGTTGATCCACTTCTGGGTGAGGCGTATTGTGGAGACCTTCTTGGGCCCCCTCTCCTTGGCCAGCTTGGCCTTGCGCTCGGCCTCCTTGGCCAGCTTTATCATCATGTATGTGAAGCCAAAGCCCATCGGGACCAGCAGTATCATCACCAGGTACAGGAATACCGGATCGATGACCAGCCGCTCCACCAAGGGCAGGCTGGCGTCGCCGGGTATGTAGAACCCCCAGTAGGTGGTCACCATGATCTGGGCCAGCCCAGTTATGCCGAAGGCGGTGATCATGGGGCGGTCCTTCCAGGAGAACTTCTTGTACCGGTCTATGAAAGGTACGAGCAGCAGTGCCCCTATGAAGAGGCCGGGCCACAGCACGCCGGTGACGAACTTGTCGTACTGCGTGCGCAGGAATGCGTACAGCCCCGTCAGGTACCACTCCGGCACCGTAATGCCCGGCGGCACGTCGGGCTGGAACTTGAACCCCAAGTCTATGGGGAAGACCCCCCCGGTCAGCATGATGGCTCCGCCCACCGCAAAGACCATCGGCACGTCGAACACCAAAAACCTGGGGAAGTGGACCGCCATCAGCCCCAGCATCACCAGGGGCAGTATGAAGACATGCTGCGCGTAGAACCGCAGCACAAAGTCCGAGAACCCTGCCCCGAACATGGCGTCGCGTATGACCGGCCCGGCGACTGGTATGGAGTTGGTCAGTGACGCCGCTATGCTGATGGCCAGCTCCGCCCTCTCACTGAATATCACGTCGTACCCGGTGAAAGCCTCCAGTATGGTGACGGTCCCCAGTATGACGCCCGTAACCCAGAGTATCTCGTTGCGGATCTTGTAGCGGCCGCTGAAGTATTGGTAGTACATGTGGAGGACGGCCAGCAGCACCATGGCGTTGGAGCCGTGGTAGTGTATGTTCCGTATGTGGAACCCGAAGGGCACCTCGTCGTTTATGAAGGCGACGCTGTCCCAGGCCCGGTCCAGTATGGGCTGGTAGTAGAACATCAGCAGGGCGCCGGATATGCCCAGTATCACGAATGTGATGAACGTGAGCATGCCCAGAAAGCCGAAGGGGCTCACGAAGCGTGCCGGGAACGAGAACTTTATGGCGGTGAATATGGTGCGGTCCAGCCCGTCCCATATCCAGACGAAGAAGGCGACGGCGCCCGTCCGCCGGCTAAGCGAAACGGCCATACCCCACAACTCCGTTTGCGGTCACGCCCCATACGGGGGGCAGTATCCACAGGAACCCGTCGGCGTCTGCCTCAAAATCCAGCTTGGGCAGCGTGTTGGAGGGGGCCGCCTGGAGGGACGCCGGGCCGGCCGTGGCGGTGCCGGTGGTCGCCTCATATATGGAGCCGTGGCAGGGGCACTCCCCCCGCTTCTTGGTGTCAACGGGGTAGTACTTCCACAGGCACCACAGGTGCAGGCAGACCATCGAGTACGCCCGGAAGGCTGTGACGTCGGCTGCGGCGCCGCCCATCTCCTCGGGGAGCCGTATGAACTGCCATTTGCGGAATGCCTCCTCGTCCAGCACGCGGTCCCCGGTCCTGGGGTACGTGATGACCTCGGCGTAGTTGAGCGGGAACGTGTTGAGGTTGGCGTGTGTGCCGTCGGGCAGCTCGACGGGAACCTTCTCCAGCGAGGCGGTGCTGGGGTTAGGCATGAAGTTGCCCCAAGGAACGAATGGCGCAAAGGCCAGCCCTGTGCCGGCCGCCCCCATCAGCTTGAGGAAGTCGCGCCTTGACAGACCCGATGTACTTACCGCCTCTGCCATTCGTTCCACATTAGTGTAAGTTCGGTTATAAATCTTGGTGGATCCAGAAAAGTTTGGACGGGAGCCCCGGCGCCGGGTGCTGCCACCATCCGGATCCCCCCGCTGGAAACCCGCTGTCGTGGATTGGTGCTTGGCCCCACAGGACGGCTCTCCATCGGCCTGCCGCTCCCGTGTCTGGGACGTATCCGGACCCGGCATGGTAGATATGGCAGGCTCCTGCGGCCGTGCGTGAGCGGACAGGACTCAGAATCCACCCCTCTCTTGCATAGGACACGGGCGCAGGACGGCGCGTATGACCTTGTGTATGGTCTGGCGCGGGTACAGAAGGACCCACTGCCTATGGCAGCGGCGACATTATGCCAGCATCAGGGGCCGACGCGTTCACTATGGTGTACGACATCACCCACACGAACAGATACATCAGCACGTAGCTGGGCAGCGCCTGGGTGACGATCTTCTTGCGGTCTGACCTAGACAGCGGTATGCGCATGGTCTTGGCCACGAATACCGTTCCGGCAAACAGCACGATCATGTACCCGATGGACGCCCAGCGGCGCGTCTCCCCCTCAAACGGCTCGAATATGAACGTGGCCGATATGCCCGCAGCCACCGCCAGTATGATGCGCAGCCAGTACAGCCGGTTGAGCTTGTGGCTCCTGTCGTCAGCATTGATCTCCGCCTCGGGCGGGATGGGTTCCGGGGCTCCCGGCGGCTCGGTGGGGGGTTCCGTGGGCGGAGGGACGGATCCGGGCCGTCCAGCGGGTTTCGGGGGATCCGGCGGAGGCGTGGGAGCATCCGGCCCGGTGGGCGGCGGGGCCTTGGGCGGCGGGGCGCCCCCAGTGCCAGGCGTGTACTTGCGCTTTTTGCGGCGGGCCAATCGTACGGTTGCACCCCCTCTCCGCGTTATTAGGTTTTGGAGATCCTGTCTGGGAATGTGCCATCCGGTAGTCATATCGGCAACCGGAACCGCACGACTGGCGCGACGGCAGTGGCGGTTGCACGGTCTGGCGCACGGGCGCCGCTGCGACGCCCGCCTAGCTGTCGCCGGCGGTTCTGCAGCCCCGCTCGGGCTCTGGAGCGCTCCTGGTTTGCGGTTGTATACGGCAGGTTCTGGCGGCGCGCAGCCTCCCCCAGCCACACTCTACAGTAAAAAAATCTGGTATGTTATTTCTCTTCACACGAGCCGCCGGTCACGGTGTTGTAGTCCAACTCTATCAGGATAGTGACATCGTCACTGCTTGCGATAGTGCCGGATACGCGTATGTCCTCGCTGTGGAACGCTATTGGGTAGTCGTACGGCATCAGGGTGCCATCATTGGCAAACCCGATGTCCACCACCCTGTTCGAGTCAAGATACGTCAGCTCAAACTCCGAAAAGATCGCCAGACTGGGGGACCAGCCGTCCACCACCGTCGCCGTTATACCGGTGATCTCCACCGGGTCGTCGTCGCAGGTGACGTCGACGCTGAATGTTTGGATCGTGGACGGGCCTCCCACCGACGGTGCCAGCAGCAGCGAGCTGCTCTTTGGCAGCGAGCCGGTGCCGGGACTATCGGTACCGCCAAACGAGCACGTCGTGGAGCGGTCTCCCAGATAGTCCACCGTGATGGTGTATCCGTGTTGGTAGGCCGTGCGAGTCGAGTCATCGATCACTGTGCCGCGGTCGGTCTGCCGGCTCTCAAAGTTTAGTTCCTGGCCGACGGACAGCTGCTCAAGCCCAAAGTCTACGGCGCGGTTATACACCTGGTAGAATCCAGGTGAGGTCTCAAAGCGGCTGTTGTACAGTTCCTGCCTCTCCACCTCCAGGTAATTTTCCGGCGTGCTTATCTGTGGGCGGGGATTGGGTATTATCCAGAGAACCGAACTTGATACATCCGTGCTGACCTCGTCGATGCTGACTGGCCCGTCGCACGAGAAGGTCAGGTCCAGCTCGTAGACGGCCGTGCCCGATATGGTGCGCTTTTCTCCTTGGCTCTTGTAGGTGTAGGTGGTCACCTCGTACGTTTCAGAATCCCGGGTGAGTCCCACGGTGGGCACAGAGGATGGGGTACTGTCCAGCTTGGCCTCCAAGCGGCCTAGGGCCGCCTCTATGGCATCCAGCCTGTCGGAGGTGGTTATCTCGTTGCGGTTTACCGTGCTGGTCAGGACGTCTATGCTCTGGGCCAGCCCGCCATCGCCATCCGCGATCAGGGATGCCTGTATGCTGGCGATGTCGGTACTCATACCCGCCATTATGTTGCTGAGATCGTTGAGCGTGGCGGCGTTGAGCTGCACGTTAGCCACTATGCTGTTCAGGGTGGGCCCAAAGCCGGATATGGCCGACTCCACGCGGGCGGAGCTCTCCGTCACCGTGGACAGGTCGTCGGACAGGCTTGATGCCAGCGTATCGATGGAGCCCTGTATGGATCCCAGCGCATTGGATATGGCCGTTACGATATCCAGGATGCTGCCGGTGTTCTCGTTTATGGATATCAAGCGGTCGGTGTTCGACTGCGCGTGCGCCTCGCTTGCAATGGTAGCCGCCCCTGCCACCATTACGGCAAGCAGGAGGGCCTTGTAAGTCTTCATTTGGGACTGATGGCCGTGTGCCGTATAAAGGCGGGGTGTGAATAAAATCCCACAGTGTGGTTAGCTGTATTGCACCCGCGGCGGACGGGCGCTTGGCGCGTTCCCGGCGCACGCCGCATTCCGGTACGCTCAGGGTCGGTCTGAACCCGGAGGGCGGCGCCGTACGGCCCGGAGTCCCCCACATCCGCCGCACAATATCAGTGCCGGCTCCGCGCCAGGATGGCTATCTGGGTGGCCACCAGCACCCCCATTATGGCCATCACCGGGAAGAAGAGCGAGTTCAGCTGCGAGGAGGCGCCCTCTATGTTGGTCACCGAGGCGGACATAGAGCCCACGCTGGCGTTGATGTTGCCGCTGGCCTGCTGCAGGGTGTCCTTGAACTCGGCCACCTCCGCCTTCAGGCCGTCCAGCTCCGCCGAGGTCGCCGCCAGCACCTCGTTGAGCAGTATGATCTGGTCTGATATCCCCCCGATGTCCTGGCTCAGTACAGTAGTGGCCGCCGATCCGTGGGATATGGTCCCCTGGCTGAAGGCTACCGCGTGGAACACGTATGTCCCCTCCGTGCGTGGCACATAGTCCGCGTAGAACAATCCCTGGTGCAGCGTATTGAACGAGTCGCTGATGTCGTGGACCGTCCCGTCGGGCAGGTGCACGTGGGTTGTTCCCAGCAGCTGTCCTGGGTCGTTGCCCACCAGCAGTCCGTCACTGGTGGTCTGCACGAAGACCCTCAGGGTGTTGTTTACTGCAGAGGTCTCGGGTGCGAATATCAGCATGTTGATTGTTCTGGAGACGGGCGTCTCCACCAGCTCGGCGGTCTGGGCGAACCGCACGTCCAGGGTGCGCGACAGGCCCCCCTGCTCGGCGCTCAGTATCTCTATGGTGTAGGTGCCGTACGGAAATGACACGGTCGCCTCGGGCCACACCAGCACGGTGTACTGGAATGAACCGTCGGGGTTTGTAGTTATCTGGTCAAACTTGGTTATGGTGCCGTCAGGACCGGTCATCCGTATGATGATGTCCTCCCCGGGCTCGGCTTGGCCGAAGACGACAAGCGGCTGGCCGGAGGCGTACACCCGGCTTGTGGAGGCGATGTCCAGATCCGCGTACGCCGCGCAGGGTATCGCCAGCAGCAACATCATCGGCATGGCGTACCTCATGGCATGTGGTGCGCAGCATCCTCTACATATTGATTTTCAAAAAGAAAAGAAAATGTAAGTTTAGTCTTACTCTACTGTGATGGTAGTGGTTACCGGCGGCGACAGTGCGGTCGGGTTGTCCAGAGACTCCCATACGAAGGCCGTAGCGGTGTACGTGCCTGCCATATCGGGCGTCCAGGATCCGGCCGGACTGAACGACTGACCCGGTGTCAGTGAACCTGTAATCCATGCGAGGCTTACCACGACGCCGTTGGCATCCTGAACCTGTACCAGATACGCGAACGCCTGGTTCCTGTCCTGGCCGTTCATCAGATCAGCCGTGAGCTGTACCTGCTGATCCACCGACACAGTGTCAAGACTGTTGCCGAAGGAGTCAACTGCCCTCAGGTTCGTGGCCGGAGCCCTCTCCAGAGGCGGTACCACGGTGCCAATCAGAGTGGTGGCCGTGATGTCAAGGTCGTCAACGGTGTTGTACGGGTCTGGAAGCGTGCGGTCCTCATACTCGGCGGTTACCGTGTCACCCTCGGCAGCCCTGAGGCGGTGTCCGGAGGACTCCGTCTCGGTCTGGAAGGCTACGGTTCCCTCGAATATACCGGTCGACTCGTTGGTCTCCGTCACCGTCAGATCAATGCCGCCAGCGTCTGAATCAGACCAGACGTTGACGTCAAAGTTGTCCACGGCTTCGGGGTTGAGGTTCATATCTGGGTCGATGACACGCACAATGCCGGATCCGGTGGCCGGGTAGCTCGACTCGAGCCACTGCACCTCACCGATGTTCCAGCGAACCAAGGCGGACGCAACTATGGTGACATCCTCACTGTACTCGAATGAGACAGAGAGTCCGTCATCGTTGGTGGTCTCCAGCAGACCGTTGGTCGGTCCGGAGCCTCCAGTTATGTTGCGTGCGTCATCTGGTTCGCCGTCGCCGTCAGCGTCGTGCGGCGCGAATCCCGTGAGGATTACCTCGCCGGTGAATATGCCGGTATCGGTACCGGTCTCCACCAGCTTGTACTGGTCGAGATCGTGACCTCTTGTGGATATCTTGAGCGGATCAGTGTCTGTGTTGCCTATCTCATCAACCAGATCGCTGTCGTAGTTGTGGTCAGGAGCTACTATAGTGATGTAGACCTTGTCGGTCCAAGTGTAGACCTTCTGGTCCAGCTCAATGGTTGCGCCAAAGTCCGAGGTCATCACCTCAAGTGTGACATCCTCGTCTTCATCGCCCACATAGTCTGCACCGGCAGGGCCCCAGTCGGTGTACTCTAGCGTGATTACCTCGTTCCTCTCCAACCTATCGCCCTCAAGCTCTTCGGGTATCTCGACTATAGTCTGGAATATACCAGTGCTATCGCCGGTCTCCCTGAACGCGTCGGGTTCTGGGTCGAATGCGGATGCAGAGCCACCCCTGCTGCCCATGGTTAGGGTAGCAGCATCAGAGTCCCACTCGATAAGGTCTAGCGTGTACGTCTCGGCTTGGTCGTTGTCCAAGTCAAAGTCCGGCTCGATGAGGGTGAGTATCATGTCGGTACCTATGAGATACGAGTTCTTGTCAGACTGCAGTACGGCGTTTCTCAGATCAAACGTGGCCGAGTCGGTCACGGTGTTCCTGTCGCCGGACGAGTCTATCGGATCCTCGTACTCCACCTGAATTATGTCACCCTGCAGGATACAGTTGCTCGGATCGTTGTCACCGTCGCTGTCAACTACAGAAGGACACCTCTGGTCGTCTGGACCATCATACCATCTAATCGTGATATCTGCCTCAAACACTCCTGCGTCGGGCGCTACCTCCTGTATGGGGCCGAATGTTGAATCGGTACCACCAGCAGTGCCCAGCACATATGTGTCAGAACCTCTCTTGATGGAGACGGTTACGGGACCATCGCCACTCTCAGCTATTTGGTCCTGACCAGAGCCTGAGACGTCATAGTCGGCATCTGTCACCCTGACGTGGATGGTCAGATCACCGTTAGGTATGTAAGCCAGACCGTCAGCATCACCAAATCCAGCGGAATGGATCGGGAAGAACGACTGGTCGTCCGGATTCTGTCCGTTGTCGCTTACGTCTGCCAAGTCATTCTCGGCATCATTGAGTTCATCCTGTATAGTTCCAATGCTGCGCATGGCATCTAGTGCATCTTCGGCATCATCGATTTCATCAGCTATGTTCTCCCTAATGCTATCCCAGTCGCGGTCATTGACCTCGTTGAAGAGTGACCTCATTGCGCTGGTAGATAGTGTAGCTGCGTACTCGGAGGGCTCAAGAAGCTCCTCCTCTGCCTCGTTTACGGCATCAAGTAGGGCTTCAAGGTTGTCGACCCTGTCTTGAGCAGAGACTGCATCGCGCAGTTCGGCATCAAGGGCAGAGACGTGGATAAAGTCGCGAGGCTCACCAAATGGTACCGGGTATACGGTCCTGTCAAGAGAGACAGAGCCGGTGTTGGCACCGACGGCGGCGCTTGCGCCTACCTCGATCATCTCGCCGGATGCGTCCCTAAAGTCCTGATAATTGACCTCAATGTCAAGTCCGGTGGTAGTCTCGGGACGTTCGTCGCCGGGCCTACACCAGTCGGATGGAATCTGGAAGCTGCCGGTGAATACACCTGAGTCTTTGCTGGTCTCTACCAGCGTAAACCTAGTCGCATCCAGACCGGTGTCACCGGTGATACGCTGTAGGTTAGGCAGGCAGTCCTCGTCTACCTCGTTCGTAGACCAAGGCTCGTCGTCAAGTGTGACATCAAGTATGGTGATGTCGCCCTCGCCGACGAATCCGTCGTCATTGATGGTGTAAACTTCAATTATGCCAGAGTCGACGTTGAGGTCTGCGTCATCAAGTGTTATGGTTACCGTATCGGCAACCTTGTACCTGTTGGAGTCAAAGGTCACCACACCAGAATGTGATGGAGCCTCCTGTTGATCAGATACCTGTGTTGCAACGCCATCGCTACCAACGTCAAGGTATGAAACCCTGGGTGCGTCCTCGTCGGTCAGATCCTCAATTACTATGAAGACCGGAGCATCCGAGTTTGGAGCGACACCGTCAAAGGTATCCTGTTTTACGATATTGAGCTGGTTAACCATGATGTACTCCAGGCTTCCCTCAAAGACGCCCGTGCCATCATCAGTCTCCTCAGCCTCTATCCTGATTATCTGATCTGCTATACGCTCACTGCCCTGGACACCATCATCGGTGAATCCAAAGGACATAAAGTCAACTACTATCGGGTACTCCCCATCCATATCAACGGAGTCTTCTAGTTCAAACGTGATGGTGCGACATTCGTTTACGGTGCTCTCGTCGATTGCCATATAGACTACATCGCCTGATATGGCATCGCCGTCAGAACTCAGAACGCCTCTGGCGTTGTCACCTTCGCAGGCGGTTACGCTTGTGGCTTCGGTTCCAAGGGAGCTGATATCGAAGTTGATATAGTTAAACACCGTAGGTTCAGTGTTCAGTTCTATTTCATCCTCAAAGGTTATGGTCAGGGTATCACCAACCGCTTCGGTAACAACGGCTCTTGCCGCAAACGCATCATATTTCATCTCGCTGACGTCCATGCCGTTGATCCTAGCACCCTCGGTGATTACCGTGGGCGAGCCGGTCATGAGAGTCGGGATGATGTCTACATTGTAGTCGTTGATGAGAAGGTCCTCGTCTAGCATACCGTTCTTGTTGGCATCCTGGTCGGTGATGATCACGGTGATCTCCTCGCCGGAGTTCCACGTGTCGTCGGCCGGCATGATGTCAACGGTGGCAAAGTCAAAGCCGATGACAACATCGGTGTCATTGTCGTTGTAGTCTATTACTGCGGTCTTACCTCTCAGTCCGATATCATCGGTGGTCATAAGGTTGGATGCGTCATCGCTGTCGGTGTTAGTGAAGACACCTGTATTGTCGTTGGTCTCGGTGAACGTCAGTGACATACCACCCAGTATGGATGCTATTTCATCATGAGAGTCAGCGTTGTCCTCCTGGACCAGCACGACATCACCCTGCTGCGCCACATTGATTGTGAATGAACAGTTGTCATCGCACATCAGGTCGTCTTCGGGTACGGGCACCAGTGGCTCTGCAAGTTCGTCTACAAGCTCCTGGGCATACCCATCATATACGTCGGGACGATAATACGCCTCGTTGGTATCCGTATTGAACACCCACTCGTCTTCGGCGGTGGGGTCGATGTTTAGCCACGTATCGGTTATCTCGATGTGAACGTGTGATTCCAGCGGATAGATGTCCCTGTCCAGCATCAGGCTGGCATAATCCTCCACCGTATCGAAGGCAAGGGTAACCGACTCAGATCCGCCACCGTTCTCCAGCTCAATGTCAATATCGCTGGCTTCGGTGAACTCAAACGCCTGTATTACGATCCTGTCAAGGACAAGATCAGGATTTGTCAGTACGTTTCCACCACCATAGTACAGTGCAGCAGCATCGTTGTTATCAATTGGGTCGTCAGATGTTCCACTGCCAAAGTTCATTGCACCGCTCTCATGGGCAGCCGCTGCCATGTTTGCATCCACAAAGTATCCATACCAGACACCATTGGTAGCTTGCCTCATAATCAACGGATTGTCATCCACGGTCACGACCGGTTCAAAGGACTCCTCAAAGGCATTGTCTGCCCGAAAGTCCGGGTGGTTGACAGACACCTCTACAACCTGCGCCCCTACAAAGGTATTGTCGAACATGTCACTGACCGCAGAAACTGACATGGCTGTAGCCTGGGCGTGCGCAGGCGCAGTCCCAGGTATGGCAAACGTCAGCCCTCCGGCCACCATGATCGCAATAAGTGTAAGACTAGTTGTCTTTCTTACTATCTCGTTTTCCATTTT
>JAEFDA010000151.1 GCA_016126025.1 Nitrososphaerota archaeon | reverse complement strand
GCCGCATCCTGGACCAGGCTGGCCGACGGCGTGGTGCCGGACCGTGTCGGAAAGGCCGAGACGATACTGGACACCTCCGGCAGGTCCGTCGAGAGTGTCTTGGCGGATCTGGAGGCCAACGGAAGCGTATGGGTGACGTACGACTTCCACAACCCCTCCACCGACACAGAACAGCTCAAGCGCAGCTATCTGGCGCTGCGGGACGGGCTGGTCTTCGGGTCGGGCTACTACATACTCGACTCCCGGGTCCAGGCAGCCACATATGGCCAGATCCTCGAATACAACAACAAGGGCAGGGCCGCGGCCTTTGCGGATCTCAACACCATCCCAGAGGAGCCGGTCTCGACATACGTCTTCGTGGTGGACCCGGCGACCGGTATAGTCCAGGCGCAGAACGTGAATCCGGACCTGATAGGCGCGGCCTCCGACTGGGATGTCATTTCATCGACCCTGCAGGTGGACGATATCCTGAACGAGATAAGGAGGGGGACCGGCACATGGGTGAGCTACCAGATCACAAACCCGGTGACCGGCGATGCGGAGAACAAGCGTACTTGGCTGATCATGCACGACGGGCTGGTCTTCGGATCGGGGTACTACTCGTCCGACTAGTATCGTTAGCATGTGACGCACCGCCAGGAATTTTAGCGGTTAATATGGATCATACCAATTCCGTATGATATGGCAACCGTCCGGCGCATCTAATCTTTGATCTCTTTGATCTCAGTGACGCGGGCCAGAACCGAGTCCATCTGTACTACGATGCGCATGTCGTCCCATCCCAGTGCCACGTACCAGTCCCCAGCCTCGGCATGGTACTTGGTCTCCAAGGTCTGGGCCGCCGAAGGCTCTATGCCATATTTCTTTGCCGCCGCCGAGACGGCCAGAGCCACCGCGTCGGCCTCCTTCTCCAAGCGGCGCTTCATCAGTCCTATGCCCGGCATGGTGCAGTGGGCGTGGCTGGGCATAATATGCCTATGCTCCAGTTTGAGCATGTCCGCATCTGGACTTGGCCTGCTGCGGGGTCCGCATGATGCGCTCTCATCTACTTGATACATTGAGGATGACCGACAGAGATAATACCTAATTGCAGGGCTCAGTATGCCGTGAACCCCGGCGATATGCGTCCGGGGGCCGCCGTCCGCGGCCCCATGTGGTCCGGGCCCATATGCATACACAGTGTGGAGAGGGCGGGCCCATACGTCCGCATCATGGGGCGTGCCACCGAGTCCGGTACTGCGATAGACTGCATCCTCACGCAGGCCGACGTGAAGCAGCTGGAGGTGGCCTACGAACCAAATGATATGGCCGGTAACCCACAGAGGGCGTTTCTGGCCGCAGAGGCTATGCGTTACGGGTTCGCGTCCGCGGACGATCCGCTCTCCGCGCTGCATACATCGGCCGTGGACCTGCTGCCGCACCAGGTTGAGGCCGTGTACAACTATGCGTTGAGGTGGCCGCGCGTCCGGTTCATGCTGGCGCACGAGGCGGGGGCCGGAAAGACGGTGATGGGAGGCCTGATCATAAAAGAGTTGAAGGCGCGTCGAGCCGTCAGCGGGGCGTTGGTTGTGGCTCCACCACATCTGCACGAGCACTGGCGCCGGGAGCTCGGGGAGCGGCTCGGCGAGTCTTCCCGCATAGCGGACCGCGACCCCCAGCATCATATCCGGCGGGCATGGAACGGCCCGGGCGTCACCATAGCGTCGGCCGAGTTCATAGAGCGGGAGGACGTCATGCCATATCTGGAGTCTTCCCCCCCGGACATCATAATAGTGGACGAGGCACACGACCTGCCGCTCCGGCCGCCGCCGGGGGACGGCCGGCACTCGCTGACCGCATCGCTCCATGGTATGAGCGAGCACCTGCTGCTCCTGACACCAACCCCGCCGCCGGAGGGCTCTCCAGATCTCCGCCTGCTACTGGACATGCTGGAGCCCGGGTTTTTGGCGGACCCGCAGATGACGCAGGAGTCCACCGCCGCCGCCGACAACCCCATGCTCCTACGCCGGACAGCCGAGACCCTGACCGATCCCAGCGGATCCCCGCTCTTCGGGAGCCGCAGAGTGGAGACGGTACCGGTAGCCTCCTCGGAGATAGAGGCACTGCTATACGGGGCCGTGAGCGACTACATCAGGAAGCGGTCCGGCCGGGCCGGCCCGGACGCCACACTACACATATCCAGGTGCATGTCCTCGGGGGTGTACGCCGCCCTGCGGGCTTTGGAGGAGCGCATGCGCAGCCTTGAGGACGCGCTGCGCGACTATATCGGAACCGGACAGACCAAGCTTGTACCGGCCGGGGAGCGGGAGGACACCGAGGCCGAGATCAAGTCGCTGGACCGCCTCATCACGATGGCGCGGCGCGTCCTGGACTCAGACTCGGAGCGGAAGGTCCAGGCCCTTCGCCAGGCCCTGCGGGGACTCGGAGGCGCCCAAGCGCTGGTGGTCACCGAGTCGGCCGATACGCTCCACTACTTGGAGGACCGCATAAGGTCGTGGGGGTACGGTGTGTGCACGCTGCACGATAAGATGGAGTACGGGGACCGCGTGCGGACGGAGGCCGCCTTCAGGGGAGGTGCCGACGTCATGGTTGCCACCGATGCGGTCGGC
>JAEFDA010000065.1 GCA_016126025.1 Nitrososphaerota archaeon | reverse complement strand
CAGGGCGGGCAGGCCGGAGCGGGCCATCCCGCCGGAACAGGAGCCTACCCAGCCAGAGCCGGAACCCGAGCCCGAACCAGAGCCGGAACCGGAACCAAAACCTAAACCTAAGAAGAAACGTGGCCTGTTTGGGATGTTTAGAAGATGACCCTGTCCAAGCACTTTCTGACGCTGGAAGAGCTGGATTCCGAGGAGTTTGATGATCTGATCCAACTCTCTCTCAAATTAAAGAAGAATCTTAGAGACAACGTGCCTCATAGACACCTTGCGGGCCGGACGCTGGCTATGATATTCCAAAAACCCTCCACCCGTACCAGAATCAGCTTTGAGGTTGGAATGTATCAACTTGGCGGAAGCGCCATCAACCTGTCCTCCGGCGACCTACAACTGTCCCGCGGCGAGTCCATCGAGGACACGGCCCGAACCATATCCCGGTATGCAGACTGCATAATGGCGCGCGTGTACGAGCATGATCAGATAGAGGCGCTGGCGCGACACGCCGACGTTCCGGTGATAAACGGCCTCTCCAATACGTTTCACCCATGCCAGACTCTGGCGGACTTTGCCACCATACTGGAGAGGAAGGGTCGCCTCGGGGAGATTGACATAGCGTGGGTGGGCGACGGCAACAACGTCTGCAACTCCATGATATATGGGGCCGCCCTGTCCGGCGCCACAATGAGCATTGCTACGCCGTCTGCCCTCCGCCCTCTGGAGCGGGTGGTGCGCAAGGCCTCGCGGCTAACGCGGATACACCTCACCGAGGATCCGCACGAGGCCGTACGCGACGCCGATGTCGTGGTCACCGATACGTTCAAGTCTATACACCATGACGACTCCCATGAGGACACGCTCTATCCAAAGTACCAGGTGAACGACCACCTGATGTCGCTGGCAAAACCCGATGCAATATTCATGCATTGCCTGCCCGCCACCCGGGACCGCGAGGTTACGACATCGGTTATAGACGGCAAGCAGTCCGCCGTGTGGGACGAGGCGGAGAACCGCCTTCATTCACAAAAGGCGCTGTTGGTCAGGATGCTTGGGAGTCCGTAGTGATCCATGGATGGCCGCTCGTTTATCCGTGGTCTGTCGTAGGCCGCTGTACCACT
Source organism: Nitrososphaerota archaeon (assembly GCA_016126025.1). Classification (GTDB taxonomy): domain Archaea; phylum Thermoproteota; class Nitrososphaeria; order Nitrososphaerales; family Nitrosopumilaceae; genus VYCS01. The sequence goes on along the minus strand of JAEFDA010000065.1, from coordinate 13,091 downwards.
ATATATCGTCCCAGAAGCGCCCTACCATGCGGGGAGTCGTGCTGGCGCTGGCGGCCATAGTGACGGCCATGTGCGTACCGGCCGCCTGGTCGCAGTCCGATGTCACGTATGGGGACGTACACCTGGACGGCGCCTTCGAGGTGGCGGTCTTTTCGGCATCCGGCTACACATACGCCCTGGTGGGGGCTGCCGGCGCCATACAGGTGGTGGACGTCACCGACCCGCACTCTCCCGTTCCCGTGTCCGTCGTGACCGGCCAGATGTCTGGCTTTGAGGGGCTGGAGGGCGTGGTGGATATCGAGATCATGAACAACCCGCACTCCACGTATGCCGTAGCGGCAGACTATGTGAACGGCACCATGTGGGTAATCGACGTCACCGACCCGCACTCCCCCGTTCTGGTGTCGCGCGTATCCGGCGCAACACCGGGCTTCGGCGGCATGGGGAGTCCAACGGCCGTCGAGACGCTGTCGTCTTCAGGAGGTCCGCACCTGCTGGTCGCATCGGCGGGCAACGGCACCCTACATATCGTGGACATGGCAGATCCCTCGTCACCGGAGGTGACATCCATGGTATCGGCCAGCGGGCTATATGCCCTGGACGACCCCCGGGATGTCGCGGTATTCCATGCCATGGGGGGGACATATGCCATGGTGGCGGCGTTCGGAGACGATGCCGTACTGGTGCTGGATGTCACAAACCCCGACGCGCCCAAGTGGGCGGCCAGAATAGACCACGGCCAGAACGGGTTTACCGGTCTGGCCGGCCCCGAGGAGATCGAGGTGTCCGGGACGCTCGGAAGGACCTACGCCTTCGTGGCGGGGGGAGGCCCCAACACCATACAGGTTATCGACATGACAGACCCCAGGGAGCCGCTGGCCGTCGACTGCATATGGCACGAGTACGGGGATCCCGGCCCGCTGGGACGCGCCGCCGACACCGACATAGTAGCGCATGACGCGGAGCTGTTCGTCCGGACGCACCCCAACACGGCTATCCGAATACAGTCCGTGCCTGGCGGCCAGGCCGGTCCATTAGACTGCGTGTGGCGCGGCCCGGCGGAGCGGGACACGATGAACCATCCGGCCGACATGGAGGTCTTTGAGGCGGCCGGCCGGACGTACCTCCTTGCCACCGGCACCGATGCCATACACCTGACCGACATCACAAAGCCGTGGGACGCCAAACCCCTGTCGGTCCTGCGCGACGGCGACGGCGCACGCCTGGAGGACCCATACGGCCTCGCCATATATGGCACGCCAAGCGGCGTCTACGGGGCGGTGGCCAGCTTCGGCGACGACTCGCTGCAGGTGCTGGACATGAACGACCCCTTGGCCCCTACAACCGCCGGCACCCTGGCCTCCACCGTGGTACGGGACGGCCCCCTCTGGCCAGCGGATGTGTCGGTGTTCGGGACGTTCGGCTCCGCGTACGTCCTGGTGTCTAGCGCCCGGGACGACACCATACAGATACTGGACATCACCGACCCCGCAGCCCCCATTCCATTGCATACGCTCCGGGAGGGGCCGGACCTTACAGTGGAGGAGCTAGGAGCGGTCGAGACGTACTGGGACGGTGAGCGGGTGTACGGCCTGGTTGCCGAAAGGGACTCGGTACTGGTAATGGATATCACCGAGCCGGCGTCGCCTGGTATGGTGCATGCGATACCTGATGCGGGCGGGGCATCCATACTGCACGCTGGTACGATACATGGCCGGCCCCACCTGCTGGCGGCCTACGACGGTATGGTGAACGTGTTTGACATGGGCGACCCGGCCAATCCCGTACGGGTGTCATCGCTGGCAGTGCCGCCGGGCATATCCGACGTCGAGACGTTCCGCATATCGAACGTCACGTATGCCAGCATGTCATTCCGCGACCACAATACGGTATATCTGCACGGCGCCGTGTCCCATACGGTGCTGTCCGCGGTGGCCGGCCAGGCCACGGGCTTGGAAGCATTCTGGGGATTTGGCCATATAGAGACGGCAGCCGTCTTTGATCGCGTGGTGGTGGGGTCGGATGCCGAGGCGGCCGGCATACTCTTGATAAGCCTTGAGGACCCAGCCGCTCCCGGCATATTGGAGCCTTGGACCATACAGGACGCAGAACTGGACGACCTGCCGGACGCGACGGTCTTTGAGGTCTCCGGCCGCACCTACCTGGCTGTAATAGACCGCTTCGACTACGAGGTCAAGATACTGGACATAACTCGGCCGGACACCTGGGGCGGCATAACCTCGCAGGTGATAGACGGAAAGAGCGGCTTTGACGCCCTGACCAAGCCGGTGCGCATAGAGTCGGTCCACATGCGGAACGGCACGTACGGGATTGTGGCGGGGGCCGACGGCCGCCTTCAGATACTGGACCTTGGCACACCGTGGATGCTGCGGCCGGTGGACAGCCTGGCAGAGCATTTGGTGGTGCCGCATGCCGAGGGCCCCCATGATCTGGAGGTGTTCACCCTGCTGGACAGGACGTACGTTCTGGTGGCCCGAACCGTATACGTGCCGTATGGGGATGCGGTCATGATACTGGACATCACCGAGCCTGACCTGCCTGATGTGGCGGGCGGGTGGTCCGGCCGATAGCATTTCTGGCTGCGTGCGCCCGGTCCATGCACCGCCTGTACAGATCCATTCGTCGGGATGTGGTCCAGTCTGCCCGTGTCGACCTCCCCGCGCTAAAACCTCGAAGATCAACGAACGTATATAAGACAAGAACAGGGCGTGCCCATTACATGGCCTATTCGCGGATTCTGCGGCGCCTGCGGGAAGAGAAGACCAACTACGGGAAGCGCCGTACCATGCTCATGGGAAAGAGGAACTTTGCCACGGTGGTGATATCCAACGAGAATACCCAGGTGCAGGTACTGCGCCCATATATGGCCGGCGACCGGGTGGTGGCGTCGGCCCACTCCAGAGCACTCCTCAAGAACGGCTGGAAGGGCTCCCGCAAGAGCATTCCGGCGGCCTACCTGACCGGATACATGGCGGGCAAGAGGGCGCTTCTGAGCGGGACCCGGGATGCCATCCTGTACACCGGGACCCGGCGGTACACGCAGCGCACCGCGGCCGCCGTCAAGGGGATGGCGGACGCGGGCCTGGAGGTTCCGGCGGATCCGGAGACGTTTCCTCCCGACGAAAGAATAAACGGGGAACACCTCGCCGTAAAGAACGACGTGCAGTCGTTCAAGTCGTTCGTTGACCGGGAGGTCGCCGGGCAATGAGCCGGCCTGGCGGTCGGCCCGGTGGTCGGCCCGGCAACCGCCCCGGCAACCGCCGGGATGCCGAGGAGATATGGGTTCCCAAGACGTCCCTGGGCAGGCGGGTGAACTCCGGGGACATTACGTCACTGGAGGCCATAATAGAGCAGGGGCTCCGGGTGCAGGAGGCCGGCATAATCAAGAAGCTGCTACCGGACCTGGACACCGAGGTGGTGGACGTGGGTATAATACAGAAGATGACCTCCAACGGCCAGTCCACCCGGTTCAAGGCCATAGTGGCGGCGGGAAACAAGAACGGCTACCTGGGGATAGGGCAGGGCAAGTCCAAGCAGATGCGCATAGCAATCGAGAAGGCCACCAACCAGGCGTACCTCAACGTGAGCCCCGTGAAGCTGGGCTGCGGCAGCTGGGAGTGCCGGTGCGACCAGAAACACTCCGTCCCCTTCAAGGTCCGCGGCAAGGGCGGCAGCGTCACCATAGAGATACTGCCGGCCCCCCGGGGCCTGGGCCTGGTGGCCGGAGGCAAGATAAAGCGGCTGCTGGAGCTGGCTGGAATGCGGGATGCCTGGACCAAGGCAACCGGTTCCACGGCCACCATGAACTCCACCTCCAAGGCCATACTGAACTGTCTGAGGCAGACGTTCAGCCAGGGGTGATGCGGGATGGCCAAGGCGTATCTGGTTCTGCGTATAAAGGGGCAGGCGGACGTGCCCTACTGGGCCCGCACCACGATGTCCCTGCTGAAACTGGAGAAGAAGCACCGGGCCACCGTGGTGCCCGCCACGCCCAGCACGTCGGGCATGCTGAAGAGGATACAGACGTTCGTGGCCTGGAGTGAGGCCGATGCCGGCATAGTGCGGGAGCTGCTGGAGAAGAAGGCCCGCAAGACCGGATACCGCCCCGTCACCGACGAGGACATCCGGGCGATGGGGTACGAGGGAGCCGGAGCCCTGGCCGAGTCGCTCTCCGAGGGAAAGGTGGCCCTCTCCAAACTCGGGCCGCTAAAGCCCTGGTTCGCCCTGGCCCCGCCGCGCCTGGGGTTCAAGCGGAGCACCAAGAGACTCGCCGGCCAGAAGGGCATACTGGGCAGGAACGCGGACCTGCCCGAGCTGGTGCGGAGGATGATATAGCATGGCGACCCGGCTCCGCAAGACCCGCAGGTACAGGGGCTCCCGGAACCACGGCTGGGGCCAGGTGGCGCAGCACCGGGCCAGCGGCCACAAGGGGGGCCTGGGAGTATCCGGGCAGCTCAAGCATCACTACTCATCCATGCTCAAGGAAGATCCAGACCACTTCGGGCACTCCTCTACCCGCCCTCCATACCCCAACGTCACCAAACGGTGGGCCGGCGTCCGGGACTTGGACGATCTTTATGCCCGTTATGGGCGCCGGGACGGCGACAAGCTCGTGGTGGATCTGGGCGGCGCCGGGTACGAGAAGCTACTGGGCGGCGGCAGCGTCGGCGCCGCATACACGGTGGTGGTCCCCAATTCCACAAAGTCGGCGGCAGCCAAGGTGGCCGCCGCCGGCGGAGAGGTGCTCACAGAGTATGGCTGAGGGAACCGCCACAGAGCTTGTACGCAAGATGGTCTTAAAGGCCGAACCGTACATACCCCAAGTCCCCAAGCCCAAGAAGAAGCTCACCCTGCAGAAGCGCCTCCTGTGGTGCGGCGTGGCCCTGCTGCTATACATGGTGATGGGGCAGACGCCGCTCTTCGGGGCGGCGCCCCTAGAGGGGCTGGACCCGCTGGCGTTCGCCCGAATAATCTTCGCCTCCCAGCAGGGGACGCTGGTGGAGCTGGGCATCGGCCCCATAGTGACGGCGGGGCTGCTCATGCAGCTGCTCCGGGGCTCGGAGATACTCAAGTTCGACTTTAAGAAGCCCGAGGAGAGGGGCACCTTCCAGACCGCGACAAAGATCGTCACCTACGTGGTGATAGTGGCCGAGTCCATAGTGTATGCCATAGCCGTGTACGGCCCCAACATAATGGACCCCTCCCACCTGTACGTCATGATAGGGCAGCTGATGGCCGCCTCCGTTCTCATCATGTTCCTGGACGAGATGATCCAAAAGGGATGGGGACTGGGGAGCGGAATCAGCCTCTTTATCATGGCCGGCGTCACCCAGCAGATACTGTGGAGCCTCTTCAGCCCACTGCCGGCCGGCGACGGCGGAACCATAGGCATCCTTCCGTATATAGGGCAGTCCATAATGGCCGGCGACCTTGCCAACGTATTCTTCCGATCGGCCCAGCTGCCCAGCATCTTCGGGCTGTGCCTGACGGCGGGTGTGCTGCTCATACTGGTCTTCACGCAGGGCATGAAGATAGAGATACCCATAGTCTCCACCCGCTACCGGGGCTTCTCGGCGGTGTACCCCATCAAGATGATGTACGTCTCCAACATCCCCGTAATACTGGCCTCCGCCCTGACGGCCAACGCCGTCTTCATGGGACAGCTCGTGTGGGCCAACGTGAACCCGCGGAACACCGACGCGTTCTGGAATATTTTGGCGCAGTTCGACGTGACCAACCCCGCGCAGCCCATAGGCGGCCTCATATACTACGTCACGCCGCCCCGGGGGCTGGAGTTTGCCGCCGCCGACCCCGGCCGGGCCGTGGGCTACGTGCTGTTCATGATTGGAATAGTGGTGGTGTTCGGGCGCCTGTGGGTAGAGCTGGGCGGGCTCTCCCCGAAGAGCGCCGCGCAGAACCTGCTGGACGCCGACGTCCAGGTGCCCGGGTTCCGGCGCTCCAACAAGCCCATCGAGTCGCTCCTCAACAAGTACATCCCCTCCGTCACCATAATAGGGTCCATGATCCTGGGGCTGTTGGCCGGCGTCTCCGACGTGCTGGGGGTCTTTGGAACGGGCATCGGGATACTGCTCATGGTGGACATCCTGATAAACTACTATACTCAGCTCGTTCGCGAGCAGGTGGAGGTGGTCATGCCGCGGTTGGGTGCTCTGCTTGGCCGCAAGTAGGCGCATCGTGATGGTGGGCATATCCGGCGTGGGCAAGACCACGCTGCTGGAGACGGTGGTAAGGTCGCTCAGGGCCAGCGGCAAGCAGGTGGCCGTGGTGAGCTTCGGCACTATGATGCTGGAGGAGGCCCGGCGGCAGGGCATCAGCGACCGGGACGCGCTGCGGAGCCTTCCGACCGAGGAGCAGGTCCGGCTTCAGACCAACGCCGCCGAGAGCATCGCCGCCAGCGACGACGACGTGGTGATAGTGGACACGCACGCCTTCGTGAACACCAAATTCGGGTACTACCCGGGCCTGCCGGAGCGGGTCCTGCGCATCATAAACCCCACCAGCTACATATCCGTCTCGGCAAATCCCGAGGAGATATACCGGCGGCGCATGAACGACACCACCCGCAACCGCGACCGCATAACGGTGGCGGGGATAAAGCAGGAGCTGGGCATGCAGGCGGCGATGGTCTCGGCGTGCTCGGTGATATCCGGCTCGCCGGTCAAGCTGGTGGTGAACCGGGACGGGCGCGTGGATGAGGCAGCAAATGACGTAATAAGGGCCGCTGGATTGAACGGGGCATGACGGCGCTGTCGTTTCTGCAGTCGATATTCCTTCAGGAGGACGGCGGGTTCCTGGGATTTCTGGGCGGGGAACGGGGGACGTTCGGCAGCGACGACCCCATCATAGTGGGCGTGATAGCCTCGGCGTTCGTAGTTGCCGGATTCGGCATCATGCTGAACCTGATGAACTCGGCCATCCGCAAGAAGATGGTGGACATGGTAAAGTGGAGGCGCATAATGAAGGAGACCAGGGCCTTCAACAAGGCGCGGATGGACGCGTACCGCTCCCACGACAAGGCCCGGATAGACGAGGTCAACAAAAAGTCCGCCTACATGAACAAGCTCAACATGGAGATGATGCAGATGAACCTGCGGCCCATGATGATCACGTTCGTGCCCCTGATACTGATATTCTATTTCGTGCTGCCGTACCTCTTCTCGTATACGGTGGCCGTGTCGCCGGTGCCCCTCAACGTCATACCCGGAGACCTGTTCCAGCTGACCTGCACCGCCGAGCAGGCGGCGGATCCCGAGCACGTCTGCCCTACCGAGAACGCCGTCTTCCTGTGGGCGTGGTACTTTTTGTCGTCCATAGCGTTCAGCGGGATAATCATGAAGATAACCAAGACCACCATGGACCTCAGTTGACCCGCTCCATCGTGATATCAGGGCCCCCCGCGGTGGGCAAGTCCACCGTGGCCCGCATACTGGCCGAAAGGTACGGCATGGAGTGGCTGGACGGGGGAAGCATGCTAAAGGAGCTGGCCCGCGAGAGGGGGTTTGACCCATCCGGCGAGGACTGGTGGGACACCGCCGAGGGGATGAGGTTCCTGGACGTCCGGGAGAAGGACTTTGGGATAGACATACGCGTCGACGACCTCCTGACGGAGAGGTGCAACGATGGCGGGGTCGTGGTCACCAGCTACACCCTGCCCTGGCTGCAGAACGACGCGGTGAAGGTGTGGCTGGAGTGCTCCCGGGACGTCAGCGCCCGCCGGCTGCAGGGCCGCGACGGCGTGGGGGCCGAGGAGGCATACCGCATAGCCCAGAGCCGCTACGACCGCAACGTGGACCTGTACCGGCGCCACTACAACTTCAGGTTCGGCCGCGACGACTCGGTATTTGATATCGTGGTGCAGACAGACGGCAAGGACGTGGAGCAGGTCGTGGCCGAGCTGGCCGGGCGTCTGGAAGAGATGAGATGACGCTGCCCCAGCTGGACGACCTGGTGGAGGTGGACCAGGACATAACGGATCCGGCCCACGGCACCCCCTACAACCGGAGGGAGATGGCCCAGCTGCTGCAGTACGGGATAATCCTGCTGGACAAGCCGCCGGGCCCCACCAGCCACGAGGCGGTGGCCTGGACCAAGCGCATACTGGGGCTGCCCAAGGTGGGCCACAGCGGCACGCTGGACCCGCAGGTCTCCGGGGTGTTGCCGCTGGGACTGGGGGAGGCCACCAAGGCCCTGGGGGTGCTGCTGTACGGGCCCAAGGAGTACCACGCGGTGTGCCGGTTCCACTCCATGCCGTCCGACGGGGACCTCAAGGCCATACTGGAAGAGTTCACCGGCCAGATATACCAGCGTCCCCCGCAGCGCTCCAGCGTCCGGCGCCGCACCCGCACCCGCACCATACACGAGATCGAGCTGCTGGAGCAGAAGGAGAGGCTGGCGCTGATGCGCATAGTGTGCGAGTCGGGCACCTACATCCGCAAGCTATTCTATGACATGGGCGAGGTTCTGGGTCCCGGGGCCACGATGGTGGAGCTGCGCCGCACCCGGGTGAGCCAGTTTGGCGAGGACGACGGCTTGGTGACGCTGCACCGGCTCGCCGACGCCTTCGCGGTATGGAGGGAGACCGGGGACGCCTCCGAGCTCGCCCAGCTGGTCCGTCCCGTGGAGGATGCCCTCTCGGAGCTCAAGTCGGTGGTAATACGGGACTCGGCCGTCGATGCCATGTGCCACGGGGCCCAGCTGGCCGTGCCCGGCATACTCCAGCTCTCGCCGGGGATGTACCGGGGGGACGAGGCGGCCGTATACACGCAGAAGGGGGAGGCGGTGGCGCTGGTAAAGTGCACCATGTCCGAGTCGGACATACTGGACTCCACCAAGGGCCACTGCTTCGAGACCAAGCGGATCATAATGGCCCCGGGCACGTACCCCCGGCGGTGGCGCTCCAAGGGAAAGCGCGAATAATTGGCCCGGAGAACCCTGGGCATATTCATGGCGGCGGGGGCGGCGTCGGGCCTGCTGGCCGGGCTGCTACTCATGGACACCTCTGGCGGGGGCATAGTGTACGTGGAGGGGCCCTCCATAACCGTGGACACGGATCGGCGCGACTACCAAAGGGGGGATCTGGTGACCGCCGTCATAGTGAACAGCGGGAGCGTCCCGCTGGAGTCGGACGGCTCGTGGGGCTTCCGCGTCACCGGCCTCTCGGGCATGCTCATGTACGAGGCTGTGGGGGCCGGGGCGGACGTACTGGAACCGGGCATGCGCGCCACCGTGACGTGGGACCAAATCAAGGACGACGGGGACGCGGCGCTGGAGGGGCTGTACCGCATCTCCGTGGAGGGGTATGGTCCGGAGCGGGATCCCATACGGGACTCGGCGACGTTCTCCATATGGAAGTAGGTGTCCGGCAGGCCGAACATGAAATGGCGCCGGGAGGGAGATTCGAACTCCCGTTCCCTTGCGGGAACGCGCTCTGTGGTCGCATGATCTCCAAGCGCGCGCCCTACCAGGCTAGGCGACCCCGGCAGCGTCCACGTCTGTATGGCTGGCCGTAATTAACCATTCGAACTATGCCGGAGGCGCGCCAGAGTGGTATGGTGCTCCCGCCGGGATTTGAACCCGGGATCACTGCCTTGAGAGGGCAGTATGCTTAACCGGACTACACCACAGGAGCCCCACTGCCATCCCACGTGTCTCAATTTAAACGCAAGGCATTTGGCCGCGGGACTTGTCCAAACAGCTGCAATCCGCCCCCTCCTCCGGGGAAGACGATCGCAGATTTAGGGGGTATGCAACGGCATGTCCCCGGCCACCGCCGCCGGTCCATTTGCGGAGTCGCGCATTGGGCGCTTGGCCAGGAGACCCCGGTGTGGGTCCTCTCAAAGCCGCCGGTGCCCCATTGGGACATGGGCCATCTGAAGCTCAAATAGGCGGCCGGTCCATACCGCGTGTGGACCTGACCCCGGTTCTGGACGGGTTGCGTCCGGCCGGAAGCCCGGTGGCGCTGGCCGGGTGCCGTCTGGACGGCACCAACTCCGAGTCATGCGCGCACGACTTGGTGGCCTTTGACGGCTCGGGCGGGCCGCCGGAGCTGGTGCGGCGGGGAGACGGCACGGCCGTCATACATCACGCCTCGTTGGGCGAGACGCGCCCTGCGGTCCTGGTATGGTTCACGAATCTCCAGATTCTGAGGGATGGCACAATGAGTCTGGCATCGTTTTTGGAGGGCATAAGGCGTCGGCGGGACGACCTGTTTGTGTCCTGCATCCGGAACGCCGCCGCCGAGTCGGTCCTGTGTTCCCAGCGCGCCCTGCAGTCGGACCCTGTGGACGTTGCCTCGTGCTGGCAAAAATGCGCCACCCTATACCTGGCCGACGCTGCGTTGCTGTCCCACGGCCGTCTACCTTCGTCCCACGCGCTGGACGGGCTCCGGCAGGCAAGGGATGGCACGGGCATACCGGCCTTGGTGTCCCGGTCGCTGGGCGTGGAGCGGGCCACGCCGTCGCTTCTTGCGCGGATGTGCGGGTCGGCCGCGGCCCTCTCCGACATGGCCGGCCTGATGCCGCCGGACGTGGTAGAGTTCAAGGCCGCGTCGCTACAGCACGACGGCCGACTGGCCGACTGCTACTACTACCTGTGCCGCGTGGGCAGGGACGGCATGCTCGCGCCGGGTGCATCCGCCGACGACAGGGCCACCATGCGGTATGCGTCCCGGATCTCCTTGGACGCGGAGCGGGACGCCACGTCGGTACACAGGAATGCCATGGAGGTACGGGCGACTGCAGACTGCATTCTGGAGGGACTGGCAGGGCGGTAGGCGGCCCGCGTCTCGGTTGCCTCCGCCCCGGCTCGCCCGGCCTGGGTTCGTCGCTGCCCAGATCTTACCACAAGCGGGCCTCCACCGCATGGCGATTCTTGGCAGTTTTGCCAATCGTGATTCCAGTCTTAATTTTAAATATGTTTTATATAATATAATCAGTTATAATACTGTATTATACAAAATAATTATATGATCTTTGGCCTCCCATTCCAGCGCATATGCGGACATACCGCGTGGTTCCGCGCATGCTGCCGGGTGTGGGGTGGTATGATCCCGGAGCGCCGAGCGGACTGGCCGGGTTATCCATTATGATTACAACAATGGAAAATCTTTAAAAGCAGAATTTTTGCATAGTAAGGCATGTCGGATGCAGCCTGCGGATGCGAGGCATCCAAGGAGAACGGCGTAGAGTGCGACTGTGCACTACAGAGCGCGTGCTTTTGCGACGCCACCTGTACATGCTCACTTGACATCTGTACGAGTACCGAACACTAATCGCGCCTCTTTCTTACCTTTTTGGACATGCTGGGCCGCGGATGGGCGCGGCGTGTATGGCCCCAGGCGATATCCTGTCGAGCAGATGAGGCCTATTGGGTCTTGCATGCCATGTCATACGCACCACAGCACCAGTGTGGGGTACTACTCCTCCTCATCCAGTCCCCACGATTTCACCAGTTCCTTCTGGAAGGTGTCCGCCTGCTTCTCGTTCAGGGCAAAACCGCAGTTCTTGTGGGTGGGCACGACGATCATGCCGTCCAGCTTGAACTCCACCTCGTACATGTGCACCTTGGAGCATTCGCACATTGTGGAGTGGGGCCGCATCCATCGCTATATTTGCCTATGGGTAGTGGCATGCAGAGGAGGCCTCGCCGGAGAGCGCCACCGGCATGTGTGCTGATGTGGCGCGTACGGCACAGGACCTTGCCCTCCGGTTCCTCCCGCAAGAACGACCCGCCCGCCTAACCTTTAATATTGCGCAGCGGTGTAGTGAGAATATGACCCGTCTGTCTTGGATGGCCGTGGCGGCTGCCGTGGCCGTGGCGGGCGCCGCCGTTCCGGCAATGGCCCAGTTTCAGCAGGGCGGGGTGGACCATCCCGGGGATTGGTACGTGGGCGAGGGCATGCAGGCCGGCGACTACTACGTGTATGATGTCTGTCATGTGGACTACAAGGAATGCGCCCAGTTTCGGTTGGAGATGTGGATAGAGGGGGACATTCAGGTCGGAAGTGAGACGAAATGGCTGGCACACGTGGTGGTGTACGACGGCAGCCGCACCGTGGTGGGACAGATGGAGCTGGGAAAGATCGCACCCGAGCCCACCGGGGGCTCTGCGGATCTGGGCGTGTACCGGGGGGCGTTCAAGTCGTCGGTGGTGTGGCTCTCGGCGTTCGCCAACGCTAATGAGCCCAAGCGGTTCTCGATGCCCTCTTGGGGCAAGATAGCCAACATAGGCGGCGAGCAGATATTGCCAAAGGAGTTGGTTGCCGAAGGGCTGGTTACGCCGGCAGGCCACTTTGACGACGTTGTGCTGATAGGCTGGAGGACCGGCGGGGCCAACAGCCAAGTGTGGGTGTCGGACGGCTTCCCCTTCCCGCTCAAGGCCCTCACCTGGACCCATGTCTCGGAGGGAATTCCGCCCAAGGAGTACGAGTTTGAGCTGCAGGTGTACAGGACCGGCGTGACGGAGAATCCGTTTGCCGGCGTGGTGTCCACCGCCGTGGAACAAGCCGAGCAGGGATGTCCGGACACAAGGGAACTGGAACAGTCCGTAAAGAGGCCGACCCGCTTCTTTCTGTACCAGATGCATGTGTTCTACTCGCCGGATCCGCCTGTAGAGGACTGCCCCCTGAGAATGCTGGTGAAGTTCATATCCAAGTATGATGACACCGCGTTTCTCAACCAGGTCCAGTACGACCTGTGGGTGGTGGATGTGGACCAGAACGACGAGCCGCTTACCCCGCCCATCCGTTCCATAGCCGATGAGGACGGCAGGCTGTACCTGTATTCGCCGTCGGGCCAGTCGGAGATCGAGTTTACGGTGGCCGAGTCGGGTACCGTCAACTATCTGCTGTATGTGTACGGCTTGGCGCCCGAGAACATAGTTCCGTCCCCCACCGAGCAGGACTTTCTGCTGCTGCCGCTGGAGGTGCATCCGGGAATGGCCGCGGATCCGGAGATCGTGGATGCGGCCAAACCGGCCATCCCGGACTGGATCAAGAACAACGCCCTGTGGTGGGCCGAGGGGCAGATAGACGACAACTCATTCATTCAGGG
>JAEFDA010000107.1 GCA_016126025.1 Nitrososphaerota archaeon | reverse complement strand
ACCCATCCTGGAGCCGTCGGCCGACTGTGAGGAGTGCCAGTACTACCAGCGGTGCTACACCAAGAAAAAAGAGAGCAAGCAGGTGACCCTCGCCAGCATGTTGGGGCTGGACAAGGGTCCCGATTAAAATGAAAAAGGATGTGGCTGCTCAGTCCAGAGGCTCTGGGTGTCCCTTGCCCCTGAGAGCAAAGCACACCACGGCCAGTGCAACTGCAACTCCGATAGCGGCACCGTAGGCTGCCATTCCTGCTTCTGCCATGGAGTCTGGTGCTGGCATTTTGCTTTTAAAACTTTGTCAGTATCTTTGAAATTAAAATATAGTATGTAACAATTGAAATTCCATAACATTCATTCCAGTATCTGCTCAAAGGGCACCTCGTTCTCCTGCCCGGAGGTCATCGAGCTCAGGTTGAAGAATGCCTCGCCGGATACCCTCCAGGTTATGGAGCCCGACTCCAAGGCCTCCCAGAACTGGGGGGCTCCCCCGGCGTTGGTCAGCCGTATGTCATCCTTCAGGGTGACCGAGCCGCCGCTCAGTATGGTGTAGTAGTTGGAGGCATCTACCATCCCCTCCGCCCGGCTTCCGATCTGGCCGGCGGCCACCCTCTCCTCTCCGGAGAATACTTGGTACTTGACCAGCGAGAGGATAGCCGACCTAGGGTTGGGGTTGGTCACGGTGACGGCCAGCTCCAGTACGGCACCCTCCGGGCCCATGCTTACGGTGCGGATCCCGTCAACCTGCACCTCCATCGGGTGGACCACCGGCACCTGCGGCGCCTGGCCGGGCGCGGTCCCACCCTCTAGTAGTGAGGGGCCAGATGTCATCACCAGTATTATGCCGGCCGCGATGGCGGCGATCGCTGCTCCCACGAATATCTTGGGGTTCACCAGAATGTGGTGTGATGGGGCGCATGATAAGTGTTGGGTGGGCGTGCGTTTACACCCAACACAGGTGGCCACACACGTGTATGGCGCCGGACAAGTAGGCTGAGAAACCGCTCGCCTATCATGTGCGCTGGACCGGCTCGCTTGGGATTATATGTCAGATCGCCGGATACCGGCCATGCAGTACTTTCAGGCCGTCCAGGAGGGCAAGAGACGCGCCTCCAAGTCACAGATGAGACTGTTTGACGCGGCCGGCTTTGCCATGCTGACGCTGACCACCAAGAAGGTCTCCGGCAGGTTCGTGCCGGTGGGCGAGGAGGAGTACGCCGCCACCATACGCACGCCCGAGGGCCACGTGGTCATACTGGCCGACGCGGACGGGTACACCAAGGCGCAGTCCAAGGCGGTGGAGAGGGGCGAGGCGTCAGCCATATACGGCAAGCTGATAGCGGGCGGCGCCGAACCCTATCCGGGCGACACCATAACCATATGGACCCAGACCCATCCGGTCATACGCTAGAATATGATCTCGGTGCCCACGGGGGCCCCTCCGATGGCGTCCCGCAGGTTGGCGGGCGTGGCGCGCATTATCCTGGTGGGTATGGACGAGCGCTCTATCACCTTCAGGGCCACCAAGTCCATCAGGTCGTACCCGCCGGCGACAGTCTCCTCCCGCACCAGCATCTCCCTCAGGTCCCCGACCCGTATCGAGTCGAACATCTTCGCGTCCGCGTCGACGCGGGGATCCGAGGCGTACACGCCGTCCACATCGGTGGCGTTGAGGAACATCTCGGCGCCGACCCTCTCGGCGATGAGGGCGGCGGTCCCGTTGGTGCTCTGGCCCGGATACAGGCCGCCGGCCACCACCACCAGTCCGCTCTCGGCAGCCCCGCTGACCTCCGAGAGGGTGGCGGGCACCTCGGGGTACGCCCTCTCCCCCAGCGCCGACACCAGCAGGCGGGCGTTAAGCCTAGATACCTGTATGCCCATCTGGTCCAAGGTGGCCTCGTCGGCCCCCAAGGATCTGGCTGCGCCTATATAGTGCCGGGCGATGCTGCCCCCGCCGGCCACCACCATGGGTTGTATCCCCTCAAGCCCCGCCAGCGTCTCGGCCCACTCGGCCAAACATGCGGCCGCGTCCGTGCCGAATACGCGCCCGGAGAGCTTGACTGCCACGCGTCTTGCCATGCGGCATCGCCGCACCGGGCCAATTTAAAGATGGACGATTCTGGGGAATTATATACCTGAGTCCGCACACGTGACGTACGCGTACCTTCCCAGGTGCTTCGCGGCGCTTGATGTTGCGGGACGGTTGCACGCTTGGTTCTCGCGCCGCCTCATGGCGTCCGGAGCTGTCTGCGCCAGTCGTGGCGGCTTCCGGGCCCTTCCCAATTCACGCCTTTCGAGGGCAATTCCTTCCCCCGCGGGAACCTTCATTCCGGTCCCCCGTTGAGTCACATTCGCCGACGCGTTCCTGTCGGCGTTGTCCAGGCGCCCGCACGCCAAACACAGGAACCTCTCGCCCTTCCTGTTCTCCTTGTGCCTGTACGAGCACGCGCAGCACTCCTGGCTGGTGCCGCGCGGGTCCACCTCTATTATACGGATACCCATCCGCTCCGCCACGATCCGCACCTTCTTGAGTATCATGCCGTGCCGGACATATCTGAGCCCACGGTTCAGGCCGCGCTTGCTGGCGCCGCCGGCGCGCGTTATCGCGTCGAGATCCAGACCCTCAATGCATATCACGTCGACGCCGTAGCATATCTCCTTGGCCAGCAGCCATTCTGCATAGTCGCGGGCGTTGGCGTTGTGCCAGTTGTACGAGTCGCGCTGCCGCTTGATCTTCTTTGTTGTGCGGGAGTGTTTGTTGCGCCGCGATATGGTGCGCCGCGCCTCGTCGTTCCACGACTGGTTTGAGCGGAACGCGACGGCGGTGTCAAAGCACGCGTATATGGATTTTTTTCCGTCGGACTTGCACACGACGGTGGGGTTGGTTATGCCGCGGTCGATGCCTGCGGCGACGCCGGTGCTGGCCCGCTCCGGCTCCGGCAAATCGTACACCACGCGCAGCCTGTATATGCGGTCGCCCGGCTTCACATTCTTCCACGACCGGGGCGTGACATCCACCAAGTGGAACGCCCGGGAGCCGTGAAGCCAGTTGTGCGGATACTGGTACGGCTGCTCCTTGTCCAATCGTATGACGCCGATGCCGGGGAGCGACGCGTGTGAGTTGTCCATGAACCGCGGCTGCCTGTTGCACACGACCGCCATGGAATAGTTCTTCTTGCGGGAGCGGAACTTGAGATTGCCCTTCCCGTACAGGTTGGAGATGTCGGCGGCGGTGCGCGCGTCGACGATTGCGGCATCCTGGTATACGCGCTCTGTTGCCTGCAGCCACGGCGTGGAACGGCGCAGTTCAGTGAACTCGTTTTGCAGGTCATACTGGGTGAGCGTCGGGTCAGCCAGTAGCCGTTCTATGGCCCAGTTGTACACCTGCCGCTGCGACTCCCGTACACTGGATACGTGGCGCGTTGGGGAACGCTTCATGTGAATGCGGAGGCCGTCGGAGCGGTACATGCCGGTGTATGGTACGAGATTGGTTCTATAAAAACCGATTAG
This sequence comes from Nitrososphaerota archaeon, assembly GCA_016126025.1. Classification (GTDB taxonomy): domain Archaea; phylum Thermoproteota; class Nitrososphaeria; order Nitrososphaerales; family Nitrosopumilaceae; genus VYCS01. The sequence continues at coordinate 10,956 of JAEFDA010000107.1, read as the reverse complement.
ACTCTGCGTATGGTACGGTATGGCGCATGCGTGCCGCCTGCGCGCGGTTGCGGGCCAAGACACGCATGGAAAACGATGTCGGTGTGGTTGGAGCGCCCCGCTTCACGGATTCAAGTATATAATTCCCCGATTCTGTGCCAATCGCTTTTTATCGGGCGCATACGGCCGCTGTACCATGGACTTTGACGAGAGGATCCGGGCCCACCTGGTCTCGGTGTGGCGGGAGCCGACGGGCTTCTTCAGCATAGGAGGCCGGGAGGGCATGCTGGTGCTCACCGACCGGCGCCTAGCGTTCATACAGAAGACCAAGGCAAAGCCGGCGTGGTGGCAGGCCATACGGCAGCGGCAGGCCATAGGCTTCATAAAGTCCCGGTACACGATGATAACCCACGACGGGTACGACGAGTCCAACCTCCGGGAGGACTTGGAGAACCCCAAGAACATGTCGCTGGCGTTTGGCGACATACTGGAGATATACCACGAGGAGAAGGAGTGGGGCAGCGTGCTGTACATGAAGTACGCCGGGGACGGCAAGGCCCAGAAGCACCAGTACTCCATAGCGCAGGACTGGGTAAAGTATCCTGCCAAGGACGCCCTCAAGTTCATGAAGGTGGACTGGAGGCCCTTCGTCGAGTTCGTACAAGAGAGGCGGGGCCGGTAGATGGGCCGCGTGTACGCGGTGGGCGTGGGGCCCGGGTCCCCCCGGTACGTAACCGGCGCCGCCGAGGACGCGATACGGTCCTGCGGCATAGTGGCCGGCTACCGCTATACCATGAACACCATACGGCACCTCCTGAACGGCAAGGAGACATACCATATCACCATGGCCGACCAAGAGGCCACCTACCGGCGCATACGGGATACGATGGGGGAGAGGAACCTGGCGGTGCCCTTCACGGGTGATGTCAACTTCTCTGAGTCCGAGGTGGTGGACAGGCTGGCCGAGTTGTTCGGGGACGTGGAGCTCGTGCCGGGCATAAGCGCCACACAGGTGGCCGCCTCCCGCTCCCGCATGCCCCTGGACAAGGCCCGCGTGATCACGATGCACGTCACAGGCGACATAGAGGGCAAGAAGCGCCGCATGGTGCAAGCTATCCGGGAGGGGCTGGGCGTCATACTGGTGCCCCGCCCCTGGCCGGGGCGGCCCGACCTGAACTTCATGCCCCGTGAGATATCATCATACTTGGAGGGCGAGGGTTTCGACACGGGGACCCTGCCGGTCCGCATATACGAGAACCTCACCACCCCCGACGAGCGGACGTACGAGGGAAATGCCAGGGAGATGGCCGAGCGGGAGTTCTCCGACATGCTGGTGGTCGTGATGGGCCGGAGCAGCCCGGACTCGTACATGAACTATACTTGGCAGTGGGCCTAGGGGATGGCCTCGGAGACGGCCGAGATCGTGCCCTCCACGCTGTCGGTCACGGTGGATGCGGCGCCCGATACGGTTTCCTCCACGCTGTCCGTTACAGTAGTAGCGGCGCCCGCGATGCCTCCGGCCACCGCGTCGATGGCCTGCCCGGCCCCGTCCTCTATGCTCGATCCGATATGATCCACATCGCTCTGTATGGCGCCGGGTACCGCCGAGGTGAAGTTGGGCATCACTACCTCCAGCACCGGGGTCAGCGCCACGAAGGCCACCGCCGCTACCACCACGACCGCCAAGGCCTTTACTATGAACAGCACCATACTGTAGTACGCCAGAGTCTTAAAAGCGTGCGGAGGCGGCCGTGCAAGGCTGGACTTCTCTGGGCGCCGTCCCGGCGGATCCGGCCCCCAAGAGTGGCGACCGGTCCCGCGCGGTAGCTTGATAGGTTCCCTCCGCGCCATGCCCGACGTTGTCCCGGCTGGTGGTCTGCCTTGTGGGAATGCCCGGGGCCGGCAAGTCCACCGTCGCCGACGGCCTCAAGATGCGGGGGTACGCGGTGGTGAACATGGGGGACGCGGTGCGCGCCGAGGCGAGGCGGCGGAACGTGGAGCCCACCGGCCCGAACCTGGGCAGGATAATGCTGGAGCTGCGGGAGAGGGACGGTCCCGGCGCGGTGGCGAACCTAGTGAGGCCGCTGATTGATGCAGCCCCCGGAGACACCGTGGTGGTGGACGGGATCAGATCCGAGAATGAGATCAGGGTGCTGCGGGAGTGCGGCAGGCTCAAGATATTGGCTATCCACGCGTCATCGGATACCCGGTTCGGCTACCTACAGAAGAGGGGGCGCTCGGATGACCCCGCCGATGCCGGCACCATGCAGGAGCGGGACAGGCGGGAGCTGGGGGTGGGCATAAGCGACCCCATAGCGCTGGCCGACGAGTCCATATCGAACAACAGCCAAGGCGTAGACGAGCTGGTCGACTCGGCCCTGCGCATAATACGCGGGTGGGGCGCCTGATACCCTGCCGCGTACGGGTGCGGGCCGGCATCAGCCCCTCCGAGGATCCGCAAAAGGTGCTGGAGGCCATACTAAACGTGATGCCCGGCTGTACGGTGGAGATCCGGGGACGGGCCGCCGAGGCGCGCTCCGGCGACATGGCGTCCCTCGATACCATACGTGAGTCGCTGGCATCCAGGCAAACGCTGGGGGGCCTGCGCCGCAACATGGCCGGCAACGTGCGCGACAACACGACCAAATTCCTGCTGAACAGGCAGGCCGCGTATGCGGGTGTGGCGGCCGTCTGCGACACGCCCGAGGAGTCGCCGCTGGGACCAATAGAGGTGGAGGTGGAGTCGCGCCGTATAGATGACATCATACTGTGGATGTCTGAAGGCCAAACCAGATGATGCCGCCCGACGCGACGTCCCGCATGGCACGGAGAGGTCGGGAACCCATAGAATATGGCACATAGCTATAATACGACTCGCCGCCCCGGTGTCGCGCATGAGGGCATTCGTGGCAGCGGAGGTAACAGACCATACCGCAAGGGAGCGAATAGGCGCGTTCCAGCGTGGCGCGGGCGGGGCGGGCAGGGCCGTGGAGCCGCACAACCTTCACTTTACCCTGCGATTCTTGGGCGAGATAACCGAGGAGTCTGCACGCGCCACCGCCGATGCCCTAAAGTCCGTCAGGTTCAGGTCGTTTGACGTCGCGCTGCGGGGGGCCGGGAGCTTCGGTCGGCCGCCCCGCGTGGTCTGGGTCGGGACGGACCCGGACGGGGGCCAAGGGCTGCGCCGGCTGGCCGGGGCGGTGAACGGCGCCGTGGGCGGCGGCGCCGACAAACCCTTCAGGCCCCACCTCACCATCCTGAGGGTAAAGAGGGGACGGAGTGTCGACATATCCGGGTACGACGGCTATGAGTGGGGCGTGCAGCACATCGATGCCATAAAACTGAAGAGAAGCGTGCTGGGCAAGGACGGGCCCGCATACACGGATCTGGCGGAGGTGCCGGCAGAATGAACACGGGCGACTGGCTGAAAGAGGTGGTCCCCGACGACGCCCAGACCGAGGCGAACAGAAAGACCGCCGGACACGTGATGCGGCTGGTGTCCAAGGAAGCCGGCAAGTATCCCGACGTGGTGGGCGTGGAGCTGGGGGGCTCGTACGCCAAGGGAACGTGGCTGGCCGGGGAGACCGACATAGACGTGTTCGTCAAGTTCGGCAGGGGCGTGCCCGACGAGCGGTTCCGGCGCGTCTCAAGGGAGATAGGATTCGACTCCATGGTGGACTACAATCCGGGCGAAAGGTACGCGGACCACCCCTACGTGGAGGCCGCCGTCGACGGCACCGTCGTAAACGTGGTCCCCTGCTACGACGTGGAGCTTGGGGAGTGGAAGAGCGCCGCGGACCGCTCCCCGCACCACACCAGGCTCATGCGCGAGCGGCTAACCGAGAACCAAAGGAACGACGTCCGCCTGCTCAAGAGATTCCTCAAGGTGCGGGGGATATACGGCGCCCAGATCGCCGTCCAGGGGTTCAGCGGGTACGCGGCGGAGGTGATCATACTGCATTTTGGGGGGTTTGAGGGGGCCGTGCGGGAGATGGCAAACATAAAGCTCGGGGCCACCATAGGGAAGTCCGCCAGAAAGTTTGACACGCCGGTCGCCATAATGGACCCCATAGACGAAAACCGCAACCTGGCCGCGGCCATCTCAAACCGCAACATGGGACTCTTCGTATTGGGGTGCAGGGAGCTGGCGTACAACCCCGAAGCCAGCCCGTTCGATGCCCGAAGCTCCGCTTCCAGCGTGGGGTGGGACAACGTGGCAGTGGTGAAGTTTGGCCGGGGGGACGAAAACTCCGAGATCATATGGGGGCAGGCAAGACGGGCGGCGTCGGCCATGGCGCGGCAGATGGAGCTGGGCGGGTTCACCATAATAAGACACAAAGTGTTGGTGGACGACGAACGGGTGTGCCTGCTTTTCCTCACCGAGTCGGTACGCATACCAGAGAGGGTGGTACGTGTCGGACCGGACGTGCTGCGCCAGGCCGACGCGGCCAAGTTTGCGGAGAGTGAGGGAATGGTTTGGGTGTCGCCGGAGATGAGACTGCTGCGCGTCGAGAAGAGGGCGCACCACACCGCCGGGGCACTGCTGCGGCACATCCTGCGCGACCCCGGGAGGGCCGGCATACCCGCCGGCCTGCACCACCACATAAGGAGGGGCGCCAGCGTTACGGTCGGGGGCAGGATTGCCCAATCGATTAAAGAGGAGGCCGCCGAGCTGGTGAGCGCCGATGAAGCCGTCTTTTATGCCGCCCGACGCGCTGGAGAATAGCCCCCGCCCCACCCTCCTAGGATACCCCGGAGGGGGCGGAGCCCCATACCTGGACGAGATGCGCCGCATGGGGGTGGACGGGGTGGCGCTCTTCGGGGACTCGGAGATAAACGGCCAGAGGGTGCTGGGCAAGGGCCACACCGGGGTGGTCGTACTGGTACGTGCCCGCGGTATGACGGCGGCCCTGAAGATGCGCCGGACCGACTCGCCCCGGCCTGACATGGACGGGGAGGCGGTCCTGCTGGCGGCGGCCAACCACATCGGCGTGGGCCCGCGCCTGCTGGGGCACACCCCCAACCTGTTGCTGATGGAGTATATCGACGGCACGCCGCTCAGGGAGTGGCTGGCAGCCCGCCCCCCGGCGCGCTCCGCCAAGGGCGCCATACGCCGCATCCTGGAACAGTGCTACAGGCTGGACCGCATAGGGCTGGACCACGGGGAGCTGACCGACATGTCCCGGCACGCGCTGGTGGGCGCAAGGACGGCCATCATAGACTTTGAGAGCGCCAGCCTCTCGCGGAGGCCGGCCAACGTCACCTCCGCCGCACAGTGCCTGTATCTGGGGGGGCTCTCTGCCCACACCAGAGGGATATGCCCCGCCCCCGCGCCGGACATGATCATCGACGCCCTCCGGGCGTACAAGAGCCGGCCGGGACACGGCTCGTTCTGCAGCCTGCTAGATATGCTGGGGGTATAGGTGGTGGGACCGGTGAGATTCGAACTCACGACCTCTAGCACCCCAGGCTAGCATCATGGCCAAGCTAGACGACGGTCCCGCAGCATCCTGCGGTTGCGGCAAATTATTAAACCGTGGTATTGGGGCGGCTCGCCGTCGGGCATGCGGCCCTTGGCGCCGTCCACGCGGGCGCCCAAGACACTCTCGCGGAAGCCTCACGCCTTGGTGTGTGCGGCAGGAAAGCCTCCGTCCACAGGATCATGGGCCGGTCCCGCCCGAATTCAAATAAAAAATAACGTGTATGCTGTCTAGTTCTGGCTGGTGGATCCCAACGGATCCAGGTGCCCGTCTTCCAAGGACTCAAGGAACCCAACTATCTCTTCTCCGCACAACTGTTCACTGAGTTCTCCCCGGTCATCGGAGCATGCCTCGATAGTCTGTTGAATCCATCCCTCATAGACGTTCGGAACCGTAAGGAGGCCCTGTCCGCCCATTCCGGCATGATCATAGACCCTGTCATCCATATCGGTATCGAACTCCTCTGCGAGGACGACCTTTCCGACAATTCTTGCGTCAAGAGCGCCGCCATTCCCGTTGGGATCTGGATCAACAACGATCAGGGCATTGGAGAACTTGCTGGATACGTATGCGAGGTATCCGCCGCCCTCCTTTGCGCCCCATTGCACGCCGTGACAGCCAGGATCACACGGAAGGGTAACGACAATCTCATCCGTATGCGTATCAACTATAGTTATTGCCGTACCAAGGGTGTGCGCCGTGACCATCCATTTGTCGTCCGGGCTGACGGGGGTCTGTATCGGAAGACCCACTATGCCGCCGGTTCCGGCGATTATGTCGATCTGCTTGGTGATGGTATTCGTCTCCAAGTCAATCACCGACAGGGTGTTCCCCAGAAAGTCGGCGGTATAGAACTTTGAGACGTCTCCCATCATTCCGGTTGCGATTGGCGCAATCAGGAGGGTGCTGTCAGGATTGTCCGCGTGCGTAGCAGCGGTAACGGTGCCAGCTTCCAAGTCTATGATTGACGCCTTCAGGCCTAGAAAGTCGGGGGTTACCATCGTTGAGCCGTCGCTGGATATCCAATGGCCGTGCGGGTGTGAACGCGGGCCGGTGGATATCTGCTGAATGATTTCGAAGCGGTCAGGGTCTACGACCGTAACCTGCTCCTCGCCGTTTATCGCGATGTAGACTTTGCCCTCGTTGCTACCCGCCGGCGCGGTCATTACGTGCGATGGTGATTCGCCGACGAACATGTCCTTGATTACGTCTCCGGTCTCGCGCTCAAACGTCACCATCCTCTTGTCGAACCACTGGGTCTGGTAGATGACCTCATTTTTGGCATCAGCCCACATATTGTGCGGGTGGTTCATTCCCAGGTTCGTGCTTATCCTCTGTGGATCGTTCGTCCCAAGCTCCGGCAGCGCAATCTTGCGCTCAATGCTCCAATCGTCCGCGTTTACGACGGTGATGGTTCCCGGCTTGTCGGCGTGTGTGCCATGGAGGTTCTTGCCCACCGTGGCCTCGAACTGTGTGTTCACCCAGACCTCACCTATACCACTGACTGACGGAACATCCGCGCTGATGTGCACGGAGCTGTCCAAGCCCAGAGGCAGGATGACTGATGCAACCGTTCCGGTGTCGGGGTTGGATGGAGCCGTCAATTCCGCAATGGTGCCCACGGTGTCTCCGTCGACTAGGAATATCCACACGTCGTTGTTGTTTGTGGTCAGTGGCGCGGGTGGAAGGTTCACGTTCCATGTATTTTGGGTGTAATCCTTCCAGTTGGACGGATCGGTGATTGCGTAGAAGGTCTTGACCAGGGACGTCACCAGCCCGATCAACGGGTCGTCCGGACTTACGGACACCGTCGTCGGGAAGGACGTGCCGGTGCGGGTGAGGATGGTCAGGTTGTCGGAGAGGTCCAACAGCGGGATTGTCGCGCCGCCGGCCTCCCTGTTTACGTTGCCCAAATGGATGTTTGTTGCCGGGTCGTCCACTATGACGGCGCTGAGCATGTACGGGTGTATCTTGCAGACGAACACGTACAGGCCGGGCTCGTCAAGCGTGGCCGGGAGACCGTTGTCCCCGGTGATGAACGTGGAGCCCCGGATGCCCATCTGGGTATCAAAGAGCCCGATGCCGGCCTGCGTCAGTATGCCGTTCCCGCCAATCGGCCCGTCAGAGGCCGCGGCGGTCGGGTATATCAGTGACGTGATGGTATGCTTGGTCTGCGAGTCCTTCATGCCAAAGAGCACTGTCTGGCCCGCCTCTATGACCGCCAAGGAGCGGCCTTCCGAGTCGGCAAAGCCAGGCGACAGTATGCCCAGATAGTCCAGCGGGAATCCTGTTCCCTCGTTGGGGCTTGGGTTCAACGACGCAAGCAGGGGCTCTGTGGCGTCTTCGCCGACGGTCAGGCTGGACGCGGCTAGGACGTCGTCAAGGACGTCCGTAAACCCAGAGTCCAGCGTCTTTATCCAGATTCCCGCCTCGTCGCTGAGCGTAAAGACGGCGCCGATCTCCGGCAGCGTGTCGCTGTCGTCGACCACCATCATCATGCCCGTCATGCCGGCTTCCATGTGTTCAAATACGTGGCAGTGGTACATCCAGCCCTCCGTGCCGCCGTGCTCGTTCCCGTTGTCGCTCGCTTCGATGACGAATGTGTGGCGCTGCAACGGAACAATCTCCTTTACGTCAATGATGTCGGCTGCGCCACCGGTGGCCTCAACCCAGCGGTGGCCGTGAAGATGGAAGGCGTGCGTTTCGTCGCCTATGCCGATCACGTGGTATCTAACTTTGGCGCCGTCGGTTGCGTAGAGAGGCGGGTTGGTCCACAGGGGAGTCTGCCTGACATCGTCGGTGGTGGCGCTGCCGTCGTTGTTTACGTCATTGTCTATCTCCATTCCATAGAAGACGCTTGTGCCCAAGACCTTGGAGGATACCATCCAAAGGACGAACTCCTTCTCTATGTCTTCGACTGGAATCTCGTCTATCGTCCCGGTCTCACCGTTGACAAAGCCGCCAACCATGCCGCTTGCGGGGTTTACGATGACGGTTCCGAACAGACCTAGGTCTTCGGCGCCGACTTCGTTCTTGCTGAAGGTGTGGTCGTGGTATGGCCATGTCCCGGCGGTTCCGGCGCCGACGTCCCATTCGTAGGTCACCGACTCGCCGCAGGTGGCGGCGGATTCGGAGGTGGCCCCGGTAATATGCATCCGCTGGTAGCTCGCATCATCCTGAATTGAATAGTGGACACCGTGGACATGGATTCCAAGGTAGGAGTTCTCGTTGGGTCCGTTGCTGCCGATGACATAGTTGTCCTTGCAGGCCAAATTTGTCAGGTGCAATGTAACCACATCTCCCTCTGTGAACACCAAGGTCGGTCCGGGGATTGACGGTTTGGTACTGAACCTGTCGATCACAGATGCGCCGTCGATCTCATATGCCGCAAGCTTGTACGCGTACATCTCGTCGGGCATCTTTACCGCCTCCATCCAGATCTCGTGGGAGACCGGGGTGGCTGCTTCTGCCGCAAACGGAATGTCTGCTCCTTGCGGAATGGTACCATGTTGTGTTATATTAGAGCCATAGGCTAACACTCCCACTAAAGCCAGTGAGAGCATTGCCGTAGCAATTAGCATTATTTTAGTCATTGCGGCAACCTGCAATCCTCTTCTTTATTTATTTGTCGGAATAGTGGTACAAACATCGAATAATAGTAGGGCCCTCCTGCAGGAACGGGTGGGGATCTAAATATCTCAGATCCGGCCGCAACATACCCAAACCTAAGATATGTTGAATGGAGGGGATCCTACTAGAGGGAGACCGAGCAACGATGCGCGCTTTAGTGATAGGAGGTCAGATGGCGCATGACAGACAGGAAGTCACGGAGTACAGATGAGAAAGTCCGCGTCGTGCTCCAGACCCTCAACCCACAGGCCAGCATGGCGGAGATATGCCGCGAACACAATCTGGTGCCACGGACAGTATACGGATGGAAGGAAAAGTTCCTGACCGACGGACGAAGCTCGCTGGATGGGCCTGATGTACGCAAGCAGGTCACGCGGCACAAAAAGGAGATCTCCTCACTCAGGAGGATCATCGGCGAGTGCGCCGTGGCCAACGACACTTTAAAAAAGCGCTGGGGGACGAGCTATAGTGACGCTCCAAAGTAATTTCCGGAAAAGATACTCGTCAAAAATACTTCAGATCTCCTGGGCCTCTATAGCGTCGATTGTTAATTCGTGCAGTGTCGTCGCCTTTCTATGCGCAAATTTGAATATGTCCAACTTGAATCTCACAATCCGATTGGAGTGGTCTCCGCTCATGGAGACCGATTTTCGTGACATTAGGCATTATGCGTAATTAACTGGTACGCCAACAAATCATCACGGGCCGTATTTTAATAGACGGACATCCGGTTTGATATTTGAAGCAGGCGCGCTTTTGTCTGGAGTCGGCATGCCCAGATAACGCCAGATACGGACGTGGTGCGCAGCCTGGCAGCACCTCTGTGCAAAGCTTTTGTGTGCTGGGTGGCTCCGGGCCACCCGGGAGTCAGCGTATGCCCTTTTCTTGGCCAGCTTCAGCACCAAGGACCCGTTCTCTTCTTTTGTCCTGTCCCAGTCGAGGTTGGCCTAGGTGGTTCCCCCCTTCTTGTGCATGAGCGACAGCAGCAGGGAGTGCCGAATGTACAGCTTGGAGCGGTTGCCCGGGTCCGACACCCGGATATCATCATCCCAGAAGAGCGTCGTGTCCCCGTGTTCCTTTGTCCAGGCGGCGTACCTGTGCAGGATGTAGTCGAACTGCTCGGCGGTGCACAGCGTGACGGCGCGCAGCCTGCGCGGGTTTCCGATGATGTCGTCCAGAACGGTGAGCCGGGCCTGTGGATGTCCCGCTCGTGTCCGTACACGCAGTACGCCGCATTCTGGCGCTTGGCGGCGGCGCTCAAGAGAGCCCTCAGCCGCTCATTTTCGCGCTGTGGCTTGGCTATGGTCTGCTTGATTTCGGGCATGTCTGGGGTGGAGCGTGATATACCCAGATCTGAAGCTTCCGGTTGGGCATGTATGAAATTGCTGGCTGGTGATTAAATTACGGCTTGGTCAGGAAAGTGGCCAATTACGCATATTGTCTACTGTCGTGCAGAGGAATCGTTAGCGTGTACAACCCCCACCTAGGGGCAGTCCTTAAATCAATCCTAGATGGTCAATCAGATAACATGAAGATTATGGTGATGACCGCCGTGGCTCTGGCTGTGGCGGTCCCGATCGCCATGGCCGACGAGTCTAGCACAGACGCGGCGTACTTGGCGGTGGATCAGGCCCAGAAGCTGTACGCGGCCGAGGGTGCCAACGCCTTTGAGATGATAAGCACGCATCAGGTAGAGTTCGACCCGTTCGTGTTCGTGTTTGGTGTTGACGACCTCGTGGTCGTGGCGTCGTCTAACTATCCTGAGCTGGTCGGCGAGGCGAGGTTCGACCCGTCCCAAGCAGGATACAGCCACGAAGATTTCACATCCCACCTAGAGGAGTGCGACGGCCTGTGGTTCCTGAACACG
>JAEFDA010000058.1 GCA_016126025.1 Nitrososphaerota archaeon | reverse complement strand
GGATCTCAGCTTGGCCAATCCTGCCTGCAGCATAAAGTATTCGTCCCAGTCGGGTCTCTCAAACTTCAACGACCATCCGGCGCTGCATGTCCTATTTGCCTGTTGCCCCGTTTGGTTCCTCCCGCAACAGCGCGCGGTTGGATTACTTCGGGAATGCGGGCGCCTGACAGCGCATTGTGCCTATTGTTACCCTTATGTACCGTTCATAGGATATTGTAGGTTTCAAATGCCGCTGCCTTTCAGCCTTGGGATGCCCACATTCTTGCGGGGGACCTGCCGGAGCAAACCAATTAAACCGGCGTCTGTGGTGTTGTGTCGTGCGGTACGTTGAGGGGAGGTACGTCCGAAAGAATGCAGTAGAGTACCGAGAGTATCAAATGAACATGGCGCAAGAGGCTGTGGGGGAGAACAGCATCGTAGTGCTGCCCACCGGCCTCGGCAAGACCGCCATAGCGCTGCATGTAATGGCCGAGTACCTGGCCAGGGGCACCGGGGCGGTGCTCTTCTTGGCGCCCACACGCGTACTGACGGGCCAGCACCATGCATTCCTAAAGTCTGCCCTTACCATAGAGGACATATCCATAATAACCGGCGAGGACACCCTGCCACGTAGGAAGAAGAGGTGGATGGCCAGCGTCATATGCGCCACGCCAGAGATAGCGCGCAACGACTTTGACCGCGGGCTCATCCATCCAGCGCAGTTCGCCTTGGTGATATTCGATGAGGTCCACCGGATGGTGGGGGACTATGCCTATTCTGGAATCGCCCAGAAGTTTGTTGGAAGGGACGTCCGACTGGTGGGGATGACCGCCACGCTGCCCAGCGAGGTGGCGAAGGCCACAGAGATCCTGACCCGCCTGCACGCCTCTCGGGTTACCGAACGCACCGAGGATAGCTCTGATGTCCGCCCTTACACACAGGACACAGACGTTGAATGGGTGATGGTGGATCTGCCGCCGGCGATGGTCCGCATGCAGAGGGACCTGAAGGGGGCCCTCTCGCGCAGGTACGAGGTGCTCCGTAGCCACGGCTTCACGAACCTGACCTCACCGTCCCTCTCGGCCTTGCTGAAGATCCGGCCGCTGGTAATGAACCGCTACCGGAGGTCCGCCGTTCCACTCTTCACGGCAATCCGCATACACTATGCGCTGAACATGCTGGAGGCGCACGGGATTACGCCATTTCTGAATTTTTGCGAGCGCACCAGAAAGAAAGGGGGGCCGGGAACCGCGGCGCTGCTTGACTCGGACCCACTGTTCTCCAGGACAATACGCGCCGCCCAATCAGAGCAGGCTCGGGGTTTGGAACACTCCAAGATTCTCAAGCTCCGCGAGATCATCGAAGGCATATCCGGCAAGGCTCTCATCTTTGCCAGCTATCGTGACTCGGTGGATATCATCCATAAGAGCCTAAATCAGATGGGCATACCCTCGGCAATCCTCATAGGCAAGTCTGGCGAGACCGGGCTGAAACAAAAGAAGCAGATAGAGACAGTCCAAAAATTCCGCGAAGGCCAGTACCGCGTGCTTGTGGCCACGAGAGTAGGTGAGGAGGGCCTAGACATTGCCGAGGTGAACCACGTGATATTCTACGACAACGTCCCCAGCTCCATCCGGTATGTACAGAGGAAGGGACGCACCGGCCGCAGGGACACCGGCAAGCTCATCGTGTTGATTGCAAAGAATACGGTAGATGAGACCTACTACTGGATCAGCAAGAGAAAGGTAAGGGCGGCTAGCACTATGGCCCGTAAGATCACCGGCATACTCAAGGATCATAAGAACATGCCTGTGCAGACCGGCATGGATGCATTCAACTGAGAGCCACTCACGCGGTCCGCTTTATGATGTGGTATCCGTACTCCGTCTTAATCGGTCCGGATGTCTGTCCCACGTTCAGCGCAAAGGCGGCCTCCTCGAATGGCTTTACCATCCGACCTCGGCCAAAATACCCTAAATTGCCGTTCTTTCTGGCGCTACCTGTGTCCAACGACAGCTCCTTGGCAAGGTCGCCGAACTTCTCCCGGCCCTTGAGCCTCTCCAGTATCCGAAGGGCTTCCCCCTGCTTCTTGACCAGAATGTGCGAACACTTTATCTTGGTGACCATCGAGCTGACGACGGGGGAAGGCAACTTAACTGTTGCTGATGGGTTCCTTCCGCAAGAGCGGCTGGCTCTACCACATTGGGGTGTGGGGGAGTCCAGCTACGGTGTGGCCTGACAGGGTATAGCCAGCAACTGTGTATGATCTAATATGTTACATTAGTCGTATTGCTCCCGAGACAGCATGGCATCATAAAGCAGGAGTTCATCGCCGCGCCACTCCGCTGGAGCCAGACTAGAAAACCGTTCCGAAACTTCGCCCGGCAGCATGTGTATGTTCTGATCTGACTTGTGGTGTTGCAACTGAGCATTTCGATCATATTCTTTTACAATGGAGATCAACAACCGAAACATATTTTAATTACGACCCTGCATACAGTAGCGGTGCTTAGTATGTGGGTGCAGCACGCGAGTGGATGAGATGGCGACAAAAATGACTATAAATAAAACCAGGCAGTTCCGCCAGATGGCCAATCCGCAGCATGCGTTTTTGGCGTTGGAGGCAAAAAGGTTCAGGCACGCGTTTTCGTTTGATCCCCTGCTTGCAATGAGCGTTTCCAAAGTGGATCCGCTTCCACACCAGATAGAGGCCGTGTACGGGCATCTGCTAAAGAGGCCGCGGATAAGGTTCATGTTGGCGCATGATCCCGGCGCAGGAAAGACAATAATGGCCGGGCTGGCAATCAAGGAGCTGAAGCTGCGCGGGATGATTAAACGTATTCTGATCGTTGTCCCCGGCCAGCTCAAGGAGCAGTGGCGTTGGGAGCTGTATGACAAGTTTGACGAGTATTTCGACGTGGTGGATCGGGAGTATTTCGACTCCAGCGGGGGCATAAGCGCCTGGGATGCGGACCAGCTGGTCACGTCCATAGACTTTGCAAAGCAGTCCGACGTGATGGATTCGATGAAGAACATCCGATTTGACCTTATAATTGTAGACGAAGCGCACAAGATGAGCGCCTATACTTACGGCAACACCACATCCAAGACGCGGCGCTACCGGCTGGGCGAGATGCTGTCGTTGATGAGCAGCCACATGTTATTTCTGACGGCCACGCCCCACAAAGGCGATTCTCAAAACTTTAGGCTTCTGATGGATTTGCTGGAGCCAGGATTCTTTGCGGATCCTTCCATGATGAAGGAGTCCGTACAAAAGCAAGACAACCTGCTGTTTCTGCGCCGCGCCAAGGAGGGTATGGTGGACTTTGAGAACAACCCGCTGTTCGTGCCCCGTACTGTTGAAACCCCTGACGTGCAGATGTCTCCGTCCGAGAAGATACTGTACGACTCGATGTCCAGGTATGTCAAGAGGCAGTACAACCTGGCCACACGGTTCACAAAAAATCACAATGTGACGTTTGCCCTGATTATACTGCAGCGTAGATTTGCTTCCAGCGCATACGCATTGCTGAAGTCGCTACAGAGGCGACGAGAGAAGTTGGCAGAGCTGGAGGGCGATGCTGATGCGGCCCGGAACGAACAGGCTAGACCTCCGGCCGATGCCGCCGAATACATGGAAAAGATAGACGAGATGGCCGAGTCGGAGCGCTGGGGGGAGGAAAAAAGGTGGGAGGTTATCAGCGTTGCCAAGAATCGAGGTGAGCTGCGGGCCGAGATCAGGACGCTGGATAGCCTCATACAGAAGGCTGGGGAGGTGATCCAGAGCAATGCAGAGACCAAGCTTAACCAACTGAGGGCCACCATGAAAGCGCTGAGCCGCAGCCATCCTCGAGAAAAGATGCTGGTGTTCACCGAGTCGAAGGATACGCTGGATTATCTGGTGGAGCGTATAAGTTCGTGGGGGTATTCTGTAAATACGATACATGGGTCGATGCCGGCAGTAGAGAGAAAGGATGCCGAGGCCGTATTTCGATACAAGACCCGTGTCATGGTGGCTACCGAGGCCGCCGGGGAGGGGATAAACCTACAGTTTTGCCATCTCATGATAAATTACGATCTGCCATGGAACCCCAATCGCCTGGAGCAGAGGATGGGCCGTATACACCGGTATGGCCAAAAACTGCCCGTCCGTGTATTCAACATGGTTGCCGCCGACACGCGGGAGGGGGAGATAATGCAGACGCTCTTCAACAAGCTGGTGGAGATAAAGGAGGCCATGGGAAGTGACAAGGTGTTTGACGTCATAAGCGACATAGTGCCAGGAAAAAGCCTCTCACAGCTGCTGCTTGATGCAACCGTTCGGAGCAGACGCCAAAAGGAGATAATAGCGGAACTGGCCGATTCGATGTCTTTGGATAATGGACAAATATTGGCTCACATGAAGGATGGCTTGGCGACCAAGGATATGGACCATGCTTCCCTCCGGGCCGTGCGCGAGAGGGCCCGGGAGCAGCAGCTGGCCCCGTACTACACCGAAGAGATCTTCCGGAGCATAGCCGATGCCGCCGGCGGGCGCGTGGAAGGGGAGGGGGACGTAGTTTCCATACATCTTCCCGAGAGCGTGATCGGACTGGCTCCGAAGGAGGCAGAACTGCCCCTCTCGTATCCCGAAGCCACCTTTGATAAGATGGTGAGGAACAAGAATCCGGACATTGAACTGTTCTCGTTCGGGCATCCGGCCTTTGCTGCGGTGCTGGACTGGGCGGAACAGAATTTCCTGGCGGATGCCAAGGCCGGAAGCGTATTTGTAGATCCGGCCGGAAGGCTGGATGGCCACCTGGTGTTCTGCGAGGGGGTGGTGACGGATGGATACCAGCAGACTGCCGGGAAGCGACTTTTTGCGTGTCTGGTGGATGCGGCAACGGAGGAGATCCGGCCAGTATCTCCCTCGATACTGCTGGACTTGGAGATTAATCCCAGATACCGCCGTCCCGCCGCCATCCCTAACGGTATGCAGGGGCGGGCGGTGGCCAAGTCTGCACTACTCTTGAAAGATTACATGGAAACGCTGACCACGGAGAGGAAGCAGCAGGCCGATGCAGCTCAGAGGTACGGTATGGCGTCTCTGGATACGCTACTTGAGAAGATCTGCGATGATGTGGTGGGGCTGCTGTCGCGCAAGCGCCGGGGGTCCAAGGTGGATCTACCAATCTATAACAAGCGCGAGGATCGCCGGAGGTATAGAATCGCAAGAAAGGATCTGAGGATGCAGATAAAGATGGACAGTACATTGACCATGGAGGATCCCTCGATCGTAGGCGTAATCCGGATAGTGCCAGGGCCTGACGAGCAGGCGGCCCGGGTTAGGTGGGCCCTTGATGCGGCTATCGCCTTTGAGCGGCGCGCCGGACGAAAACCCAAGTGTGCTTGGGGCGAGGGCCATGGCTTTGACATCAGGTCAACGGGCAAGACTGGGACTGTTAGGTATATACTGGCAAAACCGGCGGGTGAGCCGGTGGTCCTGTCATTCAACGAATGGTTCCGGGCAAAGATATTGGGAAACTACTATTACCTGTATGTGATGGGAGATGAAAAACCCCGCCGTATTCGTAACCCCGCCGAGGCGCTCTCTCCTGTGCGGACGGAGTGTGGGTACCAGGTGCCCAGTCTGCAACTGCGCAGCATCTGATGCCGATCCGTCCTTACTCTATCTCGTCTAGCACCTTGAGCAGGGAGCGTTTTGTCGAGTTTTCTTCTCTGATGGCATTCTTGATATTTGCATATTTCGTCTCGCTGCCGGGGATGGCTTTTAGGCTGATCAGGTGTCTTTGGATTCTATCGTAGTGCTTTTTGCTCTTTTTGGATCTAGCCTCTTCTATGATCTTGGGACCATACGCCGCAAAGTATCTGCTCGGGTACCTGCGGGCAAGTCTGGTTCGGAACGTCTCGAAGAGTTCTAGGCTGTTCAGCGATTCTAGCAGCTTCATCGCTTCGGCCACCATGTCTTCTTTTAGATAGGTCTCGGCAGCCCTTATCGGATTAGATTTTTTAACGCATTCTTTCACTATGCTGGCTACCTCTGCATCCCAGTTCCTTGCCACCTCCTTTAGCTTGAAAAAATGCTTCCAGTCGCCGGTCATTACAAACATCCGCCTTAGCAGGGCCGAGTATCCGCGACTCGATTTAGAATAAAACTCAAAGGCTCTCTCAATTATCTCGGTGTCATCCGGATATTTTTCTACGACTTCCTGTGCGGCCCGCCTAGCCTTACTGGGGTTTATGCGTCTAAGCGCGTCCAGGTATCTTATGCACAGCTTTTTGTCCAGGTGGTGGAACTTGGCCAGGATGAGTGCCAACTCCTCGGCATCTTCCAACTCCTCCAGTATGTGGGTCTGCATGAGCACCAAGTCCACTGCGTTCTTGGGCGTGTTGCCTGAGTCAATCATGTATTTTAGATGCGGTGCCAGCTGCTCCTGCCAATACATGAGGTCCGCTTTCTGTGTGCATATGTTCTCGAGGGCACTGCGGTACTGCGGGATAAATTTAGGTCTGGTCTCGGCAACAAACCTGCCCAGCAGGTATGCCACGTGGTCGCGCTTTTTCTCCGGCGGCAGCCTCTCCCTTATTATGGACTCCACCATATTCTCTAGAGCTTCGATAAAACAGTCCGAATAATAGCCGTCAGAGTCGTCCACCATTATCATGCGCTCTGATATTATCTCAGACATGTCCCTGAACATCATTGTGGCGCTGTCCATCTCACCGCTATGCTGGCTTTCTCGGGCGTTGGTAAAGTATCCCTCAAAGTCTAAGTTGGAGTACACCTTCCCATCTGCCTCGGCGGCATCCCTGTACATCCTGTCTATTTCGGCGCGATAGTCCCTTTGGAGCCGGACGTTCTCTAGGTCAAACTCCTTGATGAATCGCTGGCGTACCTCCTCGTCATCTGTCATCACGGCGGCTAGAAATTTTAGGGCTCCGTCCGTCGGTATCTTGCCGATCATGTAGTTGATGGTAGCTTCCCGGGTGTCTTCCTCGACCAGCATCTCCTCTATATGATCCATAAGATGCATCAGAACCGCCACCACGTGTTTGCAAATGCCGTAGTGCTTGCTGTTGTATGCGCAGGTACAGTCACCAACCAGCCCCTCGATACCGGCATCCTTGATCTCCACTCGGTACTTGGAGTTGCCTGACACCACCGCCTGCAGGATGTTTCCCTTGATGTATGCGGACTGTATCCTTCCGGCCATATAGTAAGATAGCCCATTATCATACGAGGTGGGTGTACTGGCCTGCCTTATTCCTGTCCTTGTGGGTCGGGCAGACCATCTAGTACTCTGCCGGTCTTGCATAATCCAACAGTTTTTTACTGGTCTACACTATAACCCTTTCCTACAAGCGGTGTGCATTCTCACACTCATTCGGTTTTACGCTCGGGGGGCGGCTGCGCAATGATATGTCGAGCTTGTTTGAGACAGACTTGGGGTGCATAGATCGGTGGCACTCATTGGTGTGCCGGAACAATGGCAGATCGGGCGCTGTATACCTGTTCTTTCGAGTATGAAAGTAGAGCAATCTGAGGCAGTACGCCACTAAGCGCGTATCCAAATCCGCGTCTCGGGTGTGTCCGGGCCAGCATCATGTAGCGTCTCTTGGGCGCGAATACTAAGGGGCCGGAATATGTGCAGGCTGGCGTAGTAACCTCACAGTCGCTGCCTCCGTGTAGACGCAGGCGAGAGCAGGGTGAAGGACGTCTCCTGCAGACCGCTGTGCGACTAGGCGGTAGGTGCGGGCTGCAAGCCTTGTCCGGGGCGGCGTTTCATACTGGTGTAGTTATGAGTGTGGTGCGTGTGCGTCGTCTGGCTGAGCCCGGATCCAGCTTGACCCGAAGCGTTGCAACACGCCGCCAAAGCGTTCAATATATACCAGACGTCTGGGCCGTGCCAGTAATGGGGGAGTTTACGGACGAGGAGGCCAGCCGGTTGGAGGGGCACTTTTCAAACACTACTGGCGATATTTTTGTGATCACGACCCCCAATCAGGTGGACAGGGGAGCGCTGATGTCCAGATACAGCAGGAGCTCCAAGAGCATGAGGCGTGTCTTTCTGGACGAGTTCCTGAACAATCCGGACCGCGGCAAAAAATTCTACGAGCGAGTCCTGATGGAGTACGGCGATGATTCGGTGGCCGAGTTGGGCATGGCCCAGGTGGCCATGGAGGGGCTGTCCAATATAGCGGCGCAAAAGATAGAGGATCGCAGGATCGGGCTGTCCTTTCTGGAGAAATCTAGCCGCTACGTCTCTTGGGGTGCCAAGAGCGGCGGCCGATATGTGTACTATCGTGGTCCGGACATAATGGAGTCCAGGCACGAAAAGATCTACGAGGATGCGTGCGACCTTTCGTTCGACACATACGTGTACAGTTTGCCGCTAGTCAAGGCATACATTACGGAGGCCTATCCGATCGACGACTTTCCGTTCCGAGACTCCAGCAGCTTCGCTGACAAGCCGTTTTCGGAGCTGACCGCAGAGGTTGACATAAAGTCAGCGGAGCGGGCCTACCGGAACGCAACCAACTCGATGGCGCTGGATCTGCTGAGGGGGCTGCTGCCGGCATCTACGCTTACCAACCTTGGCGTGGCGGGCAACGGCAGGGCGTTCGAGTACTTGATTAGCACGCTGAAGTCATCTCGGCTGTACGAGGAGAGGGATCTCGGGGACAGGCTTGCTTTGGAGCTTAAATCTACGATGGGGCCGTTCATAAGGCGCGCCAGCGAAAAGTATGGCAAGCTTCTGGAGGAGTACTTGACGGAACTGAGGCATGCATCAGGAGTTCTGCGGTCTGCTGTTGCGCCTGCTGCAGAGAACCGCGTTCGGCTGGTCTCCTATGACACGCAGCGGGATGCCTTGGATACGGTGGTGGCCGGATTGCTCTATGAGAACAGTGACTACACGTTCGAGGATCTGCGCCGCGTCGTCTCGGAACGCATGTCGGATCAACAAAAGCGCGATACCGTGCAGACTTTTGCCGATCTGCGGAAAAACCGCCGGCAGCGCCCGCCGCGCGCCTTTGAGCTTGTCTCGTACGTGTTTGACATGGTAAACAACTTTGGCATGTTTAGGGACATGCACCGACACCGCGTCTTGACGCTGCAGAGACAGCTTCTGGACACAAAACACGGATTCGACGTGTCCCCCGAGCTGGAAGAGGCGGGCTGCTCAAGGGACTTTGCCGAATGCGTGAAGCGAAGCGGGGAGGCATACGAACAGATGGCCAAGACCGATGCGACAATGGCTCAGTATGTGGTAAACTTTGCATATCGCTACCAGTACATGATGCGCGTCAACCTGCGAGAGCTCTGCCATCTCGTGGAGCTGCGCACGCTTCCTCAAGGTCACCAGGACTACCGCGACGCGGCCCGCCGCATGTACGAGCAGGTTTGCGACATCCACCCGATTCTCTCGCAAATAATGAAGTTCGTCGATACGGGGATATACCGCATGGGCCGCATCG
The DNA here is from genome assembly GCA_016126025.1 of Nitrososphaerota archaeon. Classification (GTDB taxonomy): domain Archaea; phylum Thermoproteota; class Nitrososphaeria; order Nitrososphaerales; family Nitrosopumilaceae; genus VYCS01. The sequence goes on along the minus strand of JAEFDA010000058.1, from coordinate 5,102 downwards.
GCCCCGAAAAGCGCACAATGTCAAAAATACTTGAAGCCGGCGAGTCGCCTGGCGCGGCAGAACCGGTCACCAAAAAAGACCCGTCCGGCGCAGAGTGAGCGGGCTGCCACGCTCGGTAAGCCGGTCCGCGTGATCGGGCAGTGTTGTGGCCACAAACCGGGATCGCATCCAAACATGGTGAGGCAATACGGTTTAATTTGGGCGCTGCGGCATGCCCCCATGCAGTCCATGGCCGGACACCGCCCGTTGGATACTTTGGTACGCAATCTGCGCGCGGGCCTAACCAATATGGTGCACAACGACGTGGTTATGACCCGCGAGGGCAGGCCGGGGCTGGAGCTGAAGCCGGAGGCGTTTCGCCCCATTGCAAGGACGAACGCTCCTGCAAGAATGGCGTTTGTCGACGGCGGCAACGGCACCGTGGCCGAGTCGCCGAACTTCGTGATATCGCTGAACCGTCTGTATTGTGGACTGTTTCGGGGAAGGGACAGAACAGGCGCCCCCCCGGATCCCCGCATAGAGTTCTTCTCGCTAGTGGTGCGACGCGCTGCGCACACTGAGACTGAATACAAGACAGAATACGACGTCTCCCTGTTTCCCCACGACGACTCCCACCGCCGATACATGCCAACAGAATATGACGTAAAAGCCAGCATCCGGGACACTCCGACCGGGAGCGATCCCCGAATTCCGTCGCTGTCGCGCAGCCTGGGAGAATGGCGCATGGCGCGTGCCACAGTCCAGACGCTGGAAAGGGGTGACATTCTGGTCATGGACGGCTCGCTCACCACCTTGGACAGAATAGAGTCCAGCTACGCACAGGATCTCTACAGGAGCGCCCAGGACCGGGGCGTGGTGGTGTGCGCCCTAGCCAAGACCAGCCGTCTCCTGACTCGGGGCGGGGAGCCGCTACTGGACCGGGTCCACGAGATATCGGCGGGCACCGGCCACGGAATGTGGTGCATCGAGGTGGCCGAACAGGTCTCCTCACATGATCGGGGCTTCGTCATGGCGGTCAAGCTCCATCCCAATGCGGCATTTCCGTTCAGGTTTGAGATACTGCGGGAGCAGTTTTTAGAGATGGACAATGCCGAGAAGGACCGCATACTGTCTAGCATGGCCGCCAACTCCTGTGATGTCTCATTCCTGGGGTATCCGTACGGTTTGGTCGATGCCGACCGGTACGCTCAGGTGCGGAACAGCGATGTGGCCATGTACGGGGCTCTGCTGGAGTCGCGCCTGCGCATGGACGGGGATCTGGCTGGGATACTGCGCAGCATGCGGGCGTACGGGGCTCACGAGCGCCTCAACGGGGTGTCGAGTTGAACGTCGCCGGGCAGGTAGTTGGAGGAGGAATCGGGGACATCCTCGTCCGGCAGCAGTCCGGCTCGCGGCTCGAGGTGGGGGATCTACTGGTGTCCGAGGAGGAAAACTCCATACTGATACTTGAGGTGTTCGGGCTACAGTACGGCTCCCAGATAGACGGCCGCGTGCAGGAGATGATGTCGGGGGTGATACTGGAAGAGGAACCGCCCGACGCCGAATTCTACGAGCCGAACTTTGTGAACTATGTGATGGCCCGCGTAAAGGCGCTGGCGCGGGTAAACCGCGACCTCTCGGTGAACCTGCCAAAGAGCCTGCCTGCATTCTTCGGCAAGCTCAGGATAATATCAAGCGAAGATCTCAAGTTTTTGCAGGGGGGCGGCCGGGACAGGATATTCATAGGGTACATCAGGAGCGGCAGCAAGGTAATCCGGGATGCCAAGGTGTGGCTGGATGCCCGAGACATATTCACACACCACCTACTGATACCCGCCACTACGGGGCGGGGCAAGTCCAACCTGGTAAAGTGCATACTGTACCATCTGCTGGACTCAAGCGGGGTGGGGGCGCTGGTGTTGGACGCGCACAACGAGTATTATGGACTGAACGGTGAGATCGGCCTCAGCAGCCACCCCGATGCCCGCAATTCTCTGGTGTATTATACTCCCACCGACCCACCGCCGGGTTCCCGGCACCTCACCATAAGCTTGGACACCATCAGGCCGGACCATTTTGAGGGGATAGTGGAATTTTCCGATGCCCAGGTGAGGACAATGCGGAAGTACTATTCGGACTACCGCGGCGAGTGGATATCCCAGATCATGCTGACCGACCTCTCAATGCTGGGGGAGGCAGAGAGTAGACGGGACGCAGAGACCAGATCCATCACCATGGCTGTACTCCAGCAAAAGATCCGGCAGGCCCTGGACTTGGAGGTGGACCGGGAGAATAACGTGGTGGTGTCTAGACATAACGTCTTCGACAGCGTACGTGGGGGGCGCACAGCCGACGATGTTGTACAAAACATTGAGGAGGGGCGGGTGGTGGTGCTGGACACATCCAAGCTAAATGACGAGGCCGAATTGGTGGTGGGCAGCATCATAGCGACGCGCATACTGGACCACTACCGGGAGGCCAAGACGCGGGGCATCCTCCGGGAAAAGCCGGTGGCCACCATAGTGATTGAGGAGGCGCCCAGGGTCATAGGTGAAGAGGTGCTCCAGTCCCGCACCAACAACATCTACTCGACCATAGCTCGGGAGGGGCGTAAGTTCAAGGTGGGACTGACCGCCGTGACGCAGCTGAGCAGCGTCATACCCAAGGCCATACTAGCAAACATGAACACCAAGATAATATTGGGAAACGAGATGAAGATGGAGAGGATGGCGCTCATAGAGTCCGCCTCCCAGGATCTCTCCGAAGACGACCGGACCATCGCCAGCCTGGACAGGGGAGAGGCGATAATAACCAGCATATTTGTGCCCTTTGCGCTACCCATCCAAATCCCACACTTTGAGGAGATAGCGCGGCAGCACCCGCCGCCAGCACCCGGAACCGCAAGGGTGAAGGTGTTCTGATGAGATTTGCCCACTTGGCCGACGTCCATCTGGGATTCCAGCGGCAGGAGCCGCTTCAGGAGATAGAGCGGCGGGTTTTTGAGGGTGCGGTGGACAGGTGCATCGCCGAGGAGGTTGATTTTGTTCTGGTTTGTGGTGATCTTTTCCACGTAAATATCCCCGACATGCGCGTCCAAAAAATGGCAATGAAAAAATTCCACGACATGCACGATGCGGGAATACCCGCGTATGCCGTGTATGGGAGCCACGATTTTTCGCCAACGAGCAGCTCCGCCATAGACCTGCTGGAGGCAGCCGGCTACCTGCGCAAGGTTACCGTCTCGTCCTGGGTAGACGACCACATCCGCCTGGAATACATACAGGACGAAAGGACCGGCGCCCTCATCGCGGGTCTTTCGGGCCTGAAGGCCGGCCGGGACATGGAGTATTATGAGAGACTTGATCGGGAATTCCTCGAGTCGGCCAACGGCTTTAGGATATTCCTGTTCCACGGGGCCGTCGGCGAGATGATGCAGGATGAGATCAGCGGCGAGAGCCTGCCGCTCTCGTATATGCCCCGGGGTCTGGACTATTATGCGGGCGGCCACCTGCACACGTTCCGGAACCGCAGATTTCCCGGGTACGAGAACGTGGTGTATCCGGGTACGCTGTTTGCGGGGCAGACCGTCGACATGGAGGAGAACGCCCGGGGAATGGGGCGCGGGTTTGTCATGGTGGATTTTGGGGACAAGGTGGAGCGGGTACGGTTTGTAGAGGCTCCCGGCTGCCGGTACGAGCTGATTGACGTGGATGCCGACGGGCTGGCCTCCGAGGAGGCGGCAGCCCGTATACGCGGCATTGCCGATTCCATAGACGCGGACGGCAAGGTGGTGATACTCAAGACGTATGGCGAACTGGGCTCGGGGCGCACCGCCGATATCGACTTTTCGGCCATCCGTAAGGGGCTGCTGCAGGGAGGCGCCTACTACGTCATGATACACCGCCGAGGACTGACATCCAAGGAGTACAAGACGAGGGGCGAGTCGATGGGGACGCGCGAGGAGATAGAGCGGCGCACCTTCCAGGACAGCATAGCGGATGTGCGTATAAAACGCGCCGCCCTGACCGGCAGCCGCGGTGTGGACCTGTCCACAGACCTGCTTGCCGCACTCAGGCACCCCCGGCCGGACAACGAAAAGAAGGTCGACTACGAGAGGCGCGTCACCGCCGACGCAACATCAAAGATGGGGCTGGAGTGACATGCTGCTAAAGTCCATCGACCTGCACAACATACGGAGCTACGACAAACTGCACTTGGAGTTTCCGCCTGGGTACGTGCTGCTGGAAGGCGATGTGGGATCGGGCAAGTCCACCATACTGATGGCCATAGAGTTTGCCCTGTTCGGGCTGGGGACGGTAAGGGCCGACAGCCTGCTGTCCAAGGGGGAAGGCCGGGGGGAGGTGGCTCTGGACTTTGAGGTGGACGGTGTGGAGTACGAGGTGGGCAGGACACTGACGGCCAGGGACGGCAAGGTGACACAGGATCCCAAGGGATCGTACTTTCTGGCCGGCGGTACCCGGGAGCCGCTGACCGCCTCGGATCTGAAGGCGCGTGTACTGCAGGTGTTGAAATTTCGGGAGCCGGCCAACCCCCGCTCCCAGAGCCGGGTGTACCGGTACGCGGTGTACACCCCCCAGGAGGAGATAAAGTCGATACTGGAGGCCAGCGGGCGGGAGGATGTAATACGCCGGGCCTTTGGGGTGGAGGACTACAAGACCGCCGCCGACAACGCCGACACGTTGCGGACGCAGCTAAAGGGCAAGAAGGACGAACTCACAGGCAGGTTTGCCAAGCTGGAGGCGCACCGGGCAGAACGGGAGGCCGTCGGGGACGATGCGGACGCGCTGGAGCGGGATCTGGCCCGTCTGCACCGGGCGCGGGACGATCTTGCGGGCAGGCTTGCCGAGGCCGAGTCGCGCCGGGCCGAGATGGCAGTCCGGATGGAGAATCTTGTGCGTATTCGCGCCGAAGCGGCCCAGATGGAGAGGGATATCGCCAACAAAAGAGAGTCGATGAAGAATCTCCTGGAAAGCATACAAGGCGACAGAGCCGAGCTCGACGAGGTGGGCGAACGGCTCCAAAAACTTGGCCGTCCCGCAAAGCCCACCGACAAGACGCGGGGGGATGTCCAAAGACTGCTGGACACGGTGGAGGAGACCGAG
>JAEFDA010000109.1 GCA_016126025.1 Nitrososphaerota archaeon | reverse complement strand
AAGGCCCTAACCAACACCCGGTGACTGCGGTTCTGGATCGGTCTCGGGGGGATCGTCTGGCGGTGGAGTGTCCTTGGCGTTTCTGGCTTCTGTATTCCTTTATAATCGACAACCACTGCGGCCACCATTCGTAAGATCCTGCCCGCATCATGTATGGCGTCCAATGCAGGCGCGTCCCGGCGCCCCGCCCGGGTCGGCCGCGGCCTCCGAAGGGGCGCACACTCTCTTGCGGATCGCGCCTCCGGACACCCGCAGGAGCTTTTGGATCCGCCCGGGGGCCGGCGCTCCGCACCGCAATCCGGCATGCGGCATGTATCCTCATCCCTTTCGGTCGGCTCGCCCGTCGAAAGACCCGCATGCCGGATGGGCGGCCGCCGCGTCCCCTCCCCTTATCTCTTTTGTTCCAGCGTCTCGGCCACCATCCGGGCGGTGTTCTGCGCCCCGTCTCCCGAAAAGTTCTCGGCGAACACATCCAGCGCCTCCCGGAACGACTCGGCCTCGCGCCGTATGCGGCTCACCGCCGCGGCCGCCCGCGGCGCGCTCCCCGCCAGTATCCCCAGCCCCTTCCGCTCGGCCCACCTCAGGTTGTTGGTGTGCTCGTCGTACACGGGCATGCCTATTATCGGCCGCCTCTTGCCCCCCATTATCTCCCCCATCACGGTGTGGGACCCGTTCACCACCGCGTATGAGCAGCCCTCCAGCACGGCATCCTTCTCCTGCTCGGTCAGAAACCCCACGTCTATCTGGAGCCAGTCCACCTTCTTGTCGTAGGCCTCAGATATGGCGTACCGCCTCCCGTCGCGGCCCAGCACCGAGTCTATGGAGGGGTCCGGGCGGGCGTGCGAGACTATGCGCCGCTCCTCGGGCATCCGGGCAAAGGCCTCCTCGTACCGGCGCCCCGTGCCGTCGTTGGTGGAGGCGCTGCCCGTCCTCATCCAGTACCCAAAGTCGCACCCCTCTATCAGCCCCTCCAGGTCCGAGCGGGGGGAGGGGGCCGCGGCCCGGCCGCGGGTAAAGTGGCCCACGTATGTGGTCTTGCGGGCCGCCTCGGCGGTCAGATTCAGGTTGAACTCGCACATCGTATATGGCGGGGGGGAGTCGGCGACCAGTATCTGGGTGGCCTTGGCTATCTGCCGCGACACGAACTCCAGGCCCGGGTAAAAGTAGAACCGGCTGGCCCACAGGCGCGGCCGGAACTGGTTGGTGATGAAGAGGCTGGGGATGTCCCGGTTGCGGGCCAGCACGTTGATCCCCATGTCGCCGTCGCTGACTATAATGTCAAAGCCGGACGAGTCGCACAGCCGCCTCTCCTCCCGCAGGTACGAGGCTATCTGGGACACCAGCGGGGGGTTGCCGGATACGGGCAGCGCCACGTTCAGCATGCACCTCAGGACGTCCGGCCCCATGCGTCCGTCTATGGGGGTGGGCATCATGATGTGGTGCGCCAGCCCCTCGGGCAGGTCCCGCCGCAGCCTCTCGTATATGTCGCCCTTGCTGGAGCAGTGCACCTCGGCGCCGGGCACGTACCCGTCCAGGACCTCGTTCAGGCGCGACATCCTGGAGTAGTGGCCGTTCCCCCACGGGTAGATGAACTCGCCTATGCGGGGCATCGGGTACGCTGCGGCCATCCGCCGTTTAAATTCGCAATGGTCACCAGTCGCTGTCCAGTATGTCGTGCAGGTTGTTGGGTCCGGTCCGCACGGCAAACTCGCTGCGCCTTACGGTGTGCGACCGCAGGTCGGCGGGCACCGCCATCACCCCCTGCCTCTTGTATATGGTGGAGTGGACGGCGCGGGATCCGGCCATGTTAAGCTCCCCCAGCATCTCGAAGAGCCGGCCGTCGCCGGGGAGGGGCATCACCGGGACCATCCCGGCCCCATACACCCGGGCGGCCAGCCGGTCGGCCGCCTCCCCGGCGAAGAGCATGCGGGAGACGGGCAGCGATATGTGCCGTATGCCCCGCTCTGCGGCCTCCCCCAGCATGATCTCGGTGGCCAGGGCCGCCGTCTCCAGATAGTCACGGCCGCCGGGGGTCATCCGTACGGCGGCCACCTTCACCCGCTTCTGCGCCATCCGGGGTATTATCCTGTCCAGCATCTTGGCCAGGGGCATGCGCTGCGACTCGGCCGCATAGCACAGGACGACCTCCGTCTCAAAGCCCATGCGCATCGTCTCCAGGCATGTCAGCGCCGATATGGTATCGAATATACAGCACACGGCCCTGCCCTGCACCCCCAGGGGCAGCCCCCCCAGGCAGCGGTCCGCAAATATAGAGACGTAGGCCCCCCTGCGGGTCAGGTACGCGTACAGCATCTTGTCGTGGTTCTCGGCGGTACCCGGGCGCGCCCCCGTCGGGGCCCTGGCCTCTATTATGGAGGAGGTGGCTGCCATCTCCACGTCCCGGGGCAGGAACCCCCGGGTGTGGCCCTCCACCCTCACCAGGAATCGGTCGCCGGCCAGCAGCAGGTTCCCTCCCACCTCCGATATGGCGGCGGCCACCTGCTCAAAGTCGTTCTCCACCCTCCGGGCTATCAGGGTGCGGTCCACGCCGAACAGCAGGCCCACCGCCGCCGAGGCAAAGACCGGGTCGTGCGCGTCCACCAGTATGATGTCGCCGTCGCGGCGGACGCTGGCGTACGGCTCGTTCTGCACCCTCAGAATACGCCTTATGTTGCGCGCCAGCGCCGTGATGTGCCGGCGGGAGAAGGCCGAGGGGAACGCCACCACGTACGACTGGACCGGCATCAGGTGCGGTGCGCCCGCCTCCACTTAATTGGTCTTTACAGCGGCCGCTCCGGCGCCAACCGCCGGCGCCACTCACTGTGCGTTGGTCGACAGGGTGTCCCAGACCAGGTTGGCCGCGATCGAGGAGAGGAACACGGCCGCCACCGCCCGGAGGTGGTTCTCCTTCATCAGCAGGGAGATGCGGGCCCCGGCCAGCCCGCCGGCCAGCCCCCCTGCCGCAAACAGCAGCCCCATGACCGCGTCGGTGTGGCCCAGCAGGGCGTGCATGATTATGGCGGTGGTTGAGGTCATCAGCATGGCCAGCATGGAGGTGGGCGCGGCGCGCATCATTCCCATGCCCACCACCGCCACCAGGAGCGGCACGAATATCACGCCGCCCCCTATCCCGAAGAACGAGGATATTATGCCCGCCATAAAGCTGGCCGATGCGGAGAGCACCATGACGAGGCGCGCGTTGGATATGCCGCCACCGCCCAGTTTGGAGCGGAGGAATATGTAGGCGGCCGAGCCGGCAAGCACCGCGGCAAACAGTATTCCGAACATCCCCGACTCGGCGTCTGCCAGCACGACGGCCCCCAGTATGGTGCCGGGGGTGGCCAGCGCCCCGAGCCTGATCGCCATGCGGTAGTCTATGCGCTTTTGGCGCGCGTAGGCCGCCGCCGAGCTGGCCGAGCTGGAGAGGGTGGCCGCCAGGCCGGCCGAGGCGGCCACCGGCGGGGGCATCCCCATGAGCATCAGGACGGGCGTTATGATCAGGCCTCCCGCAAGGCCCACCATGGAGGCCACGGCGCACGCGCCCGCCGACAGGGCCACCATCCCCGCATACATCCACACGTCCGGCGCGGCGGCCGACTCTATGACCAAGGCCGGCTCCATGGCCCGTACGGCCGCCGCAATCCGCACCATGCCGGACAAGGCATCTCATGCACGGCCCCCGCATCCCCCGGCGCGTATGGCACGCCGTTCACGGGGCCGGCGGGCGGCTTGCCGGTCCACATACACGGGGTCTGCTCATCTCCGGCATGCGGGCCCGCACGCGGGCGCCGAGCCACAGATACAGCAGACGACGTATGGAGCCCCATGACGCGGGCGCCGCCGCAGTCAGGATAAAAATTTAGTGATCGCAACATAACCCCGGCGCGGATGTTCGGGCCAAACCGTGTCCGCGCCCGGCGAGCCTGCCGCTCCAGTTCCGGATCGGGCGCGAGTACGGTTAGGCCTGAACCATACCTCTGGCCCCAAGTCAGGGCACCATACACTCCGCTGTTCGGTAGGCTTTTATGGACTGCGTCGGCGCCGAGCGGCGATGCCCAACTGTCCCGAATGCACCGCCACAGAGAGGAAGAAGGTGCAGGCCAAGTACGAGTCCGAGACGCCCGAGGAGGACAGGAGCAAGGACGACCTGTACAGGCTGTACGACGAGATAGAGTTCCCCATGAAGTCGGAGGCGGCCACCAAGCACTTCATCTGCAGGAGGTGCGGGCTGTACGCCACCCGCGAGCAGGTCTCCGACATAAGGATACGGCTCAACCGCCGGGAGAAGACCAGGCAGGACATCCAGGACGACTACCTGGACTGGTGGCAGAAGAGCAAGAAGGAGAAGGAGCTGGAGTAGGATATCACGCGCCGGCCCAGCGGCGCGCCCTGCGGGCGAACACCCTAGCTATTATCGTATCTGTCAGGTATGGTATGCCGTGCTTTGCCCATATGGCCAGGCGCGCCGCCGCCGGGACGGTCATCTCGGCGCGGGGGGAGCGCGCGGCGCGCAGTATGCAGGAGGCCACCGATCCGGAGCTCACCGCATATCCGGGGATATCGGCCCCGCCGAAGAACCCGGTGCGCACCGTGATGGGGCTGACCACCGTCACGCCCACCCCCGTTCCGGCCAGCTCGTGGCGCAGGCCCTCGGAGAACCCCAGCATCGCCGACTTTGAGGCGCAGTAGGCCGCCGCCGTGGGCAGCCCGAAGCTGGCCGCGACCGAGGCCACGTTCACTATGTGCCCGGAGCGGCGCTCCACCATGTGCGGCAGGAACGCCTTGGTCACGTATACCATCCCCAGATAGTTGGTGGCCATCTGCGACTCTATGTCGGATATGTCCGAGTCCAGCACGCTCCCGAACACGGCAAAGCCGGCGTTGTTCACCAGTATGTCCGGGCACCCCGACTCCAGAATGTGGGAGGCCGCCTTCTCCACGGCGGCCCGGTTGGAGACATCACATGGTATGGCCGCGGCCTGGCCGCCCCCCTCGCGTATGGTATCACGTAGCGACTCAAGGAGGTCCCGGCGTCGGGCCACCAGCACCAGCGACGCCCCCCTCCGGGCAAACGCCAGCGCCGTATCGCGGCCTATCCCCGAGGAGGCACCGGTGACCAGAACCCTCTCGCCCCCAAAGTCCACCGGATGCCACTTTCGGGTCCGCGTATATGTGGATTGTGTGGAGAAAGGCGGCGCGGGTACAAGCCCTACACGTCGGAGCGGCGCACGCGGCTCAGGGCCAGCTTCACCAGCAGCAGCCACGTCAGCACTATGGGTATGTAATAGGTGGCTATACGCCAGCCCACTATCGCGTTCCACTCCACGCCGCCCTCCGGCAGAGAAAAGTCGAAGGGGTTGGCATCGTTTAGATATCCAAATATGCCCAGCTCCGCCAGCCCCGCGCCCCCTATGGTGACGGGCAGGTTGGCTATCGCGTTGGCGGCCATCACCGCCATCACCGAGTCGAAGGCCGTAATGGCGTACCCCACGCCCACCGCTATGGCCAGGAACGATATCCCGTACAGCACCCAGGAGGCCAGCGACATCAGCAGCGAGTTTACAAAGACCCACGAGGACTTTGACGAGCCGGCGTTCTCCCGGCTGGTGCGGCAGATGCCCTCCAGCCACTTGTCGGCCTCGTCGATGTAGTGCGTGCCCCGCTCCCCGGCCGCCCGGCGCGCCAGGGCGCGGAGCGGTCCGGGCACCCTAAAGTCCCTCCTTGCCGACAGAAAGAAGAGCACCGTCCATATGGCAGTGATGGGCACGCTGACGGCCAGCACCACCACCCCCACAGTGTACGAGCCGGCGGCCAAGGCCAAGGCGGCGGCCGCTATGGAGAGTATGCCGGCGGCCAGCACCTCGGTGACTATGTCCACAAAGGCTATCCACGCCGACTTGGAGGGGGGCACCTTCTTCTTGTGCAGGTAGTATATCATGATGAACTCGGCGCCTATGAACATCGGGGTGGAGAACTTGATGAACTCGGCGCCCACCCGCACCCCCGAGAGCGTGACGGCCGAGCCCACCCCGCTCGCGTACGACTTGGCGATATAGGTGAACTTGACTCCCTGCAGGCCCAGCTTGGCCATCATTATGAGCACCGCCGCCACAAAGGGAAGCAGTCCTATGGCCAGCAGGTCCTCCAGACGTATGTCAAACTGCACCGCGATTATTCCGATGGGCACCAGGGTGGCCAGGACGGCCGCCACTCTCCATTTCACCGCGGTGGTTTCACGGGTTCAAATATAAGCCAAGGCAGCGGAGCCATCCCCTGTGAGGTGCGTATTCGTGCTGGGTACGGCCGGATCCGGCAAGTCGCTGCTGGCCCACCGGCTGCACCAGTACTACAACAACCAGGGGGTGTTTCCGGCCCTGCTGAACCTGGATCCCGGCGCCGAGTCGCTCCCGTACACGCCGGACATAGACGTCCGGGACCACGTGGACGTGGTATCGGTGATGCGGCAGTATGAGCTGGGGCCCAACGGCGGACTGGTCATGGCCAACGACATGACCGCCGCCCGCCTGGATGAGATACAGGGCGAGATCGACTCGGTGAACCCCGACTACCTGGTGGTGGACACGCCCGGCCAGGTGGAGCTCTTCGCGTACAGGAGCAGCGGGCCGTACCTGGCCTCGGCCATGTCGGCCGACACCAAGACGGCCATATTCCTATTTGACGGGGCCATGATGGGCAGCGCCTCCAACTACATCTCCGTCTCGCTGCTGGCCGCATCAATCCGGCTCCGGGTGGGGCTGCCCTGCGTCAACGTGCTGAGCAAGTCCGACATAGCCGCCGTCCCCCCCGGCCGCATACTGGAGTGGGCGTCTGACACCGGAGCGGCCCTGGAGGAGGCGGCCGCCGAGTCCCCGGGCAGAATGTACTCGCTCATATCGGCGATCGCGGCTGGCATGGACGAGGAGTACCCGCAGGAGATAATCCCCGTCTCGGGCGCCACCGGCGACGGGATGGCTGATCTGGAGGCGGCCCTGAGCCGCGTGCTCAACCTGGGCGAGGAGGTGGAGGACTGAGGGCGGTCACCGTGGCGGCCCCGGCCTCCACGGCCAACCTGGGAGCCGGCTTTGATGTGTTCGGGATGGCGCTGGACGGCCGGCACGACACCGTGCGCGTGGCAGAGAGCGGCGACCACTCCATAACCATAACCTCCGACGGCGGCGTGCCATCTGACCCGGGCAGGAACACGGCCGGGATAGTGGCCGGGGCCATCCAAGACGACTTCGGCACCGGCGGGGTCCACATCATCATACGCAAGGGCGTGCCGGCCGGGTACGGCATGGGGAGCAGCGCCGCGTCGGCGGCGGCGGCGGCGGTCGCCTGCAACGAGCTCTTCGGCCTGGGGCTGGACCGCACCACCCTGGTGAGGTACGCCGGGTACGGGGAGCGGGCCAGCGCCGGCGCCATACACTACGACAACGTGGCCGCCTCGGTGTGCGGCGGGTTCGTGATAGTCAGGACCGACCCGCTGGGCGTGACGGCCCTGCAGCCGCCCGGGGGGCTGGCCCTCTGCGTGGCCGTGCCGGACACCAAGGTCCCCGAGGGCAAGACCCGGGTGTCGCGGGGGGTGGTCCCCAAGAGCATACCCCTGGGCAGCGTCACCGCCAACGTGGCCTCGGCGGCCTCCATGGTGGCCGGGGTGATGGGCGGCGACATAGGCATGATGGGCGAGTCCGTCAGGGATACGATAGCCGAGCCGGCGCGCATGGGAATGATACCGGGGTACGGGGACGTCAAGAGGCTGGCCGTCGAGGCGGGGGCGGCGGGCGTGACGATCAGCGGGGCGGGGCCGTCGGTCATAGCCCTGATGGACGGCGACTCCCGCATGGCGGAGGTGCGGGAGGCCATGAGGGAGGGGTTTGCGCGCGCCGGCGTCGGCTGCACCACCATACCCTGCCGGCCGGCGGCGGGGGCCCACATCACAGGTGACTTACCGTGAAGGCCGTGCTGGTGTTCAGCGGCGGGATAGACTCGGTGTGCACCGCCACCCGCCTCTCAAACTACGACATATACGGCATAACCTTCTCGTACGGGCAGAGGGCCGGGCCGGAGATCGGCGCCGCCCGGCGGTTCGCCGGGGTGCTGGACATGATAGAGCACCGGGTCGTGGACGTGGGCTTCATGGAGGAACTGTACGGCTCCTCCAACGTACTGACCGACCCCCGCGCCCCCATGCCGGGCGCCTTCGACTACTCCATAGTGGTGCCGGTGCGCAACGCCGTCTTCCTCTCGGTGGCGGCGGCCTGGGCGTACTCCATCGGGGCGGAGATGGTGGCGTACGGCGCCCACACCGGCGACACACCATATCCGGACTGCCGCCCCGCCTTCGCCGAGGCGCTGGAGGGGGCGCTGAACCTGGGCGAGGAGGACGGCATCGCGCGGGGCGTGCGCCGCCGCGTCCGGGTGTGGTCCCCGTACATGGACGGCATATCCAAGGGGGAGCTGCTGCGCGGCGGCCTGGAGGCGCTGGGCGACGCCATATATGGCGCGTGGAGCTGCTATATCGACGGGGAGGAGCACTGCGGCGAGTGCGAGTCGTGCCGCAACAGGATGGCCGCGTTCGCCGAGGCGGGCATACCCGACAAGACCACCTATGCGCCTAGTAGCGGGTCTCCAGGATCCTCTTCTTGAGCACAAAGCCCCGGATCAGTATGTACCACGCCAAGAATATGCCCCCCACCATTCCATAGAACACCCAGTTCTGCTGGGTGGGGCTCAAACCCTCTATGGAGTCGGTGACCTCCCGGGAGACCAGCATGGACACGGCCATCACTATGCCGAACTCGATCGCGTACCAAGTCCAGTGGGGCCAGGACTCGCTGGGTATGTGCACGTTGTTGTGGACTCCCATACGGTGGGGTGGTCCCGGCGGCGCATATTTAATTTTTGGCGAGTTCAGAGTTGGTCCGGCGAGCGGCGCCGCATCATGGCCAGTATGCTGGCCTTCTCCTCGCGGTTGGCAAACGTCCCACGGTACGCTGTCGAGGTCATCTTGGCGTGGTTCCGGACGCCCCGCATGCGCATGCAGAGATGCTCGGCGTCGGCAAAGACCGCCACGCCCTGCACCCCCTGCGAGTACAGCTCGTCGGCTATGTTCTTGGTCAGCCTCTCCTGTATCTGGAGGCGCTTGGCGTGCTTCTCCACCACCCGCACCAGCTTGGATATGCCAAAGACCCGGCCGTTGGGCGAGTACGCTATGTGCACCTTGCCGTAAAACGGCAGCATGTGGTGCTCGCACATAGAGTAGAACTGTATGTCCCGCGCCACCACCACGTCGGAGTCCTCGCAGAACTGCACGTCCAGCTCCGATGCCGAGTCGTACCCGGAGAATATCTCCTTGTACATGTCGGAGATCCGGCGGGGCGTGTCCCGGAGCCCCTCGCGGGTGGGATCCTCACCAATCTCTATGATAAGCTCGCGGATAAGCCGCTGCACCCTCTCGTCGTTCACCAGCTCCCGAGCCACCATAGCATATTTGAATTGTGCGGGCGGGCATACCTGCAGATAACACGGCCGTCCACCGGTCGCCATCGGCAGCGCCGACCGCATCCGTCTGCCCCTTCCGGGCGGCCCCCGGGGCGAAACGGGGTGAAACGCCTGTTCCACCTATTCCACGTATGCCGTTTCATGGCTCCCCTCTTAACCCCTTTCAACGTAGTATACCCATGACAAAGAAGCAATACCGCACCGAGATCGGAATAGTCGGGGACATCCTGGGCGTGACGGCCAACGGCGGAGTGGGCGGGGTCCTGGTATCTCAGATAACCAGATCCGCCAACCTCTCGCACTATGCCGCGCTGGCAAAGTGCGACAAGCTGGTGGACGCCGGGCTGGTCCAGTACAGCAAGAGCGGCCGCTGCAGGGTCTTCATGATAACCGAGAAGGGGCGGGCGTTCGTGCGCGAGTTGGAAAAGTTCAAGGATCTGGCCGACAACCTGAACCTGAGGTACTAGGCCATGGCACGCTCATGGCTGGCGCTAGACACGCCCGCGGCACGCTGGGAGGATCGTTTTAGTAGGGACGGCTCCTCTGCCATATATGGTGCGGCTGGCCGCGATCCTGATCGCAATTGTGGTGTGGGGGGCTGCCGAGGCGTCGTTCGGCGCGCTTCCACACACCGAGATAACCGTATATCCAGACGGACTGGCGCACGTCACCGCCCAAGTCGAGGTGGATCCGCAGGAACCCTCCTTTGTGGTGGGGCTGCTGGGTACGGCGGTGGACAGCTTTGTGGCCGTGGACGAGGACGGCGTGCTGCTGGCGGCCGAGCGGGCCGGGGTGAGTAGCATGGAACTGGAGACGTTCGGCTCGGGCCTGGTCAGCATCAGCTACGACGTACACGACATAGTATCCAAGGACGGGCGCATCTGGACCTTCTCGCTGGACATAGACCACGAGTACACCCTTCTGATGCCCGGCGGCGCGGTCATAGTGGGCATGAACGCCATACCGAGGAACCTGGATACGGTCGGCGAGAGTGTCCGACTGGAGATGCCCAGCGGACCGGCAGAGATAAGCTACATCACAAACACGGCGCGCAGCGTCGAGCCGGTGGCGCCGCCGGCGACTCCGGCGCCGGACGACGACGGGCCGTCCGGGGATTCGGGTACCCTCATGCTTTTGGCGCTGCCTCTGGCGGCCGGGGCGGTGGGCGCCTTTCTGGCCATCCGGGCAAGGTCCCGGCGGCCCGGCGGCCCGGCCCCCCACATCGGGGAGGAACCCGAGCCGCTCGACCCCGAGGCGGTGTTTGCCCGGGTGCCCGGTCTCAGGGACGAGGACAAGGAGATAGTGCGGTACATATGCGAGAACGGCGGCGAGGTGTCCGAGAGCAGGCTGCGCAAGAAGCTCCTTCGGCCCAGGACCAGCATGTGGAGGGCCGTGCAGAGGCTGAGCAGGGAGGGGGCCGTGGACATCATAAAGAGGGACTCGCACAACCAGATCAGGATAAGACGGGAGGGGGGACCGCAGTGAGGGTCTACCTGGCCGTGGCCGTGCTGGTGGCGCTGGCCGCCGTTCCCCTGGCCGCCGCCGATGCGGATCCGGTTGCGCTCCACAAGCTGGCCAAGCAGGCGCAGATACAGGCGCAGATACAGGTCGATCCCGCGGACCCGCCCCGGGTGCACGAGCTGCTCGCCCTGGGGGAGGTCCGGGTGGAGGCCATACTGAACTCGACCGACGCGGAGGCGGCCGGGGAGAACTTTCTGGCCGCGATGCAGATGTTCTCGGAGGCCTTCCAGCTCATGAACGAGAACGGGCAAGAGCCCGAGGACGACCAGATATACTACGCAGCCGTGCTGGAGAGGCAGGCCAGGTACTACGGCCAGCTGCTGGAGCTGGCCGAGACGTACGGCGTGGAGGCCCCCGGCGAGGATCTGGATGCGCTCTTCGCGCAGGCCACCGCCCAGATAGAGGCCGGGGATCCCGACGTGGCCGCGACGCTGGAGCGCATCAACCACATGGTGGGCCTCTTCCGGGAGCAGATAGGAGCCGTTGCGGCACAGGAGGACGCCGAGAGGGCCCTGGAGTACGCAGCCCTGTACGTGAAGCACCTGGAGAGGCTGGTGGACAACGCCGAGGAGCTGAACATACCCCCCGACGGGGTGGAGCTGATGCTGGCCATCCGGGACAGGCTGGCCGCCGCCACCGAGCCCTCCGAGATCATATCCATCATAAACGAGATAATCACGCTCAAGCAGGACCTGGACCTGGTCAAGGCCAACCAGCTGGAGCTGTGGATGCGGCAGACCCAGACCACCGCAGAGCAGATGCTGCAGCAGGGCGTGCTGGACGAGATAGAGTACGCGGCGGTCAAGGCGACGCTGGACCGCTTCCTGGAGGAGCTGGAGGCCGGCGACCTGGACGAGGCCGAGACTCTCCTGACCCGCCTCAACGCCTGGCTGTCGGAACAGTAGGCGGCCGGCCGCCGGATTCGTGGGCAAGACGCGTACTTTGGCTGCAGGCCACCGGCCTGCACACGGCATCAGACCGCCGATTCCATTAAGTTCATATGGTTTCCTGGTACGGTCAGTCCGTGGCCTCCAAGGCGATCACCGTAGGCGTGGGAATCCCCATGATTGTGGTGGGGGGCCTGATGGCATTCTTGTGGGCCCCCACCGTGGAGATACAGGAGACCGTCGAGTTCGTGGGAAGCCTGATTGGAATACTGGGCGTGGCATTCTTCGTGGCGGGCCTCTTCTACACCCGGGAGCCTGTCCTGCACTAGCCCGGGAACCCGGTACCGCGCCACCCGTTTATTACAGGGACGGCCCATGCGGTAACCGTGAAGGTGCGCATATTCGAGGTCTTTACCTCGGTGGAGGGCGAGGGCATACTGTACGGAACCAAGACTCTCTTCGTCCGGCTGGCCGGCTGCCCCTTCGGCTGCTTCTACTGCGACACCCCCGAGGCGCTGCCCGCCGACTCGGGAACCGAGTACTCGCTGGAGGACGCCATGGCCTTGGTGGACGACAGCCTCCAGAAGAACACCTTCAAGGTGAACTTTACCGGCGGGGATCCTCTCATGCAGCACGAGGCGGTGGCCGAGATGGCGCGCCACGTGCGGGCCCGGGGGGTTGCCACATACCTGGAGTCCTCCTGCTTCGACTCCGGACGGTTCGACCACGTCCTGCCACACCTGGACTATGCCAAGATAGAGTTCAAGACCCCCGACTCGGAGTTCGTGGGCACTGGGGCCCACCGCGCCGCGCACCGGAACGCCCTGGAGTGCCTCCAAAAGGCCGCGCGGGCGGGCACCACAGCCTATATCAAGGTGGTAGTCAGCCGGCGGACGTCGCCGCAGTACGTGGGTTCGCTGGCCGGCGAGGTCTTTGGGGCGGTGCCCGAGGGGGCGGTCTCCGGATTCGTCATACAGCCCACCTACGGCATCGAAGAGCCGTCGCTGGACGCGCTGATGGAGATGTACGACGCGGTATACCCCGTGTACAGCGGGGTTCGGATAGTCCCCCAGCTGCACAAGCACATCGGAGCCCCCTGAGCGCCGGTCTCCGTATGAAGGCGGTTCCGGATCCGCCGGGTTAAAATTTGCAAAATACATCATATAATATACAAAAATTGCATAAATAATCCGTTTGGCACACTATCTGTGAATAATGGTTAAATACCCAAACCCACCATATTGAATATGCCGATGATAGTCAAGTCTATCAACTAAACCGCGCAACCCTGCGGAACGGAGCGGCAGGGTCCGACAATGAGAGGAAATCTCTCGCAGTTCGGACAGGGTTGCGCCACCATTCCACTGCGGTATGGCCGGTGCATGATCGGCCGCAGGCGAACCCGCGTAGCGGCAGCAGGCGCGTTCCGCACGCAGAACGTGCACCAAAACGCCATACAATATGAAATAATTGTGTGAATGATCCCAATTATCGCAATGTTCGTTAACAGTGGTTAAATACTCTAATCAACCACTCAGGGGCATGCCGATAGTACCAACTGTCGACTAAACGGCGCAGCCCTGCGGAACGAAAGAAAGGCGTCGGCAGGGTTTCCGACACGGAGAGGAAATCTCTCGTAGTTCGGACAGGGTTGCGCCACCTATCAACCACCGCCGGCTTGGTTCCTGATCAGGCTCACGGAGACCGAACCGTCCGTACTCCCCCGGGGATCCACCGTTACGGTAAGGGGCTGGGCGGCCGGAACCGCGACCCGGTCCGGGCCCGAATACTCCCAGGTGTAGTACTCCGAGATGCCGGTGTCGTGCAGTGTGCCCTGCAGAGCATACTCGCCATAGAAGGAGACGGCCGGGCCCTCTATGGTTATGGACAGGCTCGGGGGGCTGTCCCCGTTGGGCACAAACCGTATGAGATAGTCCCCTGGATCCGCAAAGAACGACTCGGAGTACACGCCCCCGGCGTACAGGTCCGGGTCGGCCAGAGTAGCGTGGAAGGCCCTCTCGCTGCCCCCCCCACCGGCACCCAGAAAGAGCACCAGCAGGGCGGCCACCGCAACGGGCATGGTAAGCAGTAGGAACCTCACCACAACGGTGGCCGCGGCCACACTAAATATGGTTTGTCAGGTGGTATCATGTGTGTGCTATCACGTGTACCGCCATCCCAAATCGGCTCCGATACCGGCCAGGTCTGCGCAGGTCAACATCCCCTTTATCTCCTTATATACTCAAGACGGACGACCAGTACGTGGCCGAGTTCAAGGACCGATGGGTAAAAGAATACACTCCGGGGCCGGGCGACAATATAGGCAGAGCCTTGCGCCGCGAGGGACCCCTCAAGCCGCGCATAAGCACCGGCGTCAACATAGTACAGAGGCAGAGGGGCTCTCTGGACAGGATGGTCTCGAAGCTGGAGAGCAGGGACAGGGCCCTGCTGGGCAAGGTGGCCGCCGCCATTGGGAGGCACGACATGTACTCTGCCAGGGCGCTGGCCGGGGAGCTGTCCGAGCTGCGAAAGGTCAAGAAGATAATGCTGATGGCCAAGCTGTCGCTGGAGAAGGTAGAGATCCGGCTGTCCGGGTATGTGGACTTGGGGGACACCGTGGCGGTAATAGCTCCGGCCGTACAACTGATGAAAAAATTGGGCTCCAGTCTGGGCAGGTTCATTCCAGAGGCCGACACCGAGCTCAACCAGATGGCCGAGACGCTGAACACATTCATGAGCAAGACGACGGGTGGTGATGTCTTCGGTGTGGATCCGGCATCCGACGCGGAGACCCAGAAAATCATGCAGGAGGCCGGCGCCGTCGCAGCCGAAGCGGTGGGGTCCAAATTTCCCGCTGCGCCCGCCGAGGCACAGGGCGCCTGGGTCACCCGCCTATAATCTATATAGGAATACTAGACCTACCCGCCTATCCATAGCGGTATTGCATCTTTGTAATCTATAATCCGGTTACGATTATACCCCGCCCCATTACGGGATGCGATGAAAAAATCCGTTGCGGTCGCAGCCATATCCATACTGCTCACCGCCGCGATCCCCCCCATGTACGGGACGGGAGCGGCGCCCGCATACGCGCAGACGGACAACGCAAGGATAGACGCGGCCGGCGCGACGTTTGCGT
>JAEFDA010000150.1 GCA_016126025.1 Nitrososphaerota archaeon | reverse complement strand
GAGCAGCCCATACTGCAGCCGAAGCGGTCCGACATGGAAAAGTCGCACTATTCCGCCAAGGCCAAGACCTACACCGTCAAGGTCCAGTACACCACAAGCTTTGACGGACTCATAGTGCACAAGACGTCGCACTCCCCGGGCCGGCGGCACGACTATATGGTGTACAAGATGAAGCACCCGACGTTCCCAGGCGGCCTCCCGTACGAGAATTCAGGGGATACGGGGAGGACTGCGCGCGATCACCTGCGCCACTACGCGGATACGGCATACATTGCCATGGGAAATGCGGTCCCAGGGCTGGACTATGTCACCCCGATCAGGCGCAGGCCGAGAAAGGACCGGACCCCGGCCGAGAGGGCTTACAACCGTGCCCATTCCAGGGTCCGCATACGCGTCGAGAATGCCATCCGGAGGGTCAAGATCTTCCGGATCATGAAGGAGAGGTACAGGAACCGGTTGAAAAAGTACGATGTCATAAATGACATCGTCTGTGGGCTGGTCAACCAAGCCATCCTGCTGAAGAGAAGCGGGCTCCTCTGAGGGGCCGGAGGTGGACTGCCCCGAAGAGTACCGCTTGGTTTCTAATTATGGATCGTGTCTCCGGACTGCGACTCGCACGTGGCCCTAAAACGAAAGCCCGGCAAGAGCCTCACCCGGGAAGAGAAAGAGTACAACAGGGCGCTCTCACGCATACGTATCTGCGTCGAGCACGCGATACGCCGGGTGAAGATATTCCGGATAATGGGGGACCGGTACCGCAACCCCCACCGCAAGTATGCCATAATACGCGATATCGTGTGCGGACTGGCAAACCTGAAGTTGCTGGACGTGTCGCTAAACGCGACATAGCAGCCGCGCATAAGACCAAAAATCTAGAGAGAGTGCGTCGCGGCTAATTTCGGATCGAGTCTAGTGGACCTTATGTGCAATCTAATAATCGTACTTGTTCCAGTCTGCGCCAAGTGAGATCTTAGCGGATATGACCTCATCATGAACGACAAACTCTGGGCGGCTGTCCGGGACAAACTCTTTGAACATCTGCGCCCATACGGATTTCATAAACATGGACCCAAACAGGCCCATTTCATGTCTCAGAGCAAAACTGTGAATGTCTCCATCTATCTTATGCTCCATGAGCATCCCGGCCATCTGTGCGTACTCCTCATGTGCCACTATGCATCCTTTAAGATCATATTTGCCGTTCATGAAGATTACCATGTTTTTGAAGTACGGGAGCACATTGGACGAAAGCTCATACATCCGTTCTTCGCTGACATCACTTGCAAGACCAGTAAGCAACCATTTTGGAACAGGTATAAGCCCAAAAGATTCTTGAAACCTGCCCCAACGGGCGTGTCTTTCTAATATTCTGGAATATAGGGAGCCTGGCCGTATTCCAAGATTGCTTGCATCAGACTTGATGACGGCTACTGCATCCTCACTAATACGGCAGGTTACGTGCACCGTTTTATTCGCTACACGCCGACTAGACATCATATCTGTTTACGCTCATTACTATTAATATGTTTATCTGTTGGGGTGTATTATCCCGAAAGTAGTTCGCGCCCTGTCCACATATAAGTACCGTATTTTGGAGATTCGGACCCATGATTGAGGCCATCCGGGACATGATGTCCCGACTAAAGTCTGTGGGCAACAGGGTGGGCATGACGCGGACTGGAAACAAAGGCGGGGGGGTCGGCAGGCGGCGCCATTCCCCAAAATGGCGTCATATAGGCAAACGGAGGGTCAGGGTGATGAAGAAGCTGGACGAATCCAAAGTCAAATGGATCATACGCGAAAGCCGCAAGGGCACGCCCAGCAGCACGATAGCAAAAAACATGGGCATCTCCACCAGGTGGGTCCAAAAGATCTGCCAGCGGTACTCTGATGTTCCCATAGGGGAGATCTCTTATCCTGCTCCCCTTGGCAGGCCCAAGAAGAGCCTTCCCGGGCGCCGGGAACATTCGGCGGTCCTTTCGGCAGTCTCTGGTGAGTGCAGCGGGGCCGTCTCCCTGGAGAGGAAGATAGAGCGAACCACCGGAATGCATATTCCGCACAGCACCATACATGTGATATTGAGGGACGCGGACATCGCTGAGGAGCAATCCAAAAAGAGCAGGCGCCGCAAGTGGGTGCGGTACGAGCGGACGCACTCCAACTCCATGTGGCATACCGACTACAAGCAGATGCCCGACAAGAGGTGGTTCATATGCTATCTGGACGATGCCTCGCGTTCGTGACGGCGTGGGGCGCATTCCCCGAGGCCACCACGGAGAATGCCATAGCCGTACTGGAGGAGGCCATCAAACGACATGGCAAGCCCGCCTCCATAATGACGGATCATGGCTCGCAGTTCTATGCCAACGAGGCAGAAGCCAGAAAGAGGGGCGAGTCCACATACGAGAAGAAGCTGGTGGAGCTGGGCATCAGGCAGATACTGGCGCGCGTAAAGCACCCGCAGACCAACGGCAAGCTGGAACGGTTCCACGGCGAGATACAGCGCAAACTGCACCGCTTTGAGGCGTCCTCGTATGCCGGTATGGCCAGGGATCCCGTATCCGGACACGTCGGGGGCCCGTTCCACACCGAACCGCCAAAGCCGGCCCTCGAGAGGTTCATGGAGTGGTACAACTACAACAGGGCGCACATGTCCCTGGACTGGGAGAGCGGGGAGACGCCCGCCCAAGCATTCATGCGCAAGATGGCGCCCGCCGGGGAGACCGTCGTAGACGAGCAGACCGGGGAGGAGTACAAGGCGGAATGACCGGCATGCGGCACGAATACGTACGGCAAGCA
>JAEFDA010000035.1 GCA_016126025.1 Nitrososphaerota archaeon | reverse complement strand
TCCGACGGATTGTTTAAGATCGTAGAGGCAGATCCCTCTACCTATCACCCATCCTTGCGGGAGGACCCTAAGCCTATAATGTTTAATAACCCGCTCTTTTCAATACCCCGCATGAAGTTGGCTCTGCTGGTTGCGGCAGCCACCATGGCGGTGGCCGTTTATCCCGCATACGCCGACGATTACGCGGCGTCTCTTCAGGATGCGGTTGATATCACGACGGATCTGCGGAACGACTATCTGGCCGAGAGCTTCTTTGGGGAGTCGTACTCGATACCCCGGATAGCCGCGGTGGAGACGGTGAACAGCGCCATAGACTTGTACGAATCTACCAGAGCGGATCCCCAGGTTCAGGTTACCCAGCGTGGTACATTTATCCAGCACCCAATAAACCCGTACGGCACCACGGTGGTGGCCTTTGACGTGATCAACTCGATGCACACCAGCGAGGAGGTCTACCCGTTCGTTATCGACGCCGGCACGCTGAAGATGCTGGCGGAGGGGGCATTCCCCGGCACCGTGGGGCTGTCCGCCGTCTTCTTGGATGATGCCGACCGGCCCATGGAGGAGATCCTAAAAGATCTACAGGAATCGGACGGAGTCTGGGTGAGCTATGTCTTCAACAATCCCAGTACCGGCGTGTACGACGTCAAGCATACCTATCTGTCACTGTACGACGGCTACATCTTCGGCGCCGGGTACTACGAGTCCCCCGACGAGATGGCCTTGGAGGGTGTAGCATCTATGATCCGTATGTACGATACCGACGGGACCGACTCGTTTGCAGCAATTCCGGCCGACTATGGCATCTCGTTCGTGCTGGATGCCGGGACGCTGGAGGCCGTGGCGCATACAAACCCGGACATATCCGGAAGCGCCATCAGTGACGCGCTAGCCACCACTTGGAACCTCGAGTTCCTGTCCGATATATTGGCTAGGCACGGAAGCCTGTGGGTGAGCTACCCGTCGGCAGATCCGCAGCCCGGCAGCGAATACGTCCGGGCCCACCTTCGGATGCACGACGGCCATATCTTTGGGTCCGGCTACGGAGTCACGCCGGAGACCAGAGTACAGTCGCTGACGAATGAGGCCATACAATTGTACGATATGGAGGGGGAGGGCGCCTACCCGATAATTACATCTATGAAGGGGACGCTGCAGATGGTATTGGAGCCCGGTGACAACATCGTGCTGGCGTTTGCCGGGCGGCCCAACTTTGCCGGCCATAGTATAGGTACTGGCCTATTCGATCGGGACCTGCGGGGATTGGGACTAGCCGACACCCCAGGACTCTGGATAGACAACGTCTTCGTAGACCCGCGGGCCACCTCCGCTGCAGAGCAGCGCCGCAGCTCTTGGTTAGTCCTGCACGACGGCCACATATTCGCCGCCGGGCGCGTCTATTCCCCGGAGGCAGCTTCCATAGAGGCGGTTGACGCGGCCATTGCGCTGTACAAGACGCATGGCGAGGATGCCTTTGACCGCATCATCTGGCAGTCGGTCAGACCCGAGATCATATACCCGTTCGCGCACGTTGCCCAGACATGGGAGCTGGTGGCGCACGCTGCGGTTCCCGAGCGGGTGGGCGTGTGCTGCGCCGCTCCCATCGCCGCGTCCAACGATCTAGATGCCGCCCGCCAGGCCCTGGAGCAGAACCCGGGCATCTGGCTGGAGTACACCTTCTACAATCCCATCAGCGATAGGTACGAGTACAAGCGCACCTGGTTCTCCACATACGACGGGTATACGTTCGCGGCCGGCTACTACTATGGAAACTTTGATCAGCTGGAGCGCACAATCCAAGAGGCCATCGACCTCTACGATACGCAAGGCAAGGATGCCGCCTTTGAGAGCATCAACGCCATGAGGGCCACCGGCGTAAACTATCCGCTCATTCTGGACCGCGAAACCTTGGAGATCGTGGCCCACGGCCAAAACCCCGGCCGCGTGGGGACCAGCATCCTGGACGGGGCGGTGGCCGCATCCTATATTGCAAACAAGATCGAGACCGACCTCCGCAGCGACGGCGATACCACTGTTAGTAACTACGCCGCCTTGGACCCGGTTACCAGGGCCTCCCTAACCCAGACCGCCCTGCTCCAGCTGCACGACGGATACATCTTCTGGGTAGGGCAGCCGTTCGTAGTGTATACGAGATAGAAGGTACGCCGTCTGGCGGGTACTGCGTGGGCGGCTCATATGTGTGGTAGACGGCCCGCGTACCCACCCGTTTACCGCCTGCCCGGGCGGTGTATGACAGAACGCCTCGTGCGGCTGCCGGTGGCGGGGGGCGGTGCAGGAATGCATACTGGCGCCAATGGCGCATCGGCACCCCGCGTTAATGCAAAAGAACCCCTCGAGCCAAAGAGAAAAATGCAGGTGACGTGATTGTACATGACGTGAGCATACAGATACTCCAGCACGAATTTCTGGGCCCGGTGCGGCTGTCAGAGTGGGGCCCCCCCATGGAGAAGGTGGTGTACGTGGTGCTGGCCCGCGACAAGGACAGGTTCCACCTCGTATACGCGGACGTCTGCGAGCACACCGACGACAGGTCTTTCTTCGTCTCCAACGGCTCGTTCAAGTGCTGGATGGAGCGGGCCGGCTCCGAGGAGAACCTGTACCTGGCCATACTGCCCATGTTCGCGTCGGATCCCCCGGGGCGCCGGTTCGTGCTGGACCGCATAATCAATTCAACAAAGCCGCCCTGCAATGGTGTTAATCAGGGCGGGTCGCGCACCCCGTTATGAGGCGCCCGGCTCTTGGCCACTTGTGCCCGCAGATCTCGACTTGAAGATCTCCAGCGTCAGCAGGTCCATGGCCTTTTTGTGGTGCCCGAACTCATCAAGCGCCCGGATCTGGCCCAGAACCAACTCCCTGAGTATCTTTGCCACACTGATCTGGAACTCGTCCTTGGCGGTCACCTCCAGGGCGTTTATCCTGGCGAGCATGGTGTCCAGCTCGTAGCGCATCTGGTCTGGTGACGCATGGCCGGCCATCGCTATGGATGTGCATGCGGCGGGAATATTATCCTATGCCAGCTCCTCGTCTATAGTTTGGATCATTTCCTCGAAGCTGCGGCACGGGCAGCCGGGTATGCGGCACTCTCCCCGGCGGGTCAGCGAGTGGCCTCGGCCGTCGTGGGCATAGTCGGAGTGGAAACACTGGGCGCAGTTCAACGTGCACCCTGTACAAACGGGGGATTTAAGCCAGATCAGGGAACCAACACGGCCCGGGCCTCTATCTTGGACTCCTTGAGCATTCGGAGCACCTCGTTGGCCTTCTCCAGGGGGAATGACTCGTGCACGACCTCCAGGCCCTTCTCCCCGGCTATCCTCACCACCTCCTCCATGTCCTTGGTGGACCCTATGAGGGTTCCGCGGATGGTCTTCTCCTCAAATGCCTGAAAGTGGGGGTTCTCCCCTATGGTGGCTATGACCACCAGCCCGCCCTTCTTGACGGCCCGGATGGCCGCGTCTGTAACCTCGTCGGATGGCGCAAAGACGATGGCCGCGTCCAGCAGGCCGTGCTCTTGCCGTATGGTGGCCAGAAGTCTCTCTCGCCCGCCCTCGTACCGGACCGCGGCAGACGCCCCCAGCCTCACGGCCATGTCCAGGTGTCGCCTGTTGCGGGAGACGGCAACGGTGTAGCATCCCTCCAGGGCGGCGAACTGCACGGCCATGTGACCCACGCCGCCTATGCCGAATATCCCGATCTTGCGGTGGGTCTGAGGTTCGGCGGCTTTCACGGCCTTGTACGCGGTTATACCGGCGCAGAAGAGCGGCGCCGCATACTCGGACTTCATACCCGGGGGTATCTTGGTGGCGAACCTTTCGGGGGCTGTGATGTACTCGGCGTACCCGCCCCGGAGCGTCTCGCCGGTGACCTCCATCGAATCGCAGAGCTGCTCGTTGCCCTCGGTGCAGTACTGGCATTCGCAGCAGGCCGAGAGCAGGGGGGTCACGCCGGCCCGGTCACCCACCTTGAACTTTGTTACGGCATCACCCACCTCCTCAACGCGGCCCACCAGCTCGTGGCCGGGGACGGTGGGCAGCACTGGAGGTATGCCGATGTCCAGCCAGTCGCCCTCTATGCCGTGTATCTGGGAATGGCACACGCCGCAGGCCTCTATCTTGATTAGTATCTCAGAGGGGCTGCGTATGCGGTGGCGCTCTATGCGGCGTAACTCCAGAGGGTTGGTCTCTACCTTGCCGCACTTGGAGAGTACCATGGCCCGCATCTCCGGCATGCATTCGGGCGGGGGGCGGGCTTGATTTTAAGATTGTCTTGCCAAAACCCGCCCCCAAGAAAGGCGCGAATCGTCGCATCATCGCCGTATCATGAGCGTAAAAACCAAGTGGACCTGGGGATATCCCGCAGCAGCAGTGGGTCGAGACCGGGAGGGTGGACTGCATGGCGGCCTGATGCGGCATGTGCCGGCTACAGAGGCCCGCTGCTGCCAGCGGGCCCCGTAACGGCCGTGGCCGCGGTGCCGGCCCGGGTCCATGCGTCGTCCTGCCGCGCGATGAGGCTACAGGAACAAGGGGTCGGGGGCGGTGTAGGAATGTTTGGATGCCCGCCGCGGCGCATCGACACCACGCGTCAATGCAAAAGAACCCCGCCTCACAAAGGAAAAATATACTGCCAGGACGTACATACGGCGGTGGCCTCCGACATAACCAAGGAAGACATGGAGCGGGTGCGCCTGCTCAACAAGGTGTCCGGCTCCCGACACGCCTTCAAACAGCTGACGCTGCAGGAGCTCAAGCGCCTCCAGTATCTGGTGGAGAAGAAGGACTACAGCCACGACAAGAAGGCCCGCAAGTCCAAGACGAAGCTGCTCAAGAACATAAACGTCCGCATATACGAGCTGGAGGAAGGCCGCAGCATCTGGGGCGCCTAGGTTCAAATGGGCATGGGCTGCTTTTGCAGGGTATGGCGCGCAACCGTCTGGGCCAGGAGAGCAGCCCGTACCTGCTCCAGCACGCCGACAACCCGGTGGATTGGTACCCGTGGGGATCCGAGGCGCTGGAGGCGGCCCGGGAGAGAAATGCGCCAATATTCCTCAGCGTGGGGTACAGTGCCTGTCACTGGTGCCACGTCATGGAGCGCGAGTCCTTCGAGAACGAGGGAGTGGCCGAGATAATGAACAGGCACTACGTCAGCATAAAGGTGGACCGTGAGGAGCGGCCCGACATAGACGCCATATACCAGGAAGCCTGCCAGCGCGCCACGGGCCAAGGGGGGTGGCCGCTCAGCGTCTTTTTGACCCCGGACCAGAAGCCCTTCTACGTGGGGACATACTTCCCCATACTGGACGGGTATGGGAGGCCGGGGTTCGGCAGCATCCTGCGGCAGCTGGCCCAGATGTGGCAGGAGCGCCCCCAGGACGTGAGGCGGGCTGCCGCCGACTTTGTGGCGAACATGGGGGTGGAGCAGCCCGCCCCCGAGCAGTCCGTCATAGGGCGCCCGCCGCTGGACGAGGCGGCCGTCAACCTACTGCAGGCCGGCGACCCGACGTATGGCGGGTTCGGAAGTGCCCCCAAATTTCCCAACGCCGCCTGCATCTCGTTTCTGTTCAGGCATGCGCGGCTCTCGGGGGTGTCACGGTTTGCCGAGTTCGGACTACGTTCCCTCCGGAAGATGGCCGAGGGGGGGATATTCGACCATATAGGCGGCGGATTCCACCGGTACTCCACTGACCGGCGGTGGCTTGTGCCGCACTTTGAGAAGATGCTGTACGACAACGCCCTGATACCTGTCAACTACGCGGAGGCGTACCAGATCACCGGCGACCACTTCTATCTGGAGGTGGTGGAGAAGACGCTGGGATTCGTGCTGCGGGAGATGACCTCGCCCGAAGGGGCGTTCTACTCGGCCTTGGATGCGGACTCGGAGGGAGAGGAGGGCAGATACTACGTCTGGTCCAAGCCGGAGGTCCGCGGCCTGCTGGGGGATGACGCCGAACTCTTCTGCACGTACTATGGGGTGACCGACGGTGGAAACTGGGAGGGCAAGTCGATACTGCACCGCAGCATCCGGCTCTCGGCGGCGGCGTTTGCCTGCTCCGTATCTGAGGGGGAGGCCCGCCGCACCATACGGAGGTGCGAGGGGGATCTGCTGGCCGCCCGGGAGGAACGTCCGCGGCCCGGACTGGACGACAAGGTGCTGGCCTCATGGAACGGCATGATGATATCGGCCTTGGCTAGGGGATATCGTATAACCGGCGACCCAACATACTTGGACGCGGCGCGGCGGGCCATGTCGTTCATACTGGATAGGATGCTGGAGGGCGATGTACTGTATCGATCCTACAAGGACGGGGCGCGCATACGCGGATTTCTGGAGGACTACGCGTACGTGGCCGCGGCCCTGCTGGACGTGTTCGAGGAGTTCCCAAACGTCCGATATCTGGAGGAGGCTCGGCGGCTGGGCTCCTACATTCTGGAGCACTTCTGGGACGGCTCAGGGTTCTACGTGACCCCCGACGACCACGAACCCCTGATAGCGAGGCCCCGCAGCGGCTACGATCTGGCCGTGCCTTCGGGCGGCTCGGTGGCCGTGGCCGTCCTGATCCGACTGCAACAGCTGACCGGCAGG
This sequence comes from Nitrososphaerota archaeon, assembly GCA_016126025.1. Taxonomy (GTDB): domain Archaea; phylum Thermoproteota; class Nitrososphaeria; order Nitrososphaerales; family Nitrosopumilaceae; genus VYCS01. Next base: position 9,313 of record JAEFDA010000035.1, on the reverse strand, counting down.
CAGGAGTTTGGTGACGCGGCCCGGAAGGCGTTGGAGTCCCGGCTGCAGCAGGCAGCCGAGAATCCGCTGGCGTTCGGACACCTGTTGTGCGCCGCATATATGCACGTGAAGGGACCCGCCGAGATCACGGTGATGGACGGGGGGAATGATGCCATATTGGATGTGCTCCGCCGTCGCTATGTCCCCGAGGGGATGATGGTGCGCGTGAGGGACGATGGCCAAGCCGCATCCCTCCAAGCATACCCTTTCTTTGCGGGCAAGACGTTCGGGGATGGGACCACTGTGTATGTGTGCCGGAACTCGGTATGCTCGCCGCCGCTGGCGGACGCGTCAGACATAGAGGCGTTACTCTAGATTCTTTTAAAGTCCAGCCGCATGATGCTGCCCACCGGCGGGACCCCTATGTTCTGGTATCGGGACTTCGGCATGGTCATGACCACTTGCGTCTGCCGGTAGCTCTTCAGCTTGACGGTGGGCTGGGCCTGAAGTATGGCGTGTATGATGGGCATCACCTGCCCCCGGGTTTCGGAGTCCAGCTTGGAGAGGCTCTCCATTATCATCTGCTTCTGCGATATGGGCTCGGTGGAGACATTCTCTATGAGGGTCAGCTGCACCACCTGACCGTTGTCAACTATCTGTGATATTCTGAACTCGTTGGTTTCGTGGCTCTCCTCCATGCTGTGGGGCAGGGGCGTGCCGATTTATCTCTACCGCCAGCCTTGTACTACTGTCTAGGTGTGCAGCGTGGGCATCCGGAGCGCCTCTCTTATGCGTGGGGCGTTGTCGCCGACCAGCCGGTGAAACTCGTCCATGTCCTCTGAGCTGGGGGCCATGTATTGGGTCCTGTACGCCTGCATGAACCCCAGGTACAGGCAGCCCAGTATCATTCCAAAGGCCGTGTCCTCTGCCGAGCCGCCCTTGTGGGTCTCGGCCATGCTCTTGTACGTCTGGGATTCGCTGATGTAGTACTGAATCTGGGTTCCTACATAGTCCCTGATCTCCTTGGGTATCGCCATCATGGAGGTGGCGCCGCACCGTTATTTATCCGATCGACACGCTCGAGTCCCCGTCGGACTTTTGGCGCCGCCGGGTCATGTCTCTGGTGCGCCAGTTAAGGTCTGCCCAAGACCGCTGCGCCATACCATGTGGTCTAGACGTGTGGGTACTTGGGCTGCGACGGGCTGGCCGGAGCCAAGATAGGCATGGCGTAGGGGTGTTGCTGGAGCCTGGCCTGCTGGCTGAGGCGGCCAATCTCTGGTAGAGTGGCACGTACGAGTTGGCGTACTCGCTGGGTGGCAAGTGGGAAGCGATTCTCCAGCATAACCACGCAACATGTTCTTGAGGCGGTGGCTAGGAGGCGGAGTAGGAGACCTAGAACATAGGGACAGTCTGGGGGCGTGTGTTGGTGCAGCGTGCTGTGGACATGTATCATACATGGCGACTGCACGGCACCTCGATATGCCGTGAGATGCGGCAACGCACGACTGAGGGCGCCTTGGTGAATTTGTGTTGGACGTAAACGTGTGCGCCTCTGTCGTTGCAAATATATGACGAGCCGGATAGGATTTGAGAGATGTGGAGCTATAGTATGCTGCCACGCGCAAAAAATTTACGTTATGCAAAAATCTGCCATAAATTAATTCATTTAGCTAGACTCTATAATAAAGGATAAAACACAATTTGCTATCAAGTTTAAATAAAAGCACACGCTGATTCAAGCGTGGCTGAATTTGCAGATTATGGGCTGGCAGTGGCCATATTTATCGGGATCACGCTTGCTGTCGGCATAGTGACTGCCAAGCTGGTTCGCCAAAGCGGCAAGAGGCTCATAGTGGCAGGAAAGAGTCTGCCCCTGGCGTTGGTTGGGACCATGCTAGCGGCGCAGGCGGTGGACGGCAACTCGTCGCTGGGAAATGTCGCGCTCGTATACCAGTTTGGATTTTGGGCGGGCGCAGTGGTTCCGATGGGCTTGGGGGCGTGTCTTCTGGTGGTAGCCGCCGGGTACGCAAAGCCGCTCAACAAAATGTCAATGATCACACTGCCGGACTTTTACTACAGGCGATTTGGTAACGGCGCCGAGGGAATATCTGGAGTTCTCCTGATAATCAGCTTCATAATACTGGTCGCGGGCAACTTGGCCGCGTGCGGGTTCATACTGGAGACCGTGTTTGGCGTGGACTATCTGTGGGGGATAGTGATCGCGGCCGCTGTGGTGCTGGTGTATACCGCTGCCGGAGGGATATTTGCGTCGGCGTATACTAACCTCTTCCAGGTATACTTGGCCATCGGGGCGTTCTGGGCCGGATTCCTGTTCTTTGCGGGCGGGTTTTCTGGGACTCCTTGGGAGACAGTTATTGGCAGCACCCCGCCCGAATTTCTGGACATGTCAGGCCTCTTTGATGTGGCCAACGGCGCCCTGATCAACTGGGGCGGATTTCTGGCCTTGGCCTTGGGCGACATCATAGCTTTGGACTTTATGGAAAGAGTTTTTGCGGCTCGGAACCCGAAGACGGCGCGGCGAGGCGCCTTCATGGGGGGCGCCCTTACAATATTCACGGTGGTGCCCACCAGCATGCTGGGAATTGTGGCCCTCTACTATCTCCCCGCGGACACGCTTCCGGATCTGGCACTGCCGTTGCTCAGCGTGGAGCACATGCCGTTTGCAATCGGCGCTGCCATACTCATGGGCGTGGTGGGTGCCTCCATGTCCACGGCCAGCGGCGGCCTGCTTGCCATATCCAGCGTGATATCGCGCAATTTGATCAACCGCATAATCCGGCGGAGGTGGCTGGGCAGGCCGGGGTCCACCGACAAGAGGCTCTTGGTAGTGACGCGTCTGGCACTCATTCCTATGATCGGCGCCGGAACCGCGCTGGGGTACTTCCTTCCGGCCCCGGGAATCTACCTGATACTGGCCTTTGACATAGTGTTTGCCGGGGCGCTGGCCCCGCTGACGCTGGGGCTGTTCTGGAAGAAGGCCAACATGCCCGCCGCCATCGCGTCGCTGCTCTTTGGCACGGGACTGCGCTTGGTCTTCTTCTTTACGTGGCCCGCGGATTTGGCCGGCCTGGATCAGCTGATACCACCGGTGGTCTCGTTTACCTTGTTCATATTGGTGGCTCTGGCGACCCAGAAGAAGTATCCGGGCAAGGCCCGCCATGACGTGCGGGACTATGTCCCGCCCGAGGAGGATGTGATATCCGGCGAGGATCTAAAGCACTTCCAGGAGGGCGGCGTCTCTGGCCCGGGCTCGGCTACTTCCGACAACGGCGCGGACGGCCCCGGCGGTCCCAACGACAAGCCAACCAAGAACGCCGTATAACGGGGACGGCGGCGCCTGTCTGTCGGCCATTTAGCGGGAATGCTGGCGTAGTGCGGTAGGGCGCCCGTGCGTCCCCGCATGGCCGGACCGCCCGTTACTGCGGGCGAACCCGCATGCATTAGAATTTAATAGAATTCCAAGTGGACCAAACTGGTGAAATACCCGGACATACTAAACCCCGAGATATCCAGAATCGGGACGGCCGACTCGCAGCGGTATAACATCGCCGCTGGCATACTGATCAGCGAGGCTGTACGGACGTGCCTGGGGCCCCGGGGCATGGAAAAGATGTACGTGGACATACTGGGCGAGGAGACGGTGACCAAGCACGGCGGGGCGTTCCTGAGGAAGGTGGATGTGGACCACCCCGCCGCCAAGGCCGTGGTTGATGCGGTGAATACGGTGGACACCCATGTCGGTGACGGAACGGTGTCGGCCGCCGTGCTGATGGGCGCCCTGCTGGAGGGAGCCCGGCGGCTGCTGGCGCTGGGCATCTCCACTGCGTCGGTGATACGGGGGTTTGAGACGGGCTCACGGCTCTCCCTGCACGCCTTGGACTCGATGGGCTTCCGGGAGGGTGTAGATGCCCGGCGCAGACTGGTTGCCTCGTGCATCGGATGCAAGGCAATATCGGACTCGCTGGCCGATGCGGACAGGGTGACGGACATGATCCTCGAGGCAGCAGCATCGGTCACCGATACTCGCACCGGCACCGTGGATGTCGACTTCGTAAAGATAGAGGAGAAGACAGGGATGACGACGGACATGGAGCTGGTGCGGGGGACGGTGCTGGACAAGCCTGCTGACAGCGCCGCCATGCCGCACGTCCTGACCGCCGCCCCGGTTCTCCTGCTGAACGATCCGCTGGAAGCCTCGCGCACAAAAACCGAGTCGATCATTGAGGTCTCCGCAGTGGACGATATGGGTCGGTTCGGGGAGCAGGAGGATGCCGACACCCTGTTCACCGTAGCGAAGGTGGCCGACTCCGGCGCCCGGCTGGTGGTCTCCCGCAAGGGGATAGGAGAGCTGGCCCAGTCCTATTTGGCCCGCCGGGGCATAATCACCATACGCCGGGCAAAGTATAACGACCTGTGGTGGCTAGAAAAGTCCACCGGCGCCCACACCTGCTCCAGCGTGGAGAGCATATCCAGCCATGAGCTGGGGATGGCGTCCCGCGTATACCAAAGAGCGGTGGGCGGGGACGAGATGGTTTTTGTGGAGTCTGAGGCTCCCGGCTCCGTCACATTGCTTCTGCGAGCCGTCTCCAAGAGGTATCTGGACGAGTTCCACAGGACGGCACTCAACGCCCTCAAGGCACTGCGCGCCTTTGCCGGAGATCAGCTATTTGTGTACGGGGGCGGATCCTGTGAGGCGGCCTTGGCAATGGGCCTGCGCCAGCAGGCGCCACTGGTGGAGGGGAGTGAGCAGAAGGCGGTGTATGCTTTTGCCGACGCCCTAGAGTCGATCCCGGCCACACTGGCGCGCAACGCCGGCATGGATGTCTTGGATGCCCTGCCGCTGCTCCGGAACCGGTGCGCTGCAGAGCCGGACGGCAGGTGGGGGATAGACGCAGCCTCCCGGAGCGTGGCCAGGATCCGGGAGGTGGTAGACGCGCGTGCGGTAAAGGAGCAAGTGATCAAATCTGCCACCGAGGGGGTCAACCTCATATTGAACGTGGACGACGTCTTCATGAAGGACCTGATAGACAACACCCACTGCCACATAGACGGGACCGTCCACGCCCACAAGGATCCCGGCCGCAACCACAACCACTGGGAACAGGAGGGTATGGAGCAGCGGCAGATGCACCAGCACTACTGAGATGATCTCAACCGGCATTGAGCGGCGGCGGTCTTGCGTTTTTTATTTGGGACAGGCACCGCTTAAAATGTAGGGTTTTCGGACTATATTTTTTTTCACGACGCAGTCTATTTCTCGATGTTCTCACGGAAGGCGCCGTGCTCACAGACTTTATTAGCAAGTGCCCGGTTGCATACTCCGAATAAAGATGGGAATGGAGTTTTACGGGGACGACTATCGCGGCGCAGACGTTGCGCCGTTCGTTGGGATCAACACGTTTCTGCACCTCCCTTGGGTAAAGAATTACAGCGAGCTACAGCAGGCTAGCCCGGACGTGGCAATTGTGGGTGAGCCCTTCGACTTTGGGACCACCATCCGTCCCGGAGCTCGGTATGGTCCCAGGGCATTGCGCGCCGCCTCGACGATTCCATCCCCTCCGTACGAACGATTCAACATAGAGACGGGCGCGGATCCGTTCGGAACCTTCCGGACGGTAGACTATGGGGACGTGGTGGTCTCCCCCGGAGACGTTATAGAATCCCACAAGAGGATGTCGCAAAAAGTCAAGGAGGTGCTGGAGCAGGATGGCATACCGGTAATGCTCGGCGGCGACCACTCCATCACGTATGCCAACGTGCGGGCATTTGCCAAAAAATACAAGAACATAGGCATGATACACTTTGACACGCACGCGGACTGCGCCCCTCAGGGACTGACCGGCTTCAAGTATGACCACGGGGCACACATCCGGCGCATAATGGAGATGGGCTGCCTGCGGGGAAGAAACTACTCTCTGGTGGGACCCCGGGGGTACTGGCCTGGGCCGGATCTGTACAAGTGGATGGCAGACCAGGACTTTCAGTGGTTTACGATGCTGGACGTTGAGGAGCTGGGCATAGACTACATAGCCAAGGAAATAGCCGACAGGGCCAACGACGGAACCGATGCTGTGTACCTCAGCTGGGACATAGACTCCTTTGATCCTGCGTATGCGCCGGGCACGGGCGAGCCTGAGCCCAACGGACTCACCTCCCGGGAGGGCATCAGGATGATCCGGCTCCTCTCCAAGTCCTTCGATCCCGATAGGTTCGCAATGGACTTGGTGGAGGTCGCCCCGGCATACGACGTCAGCGACAACAGCTCATACAACGGGGGGATTACCTCGGGTCTGGGCCAGAGACTAATAGTGGAGCTGCTGGCCGGTCTCTCGCTTACCAAGAGGGGTCTGGAGGGGGGGAGTCCGGTCCGGCCGCACGACTATCGCGGGACGGGGAACACGTACAACTTTGGAAGCCCCGCCGCCCGGGTGCCAAAGCGCGACAGATGATCATCCGTGTCACCGCCCGGGGGGATCCGGATGCCACGCCTCTCCGCTGTACCTTTGAGCGCGGGGGAGATGCCGAGGCGGTCTTTGCCGCATCGGTGAGAGGTGTGGCGGCGCTGTTGGAACGGGGCAGGCGCGTCAACATAAACCAGGCTCTCCTGCTGCTGGCGGCCCGCGCCACCGATTCGCTGACCGGCGGGGAGGCGCGGGCACGCCAGGATGTCTCTGGCATGCTGTCTCCAAGCCAGGTGATGATCGGCGTGCCAGAGATGACGCGGAAAGTCACCATGGATATCGAGACAGAGCGCGGTACCGTCCTGCTGGAGGTGCACGCACCCATTGCCACCCGACCGCCGTCATGCTAAAAAACCTGCACGCACCAATCTGCACGATGTTCGAGAGGCCCGGTGGGGAGTGGAGCCACATCAACAAGGGCGTGTATTGGGAGGGGTACGGCGAGTACGACAAGGCGGTGGCGTGCTACTCTCGGGCGCTGCGCACTGATCCGCGCCATGTCGCAGCGAACCGCCGCATGGGGATGGCGCTGTACCGGCTGGGGCGGTTCGGGGATGCCCTTGGGCATCTGGATGCGGCCCTTGCACCAGATCCCGGCGATGCCGACATACTGCTGGCCCGGGGCCGGGTCTTGGAGAAACTGCAGAGATATGCAGAAGCGCTCGAGTGCCTGAAGTGCATAGGATCCAGCCACCACAACCACACAGAGGTGCTTACGGTGGCCGCCTCCTGCCAGAGCGGTCTGGGCAGACACGCGGAGGCCGTTGCAACACTGGACGGGGTTCTGGCCACCAAGCCAGGTGATGCCGACGTCCTGTATGTCAAGAGCCGCATACTGGGAAGGATGGGACGCGCCGCCGAGTCCATATCGTGCCTGAACGATGCCATCGCGGCGGACTCGGCCCGCTCCGGCCTTCTGTACGAGAAAGGGCGCCGGCTGACCAGGGAGGGGAAGCATGAGGATGCCATAGGGTGGTACACCCGGGCGCTGGAGAAGGATCCGAAGAATGTCCAAGCCTTGGTGGCCAAGGCGTGGACGCTGGATTTGGCCGGCTTTCCCACAAAGGACGTCTTTCCATACCTGGACGAGGCCTTGAAGATAGATCCGACCAACGCCGAGGCGCTGATGACGCGGGGCCTAATATGCGACCGCAAGGGCCTGTTCCAGAAGGCCGTGGAATGTTTCGACAGGGTGCTGGAGGCTCATCCGGACCACATCAGGGCGCTCTACAGCAAGGGCGTCTCGCTGTACTCCATGAAGAAGACCGGAGCCGCTAGGTTCTTCTGCCAGAGCGCCCTACTCCGGGAGCCGGACAACATTATGGCGCTGTGTACCATGGTGTGGCTGCTGGATCACGAGGGCGAGTACGAGGAAGCACTCAAACACTGCGACAGGGCGCTGGAGATCAATCCGGGATACGTCTACGCCATAAGCTACAGGGCCCGTATACTGATGTCGATGGAGAGGTACGAGGAGTCCCTAAAGTATTATGATATGGCACTGGATTTGGATCCGGATAACAGGAGAGCCCAGTACTACCGCGAGCGCGTAATGGAGAAGATTGCCGGCAAGAAGAGGAAGTCCTTGTTCGGCGCGTTCCGGCGCTGACTCCTGCAACCCTGGCTCGGCTGGCATCAGGCCGGCACCACGATCGGCAGTAGGTTTGGCCGCGCCGTTTGGCGGGCCTTTCGGCGAGCATCTAAAATTTTTATATGTCAAAATAACAACCGAAAAAGGTATGACTCAGGTCAGCACGCCAGAAGACATAGAGAGGGAGTCGAGGCGCGTCATAGGGGCCCTGTACGGTGAGGTGGAGGAGTTTCGCGTCAACGTAGCGTATCAGGTGCCCGAGAAGGGTCCCCGGGAAGCGTGGGACATTCAGGTGAACTTTATGCTGAACGGCCTCAAATACACAGTGGATCTGGAGATTCAGGAAAAAGACGGCCAAGTCACAAACGCTCGCCTGATCGACACGATGACGCCACTCTAGACTGCGGGCGCGCCGGACAGCACCATCGCGCCGGTCTCGTAGAGGATCATGATTCCTATACCTACGCTGAAAGCTCCGGCCACGTACTGTACAAGCCGGCGCACCCCGCTCTTCCGGCTTGCTAGGGACAGCGGAACGCCCAGCAGGCCACCCATGGCACACATGCCCAGCACCGAGCCCACACCGAATAACAGCATGAACGTCAGCATCATGGCCGGACCATCCATGGTCGCGACGGTTAGTGCCACCAAGCTGCCGCTTCCAGCCAGACCGTGCACCAGTCCTATGACATACGAGCGATGGGTGTGGTTGTGCAGTCCGTCGCCATGGCTGTGCGCGTGAGTGTGGGCCGTTCCGTCCCGGTGGGTGTGGTGGTGCCGGTGCACGGGCCACAGGATGCTCCTGCCCAAGATGGCCGAGGATCCCAAGGCCAGTAGCATCGCGCCCACCGCCATCTCCAGTCCGGAGAAGATCCAGTCCTGTATGAGGGACGTAGTGGTATACACCAGCATGCCAAAGAGGACCAGGGTGGTGGTATGTCCAGCGCCCCAGACGGCGCCCAGCACAGAAGATCTGGTCATACTCTCCCTAATGCTGTGCTTCCGGAGGCCTGCGTTCTTGGATGCGGCCTGCGTTCCCACCGCCGCCAAGTGATCCGGCTCAAAAGCATGAGCTAGTCCGACGGTCAGGCCGAAACCTAGGGCAAGAACGGGCGTGAGAGCGCCGGGATCCCCGGTAATCCAGTCCACGTGTGGAAGCAGCACCGGCGCAATAAAACATTTGGCGCCCGCCGGGGTTGTCCACGACGTGCATAAATCCATGAAATAACCCCTCCAAGACGGTCGATCCGGACCATCCTAG
>JAEFDA010000037.1 GCA_016126025.1 Nitrososphaerota archaeon | reverse complement strand
ATGAACGAGAACGGCGACTTGGTACCGCTGGACCTCGCCATATGGCAGGTCATAGACAGCGAGTGGATAGAGCGGGGAAAGTTCTCCCTATCCACCAACACCATACTACCTACACAGTAAACTCAAATTTCTTTTTTTGCATATGGCCGCAGGAGTCCCGCCGCAGGACGGACCCACCACGCGCACTCCCATATTCACAACTCAAACACAGATCAACGTGATGCAACCACCCTCCGGAATGAAAGCCGAGCGGACTTGAGGGTGTACCGCCGTAGATACATACTCAACCCCCCGCTAATTTTAGACGCAGCGTACACATCGGCGCCATGCGCTGCCATATATTGCCAATTTACGCCGCTCCGTGCCGCCGGTCAGGCCTATCCACCCGCATCACATGGAAACCGAACACGGTTCATGGAAGGGATTGAACATATACGAACCTAGAACTTGAATCTATAAATTAGCCGCGCCGAACGGCTCCACAATGTCGTCGCAGATCTCGCTACCCACCTGCAGCTGCTGCTTCCGCATCATAATGCCCAACGACAAGTGCGTCAAGTTCGACTGCCCGGACTGCGGCGAGCACCTAATATGGCGCTGCGAGAGCTGCCGCGAATCCGCCCGGCAGTATGCCTGCCCTAGGTGCGGATTCGAGGGACCCTAAAGATGGCCCAGCTACTCATCATCACAAGGATACTCCCCACCGGGATCGATGTTGACTTGGGAGGGCTAGCCGACGCGATAGGGGGCAACCTGCCCAATGGCATGTCGCTGAGGCGCCATGCCACCGAGCCCATAGCCTTCGGCCTCGAGTGCATAAAGGCCGAGTTTGTCATACAGGACGAGGAGGGACAGAGTGACGCGCTGGAGAACGCCGTGAAGGGCGTTCAGGGCGTCAGCGAGATCGAGGTGCTGAACATGAGCAGAATGTCCGTGGACATGAAGTGACTTTGGCCGGCAAAGAGCTGCAGATGCGCGTGGGAGAGGCCATACACCGGGATGTAGGAAAGCGCCGCGCCCGCATGGGACCCGACGCCATGGACTATCTGGGCGTCTCGCCCGGTGACATAGTAAAGATGGACGGCCCCAAGTCAAGCTGCGCCATAGTGTGGCCAGCCGACGAGGATGAGAAGAGCCCCGACATAATACGGATAGACGGGCAGACCCGCAAGAGCATGGGTGTCTCCCTCCATGACAGCATAGCGGTGGTGAAGGCATCTACCAAGGCTGCCCACTCAGCGGTGCTGGTACCCGTGAACGACACGGTCACCATAGACTCGGAGTTCACCAACTTCGTGAAGGGCCGGCTGGTTGGCATCCCCCTGATGAAGGGCGACGAGATATCCGTGATAATACTGGGCAACTCGATGGTCTTCCGGGTGGGCAAGACAGTCCCCAACACCATAATCCGCATAGAGGAGTCCACCACCCTTACCATATCCGACGAGACGGCCGTGGACAGGCGCGCCCGCATCACCTACGAGGAGGTGGGCGGGCTTACCCAGGAGATGAAGGCCATGCGGGAGATAGTGGAGCTGCCACTCCGACACCCCGAGGTCTTCGCCCGGCTGGGGGTCGAGGCCCACAGCGGCGTGCTGCTGTACGGGCCACCGGGCTGTGGCAAGACCCTCATAGCCAGGGTTCTGGCCAGCGAGTCGGACGCCAACATGTACTCGATAAGCGGTCCGGAGATAGTCAACAAGTACTACGGCGAGACCGAGGCGCGCCTGCGGGACATATTCAAGGAGGCAAAGGAGAACGCCCCCAGCATAATATTCATCGACGAGATAGACGCCATAGCGCCAAAGCGCGACGACGCGTACGGCGACGTGGAGAAGAGGGTCGTGGCCCAGCTGCTTGCCCTGATGGACGGGCTGGACGAGCGGGGCAACGTGATAGTGTTGGGCGCCTCCAACCGGCCCGACAGCATGGAGCCGGCCCTGCGCCGGCCCGGAAGGTTCGATCGGGAGTTTGAGATATCCGTACCCAACACCGACGGGCGCCTGGACATACTGCAGATACACACCCGTGGCATGCCGCTGGACGACGACATAGACCTCAGGGAGCTGGCTGGCCAGCTTCACGGGTATACGGGGGCGGACATCAAGTCACTCTGCCGCGAGGCGGCCACCAGGGCTATCCGCCGCTACCTACCCAAGATAGACATGGAGTCGGAGCGAATGCCAGCCGAGGTGCTGCAGTCCATGCACATCAAGCTGGTCGACTTTAACCGCGGGATGCATGAGGTGGTCCCCACCGCCATGAGGGAGTTTTACGTAGAAAGGCCCAAGGTCTTCTGGAATGACGTGGGCGGACTCGGCGAGATAAAGGCAGCGCTCACCGACAACCTCATGGTCTCGATGAGGGAGCCTGCCAGGTTCACCGAGATGGGCATACGTCCCCCCAAGGGGGCCCTGCTGTACGGGCCACCGGGCTGCGGCAAGACATTGATTGCCCGCGCCCTGGCAGCGGAGAGCGGCGCCAACGTGATACAGGTAAGGGGCCCAGAGATAATCTCCAAGTGGCTGGGCGAGTCAGAGAAGGCCGTCCGGGAGATATTCCGGAAAGCAAAGACCTCCTCGCCCTGTATCATAATATTCGACGAGCTGGACTCGCTGGCCCGTCAGCGTGACGGCGGCCCCGGCGAGACCCTCCTCAGCCAGATGCTCACCGAGATAGAGGAGGGCACCACCTCAGGCGTGGTCGTCATAGGGGTGACCAGCCGGCCAGACATGCTGGACGGGGCCCTCCTGCGCACCGGCCGCCTAGACATACCGCTGTATGTGGGGCCGCCCGACGAGGCCGGCAGGCTGGAGATAATACAGATACTCGTCTCCAAGATGCCCCTAGCCGAGGACGTCAATCTGCGGGAGATCGCCGTCTCCACCCACAACTACACCGGGGCGGACTTGGCTGCCCTCTGCCGCGAGGCGGCGATCCGGGCCATGCGGCGGGACTCCAGCCACATAACCAGTGGCGACTTCGCCCAAGCCCTGAACGCGGCCAAGCCCTCCATAACCACCGAAACCAAGGACTGGTACGACGGCATAAGCCGGAGCATATCCAATGCCATGCCCAAGAAGGCAGACAAGGTGTTCTACGGGTGATGGCCGCCCCCATGCGCAACACCGTATACGACATCATAGCGGCCGCCGGCTCGCTCACCGACGAGGAGCTGGCAAAGGCGCTGCTGAAGGCAGACCACAACGTGCCTCCCGACCGGCTCAACAAGGTGCTGCTGGACCTGGAGATCCTCGGACTGATAACGGTGACGTGGTTTGCCAAGGACACCCGCAAGATAGAGAAAGCTGCGGTGGAGCGCGACGAGGCCGAGGAGCTCGACATGCAGAAGCGCCAGCGGGAGTACGAGGCCAGCTTTCCGGGCGCCGAGAACGACTAGCGGTGGCTCCCGCCGACCGGCTTTGATATGTCACAGACGACGGACAGTCCGGATGCCGCGGTCCGGTGCGCGGTCAAGCGGCCGTTGCACACACAATGGTAACAGCCGGCGCCGGACAGTGTCGTACGGCCGAGTAGCTGCTGTAGTCTCGGTAGACCAAACAGCCAGCCTGAAAGGCGCTGAGGCAGCAGCTATATTATTATACAAAATCGCCCATTCGTATAGTAGTGACTGGTCTTGTTATACTTTCGTATAGTAGCGGATCACGCAGTTATACGGAAGGGCCGATTCGTATAACAAGGGTATTCCTTGTTGTACGGCCGTATAGTAGCGGATCACGCAGTTATACGGAAGGGCCGATTCGTATAGCGATGAACGTATCTTGGACACTAGGTAAAAGGCCTTACAGTTCAATGCATCATGAGGGTGGGATTAATGCAGGAATCTGAATTTGCCCACCCCAGCGGTCGGTTTGAAAAGAATCATGAGGGAGCGGTAACGTTTGTTCCGGAATTCCTGCCGCCAGATATCAGCTACGCACCCATAGCAGGTCTCAGTGCTGAGGCGCACATGCGCCTAGGTATTTTAGAAGGAGTGGGAAAGCTCATTCCAAATCCAAACCTGTTGATCGTACAATACATCACACATGAAGCCGTTTCAAGCTCGAAAATCGAGGGCACAGAGGCATCCAACCTAGATGTGTATCAGTTTGAGGCAGGAGGTGTAGACCCTAATGGACCAAAGAGGGTTTTGGAGGTGGTCAACTACAGCCGCGCATTGCATTCCTGCCTCGAAATGGTAAACGAAGGGAAGCGGGTAGATTTGAAAATGTTAAGGCATGCACACAAGACCCTGCTGAAAGGAGTAAGGGGACAGAACATAGAGATCGGTAGGATCAGGGCAGTGCAGAACTGGATAGGATATGCAAACTGCAACATTGAGAATGCAACATACGTCCCGCCTGCGGCACACCTGCTTGACGGTCTTTTAGAAAATTTGGAGAAGTTTGTGGTGGAGCCGCCCACCGCTATGCCAGTTCTGGTTCGGTGCGCCCTAGCGCATTACCAGTTTGAAGCCATACACCCGTTCGAAGACGGAAACGGCAGAGTTGGAAGACTGATGATTCCGTTGATTCTTGCGAGCAGTGGCGTACTAGGCAGGCCCCTCCTGTACCTGAGCGCATATTTTGAAAGGAACCGGACAGAGTACTACGAACTACTCCGAGGAGTAAGCAAAGATGGCAAATGGATGGAATGGATAATATTCTTTTTAACTGGAGTAATCCAGTGTAGTCAAGAGGCAATTGCCGTCACGCACAAACTCCTTGATCTTAGATCAAAATATGAACAAAAATTGAAAGAAAACCGAGCATCAGGAAACGCCATTATTTTGGCCATGCGCCTTTTTTCTAAGCCCGTAATTACCATACCCATGGCAGCAAAATATCTGAACACCGGATATCCACCAGCAAAGAAAGCCGTCATGTATCTGGTAAGCGCAGGCATACTCGAACAGATCGACACCAGAAAAAGAAACAAAAAATACATTGCAAGAGAGATCGTCGATATATTCTCTTGAAAGCTGCGAGGTAGTCCAAAAAGTCAAGCATTTCCCCGCGGCATAAGGATTCACTCCGGTAGGCGCCTCCGCACTCGCAGCCCTATATCCCATTCCACTAGACGGTCGCACGACCGGGACATCCCATCATGGTCGTGCGCGATTCTGGCCCCTACATCCAGCAGAACAGAGATGCACCTGCCCGAAGAGTAAAAAGGCATACGACGGGCCGGAGGATCGCTCCCCCTCCCACACCCCTGCAAAACGATACACGGCCCGCCGGGTCATCACTCAGCAGCACCATGCTTTTTAGGCGGCCACCCCCGCACTGCCTCCATCATGGTCATGCCCATGGACTATTCGGACGACGGCCAGCGGACAGACAGCGTTCACGACTACAAGCGAACCTGCATAGACTTCATCCACGACATCTCCGGCGACTACAAGGCTTGGGTGGAATACTACAAGCTGCCACCCGAGGAGGATGCCCGGCGGCGCCGGGGCATAGACGCGGCGGTAGAGAGGAGCTGCAGGTGGCTGGCCAAGGTGCCCCGGACCATCAAGGCCGTGGACGTGGTGATGAACGACGGCATACAGAAGATGGCCGAGGCGACGGCCGGCCGCCCCTTTCCCATCGGTGTCTTCGTGAACGATACGGCCGGATACACCTCGGCCAAGCCCGGAGCCATACCCGTCCGGGTACGCGCCACGCCCAGGGAGGGGCGCCGCGCCCGCCTGGGCTACCACTTCCAACAGGACCGATTCCGCGTCGAGTCCACCTGCCCGGCCTCCATAGCCGGCGACATATCCGACACAGAGTACGATATGATGGACCTGTGGCTGGAGCTGCGCGCCCCCGGCGCCGCGCCCGGCGACGTCATATCCTTCACCGTCACAGTGTGCGAGACACATGACGGTGCCGAGACCGATCGGCGGGGCCTGACCACTATAATCCATGTCGTATGACACGCGCCGGCGTCAGGCCGGCGCCCCGTCTACAGCCCGTCGCTCCACCCTGATGGTCACCCGCCTCTCGGCGGCCCGCGCCTCCCCCGGATACTTGATCGACGATATAATCGAGACCGTCGCGGGATCGTCGACCCGGGAGGCCATCCCCTCCACGGCGCGGTCACCCACGTGCACCAAAACAGAAGGGTCGGCAAGGGCATTCAGGAACCAGTCCGAGTCGGGGCGGTGCCGCGAAAAGTAGTAGTCGCCCATATACGACACCGCCGTAAGCCACACCGTATGGGGCCGCCCGGTCCGCCGGCCCCGGGTGGTCAGCCTGACCCGAACGGCGCCGTCCACCATAACGCCGCCGCAGCCGTTCGGTCTATTTTAACGCCGCCGCAGCCGCCTGTATATCAGGGCGGGGACCGCGGCTCCCGCCAGCGGGGCCACCACATACAGCCACATGTCCTGCATCACCCCGGTGACCAGCGCTGGAGCCAGGGAGCGGACCGGGTTCATGGAGGCGCCCGACACCGGCCCAAAAAACCACACGTCGGCGGCCACCACGCTGCCCACTACCAAGCCGGCCACCACGCCATGCACCCTGGTGCTCACTATGCACAGTATGGCCCCCATCAGCAGTATGGTAGCCGCGGCCTCTATCCCCACCAGCGACGCGGCGTCATACGCGTAGTCGGGGCGGTTCAGCCCTAGTTCGGCATGGTCGCCCAACGCATACAGCACGAAGAGGCTGCCGGGCACCGCCCCGGCCACCTGCGCCGCCATATAACACGGAACCATCCTCCACTGGGTATGGCCGGTTATGGCAAAGCCCAGGGTCACGGCCGGATTGAAGTGGGCCATCGAGTACTTGCCGAATACGGACACCAGCACCCACAGCCCCAGCAGGTGCATCAGCGCCACGAACCACAGCCCCAGCGGCTGCATCCCGTCGTACACTATGGACCCGGTGGCCGCCACCAAGAGCCCGAACGTCCCGGCGGCCTCGGCGGCGAAGACTCTGCCGCCAAACCAGCCGCTCAATCCGGGCGCCCAGCCAACTCCCGAACCCGGGCCTCTATCATGTCTCGGATGCGCCGGACCTCCTCTATTGTCTGGCCCTTGGGGTCCGGCATCGCCCAGTCTTCCACCCCGTCCACGAAGAGGGCCGGGCACTCGGAGCTGTCCATGCAGCCCATGTTTACCACCTGGGAGCCGCTCCGCAGCATCTCGGCGGTCAGGGCGGCAGGCGTCTTGTCCACATCAATGCCCACCTCTCTCATGGCCTGCACCACCGTCTCGTTGGGGCGCGGCGCCGGACGGGTCCCGGCGCTGGCCACCCGCACATACGGGGCGTACTTTTTCATGAACGCCTCGGCCATCAAGCTCCGGCCGGCATTCTCTACGCACACAAACAGCACGCCATCCACGGTAATTTTATATCAATCGAGGTTCATATAAACTTAGATTGATATGAATGGGGCGGCCCTCCTCCGGTGCATGAGCGACGAGACGCGCTTTTCCATACTGCAACACATAGGGTCCGGGGAGCTCTCGGTGGGCGAGATAGCGGGCATGGTACGTAGGGACCAGCCCCTGGTCTCGCACCACCTCAAAATACTGAAGGAGTGCGGAATAGTCTCGTGCACGGCGAGGGGCCGGCGCTCCATGTACAGCGTCTCGAGCCCCCGTCTGGCCTCCCTCATACGGGACATAGCCGAGGCTGGCGAGCAGATGGACGAGCTGTGCACCGAGGCGTGCTGCGGAATTCCGGAGTCCGGAGAGGCCAGCGGGCAGGCCGGAATACGTGGCGCGGCGCGGCGTCGGCCAAACGTTATTCAAAACGATTAATTAGACAGGAACCGGTGGCGAGCGCAGATGAGCAACTGGGACCTCATGATGCCCGGCATGGGGCTCACAGCTATAGGCTTGGCGGGGGTCGTCATATCGTACGCAGGCCTGGCCCACACGTTCATCGACGGCATGCACGCCCTGACAGGGCTCACCATGATATTAGGCCTGATATTCCTGGCGACCGGCATACTGGACGGGGGCGTCTCCACCAGCAACAGGGCCAAGGCCACGACCCTGGTGGTGCTGTCCATAGTGCTGGCGTTCGGAACGGCGGGGTTCCTCTTCAACACGGTGAGTACCACAGGAGTCTTTGCCGGAATAATGATGGCCATAGCATTCCCGGCCGTGATAATGGCGTACATCGCCGCCAAGAAGCCCCAGTACACCAAGCCGCTGGGAGCCATATTCGCCATGGCCGCGGCGGCTGGAATACTCTCGTACGTGGGGTTCGGCCTGGTGGGGCCGGACACCTACCTGATACCCGAGGAGATACCCGAACCGGAACCGGAGCCCGAACCGGAGCCGTTCACGGCCCCCATAATAGAGGCAACCATGCTGTTCGGCTCGGAGGTTGCAGGCAACCCCGACTACGAGCCGGATCTGCTGGAGGTGCCCCAGGGGTACGGTGTGGTGTGGACCAACGAGGACACAGTGGCGCATACCGTCTCCAGCATGGCCGACGCGGGCGCGACCTTCGACTCGGGGCTCGTGTCCGAGGGAGAGACGTACCTGTTGGACACCGCCACGCTGGATGTCGGCGAGTACGAGTACTTTTGCATAGTGCACCCCTGGATGCAGTCTCTTCTGGTGGTAGGCGAGCCTGAGGCCGTCGCCGAGATGCCCGAGGAGCCTCAGGAAGTCCAAGAGCAGTAGCGGTGCTTGTGCCGTGTACACGGTAGTGATACCGCCGGATGTCAGGGCGCGGATGGAACGGCACGCCGGGGCGGGCCTGCCCAACGAGGCGTGCGGCATGCTGCTGGGAACCATAGACGGCTCCGAGTACCACGTGCGCGACGCTGCCCTTACCCCCAACCGCATGGAGTCGCCGGTCCGCTTCGCCATACCCGACGGGGACGTCCTGCGGGCGTACCAAACCGCCGCAGAGCGCGGCATGGACGTGGTAGGGGTGTACCACTCCCACCCGTCCTCGCCGGCCGTCCCCTCGGAGACGGACGCCGCATACATGGAGCTGAACCCGGGAGCGTGGGTGATATACTCGGGCCTGGACGGCCGGATGCGGGCCTGGATCATGGACGGGTCCATCTCCGAGATGCATATACGGTTGGGTACACACCCGTGAGGTCTAAATATGCCGTCAGGTTTGGCCCAGCCATGGACATTCACGTCTACGACACCTACGTGAAGGCGGCCGACGGCCACACCATGCACTTTGATGTCATCACCGGCGAGAGGGACCACCAGAAGGCCATTGCGTATGGCAAGGAGTGGCTCGCATCCGTTGGCGAGGGTGACGCGGTCATGACCACCAACGAGTGCCAGTTCTGCCACACGCAGGGAGCACCCGAGCCTGTCGCGCAGGCCATCCAGGAGAAGGGCTACTTCATACAGAAGATGCAGGGCTGCCCCTGAGGTCTTTTTTTATTTTTTGTAGGCGGCGGCGCCGGGCCGCGCGTATACTCCGGGCTGGGCGCGCCAGAACACCGGGCGCCCATGTTTTTAAGGGGGGGTTGCGTATGACACGGTAAGCGGTCGTACATAATTGTGCGTCATGGCAAAGCACTCGGGAGTGCTGTGGGCCTAGCCAGCCTCTGGGATCGGCTCCCCTTCCGCTTTGGGCGCTCCCGGGCAATTCGGCGTACGCAGGGTTGCCCGGGTTCAGCCCTCGTCCTGCAAAGCACAAAATCCAAGCAGTATGCACGCCGGCACCATGCCGGCTCAGGCAACGACTGGAGCAACCAGGATCCGGCAGGATATGCCAGAGCACGCATACGCTTCTGGCGCACGGTTGTCAAACACTATTTGCATGGTGTGCGCGTCACAGCACCAGCACCGCCACGAAGGCGGAGACGAACACTATCGCCACCGTATTGAGCAGCTTTATCACCGTGTTCAGGGCCGGGCCGGCGGTGTCCTTGTAGGGGTCGCCTATGATGTCACCCACCACTGCCACCTTGTGCTGCTCGCTGCCCTTCTCGCCGCGCATCTCCACCAGCTTCTTGGCGTTGTCCCAGGCGCCGCCCGTGTTGGCCAAGTGGTACGCCAAGAATATGCCCGTGACCACCGAGCCCATCAGCAGGCCGGCCACCGCGGTGGGGCCCATCAGCACGCCCAGCACTATAGGAGATATGATGGCTATGACGGCGGACTTCCACAGCTCCCGTATCGAGGCCACCGTGGCGATGTCCACGCACCTGGCATAGTCGGGCTTTGCCTCGCCGGTGAGTATGCCCGGACTCTCCTTGAACTGGCGGCGCACCTCGTCGACCATCTTGCCGGCCGCCCGCGAGACGCCGTTTATGAGCTGCCCGGTGATTATAAAGGGCAGCAGGCCTCCCACTATCAGCCCTATGACCACGGCGGGGTTGGTCAGCGAATAGTCCAAGGCCAGCATGCCCTCGAAGACGTGGGCCGCCTCGAACTGGAAGGCCTGTATCATGGCCAGGGCCGCCAAGGCGGCGCTGGCTATGGCAAACCCCTTGGTGACGGCCTTGGTGGTGTTCCCCACCGCGTCTATCTCGTCGGTGACCTTGCGGTTCTCCTCGCCCATTCCGGTCATCTCCACTATCCCCCCGGCGTTGTCGGCTATGGGTCCGAACGCGTCTATGCTCAGCACTATCCCCGCCAGGCTCAGCATGGCCATGGCCGTCAGGGACGTCCCGAATATGCCATACAGGACCGGGTCGGCCCCCTCCGGCGCCGCCGCAGAAGATATCGCATACGAGATGATTATGGCGGTCACCAGGGCAATCATGAACGGGCCGGTCGACTGCAGCCCCTTGATTATCCCCATCAGGGTGAGCGAGGCGTACCCCCACTTGGCCGAGTCGGCGATCTCGTTGACGGGGCCAAACTTGTAGCTGGTGTAGCGGTCGGTTATCTTCTGTATCACCGGAACCAGCAGCACCCCTATCACGGTGGAGCCGAACAGGGCATAGGCGGCCTCCCCCTCCACGAACTGCGTCACGAACACATAGTTCAGGGCTATGGCTATGGCCGCGGCCACGTAGAACGAGCGATTGAGCGGGGCCATCACGTCGGTAATGTTGCGGCCCCGCACTATCACCACGCCGATTATGGATGCTATCATGCCCGAGGCCCCCACCAGTATCGGATACAGGAAGAGGTCCGGGGCCCCTATGAGCGCCGCTATCAGCAGCGACGCCAGTATGGTGACTATGTACGACTCGTAGACGTCCGAGCCCATGCCCGCCGCGTCCCCGACGTTGTCTCCCACGTTGTCCGCTATGGTGGCGGGGTTGCGCGGGTCGTCCTCGGGGATGTTGGCCTCCACCTTGCCCACCAGGTCGGCGCCCATGTCGGCGGCCTTGGTAAATATGCCGCCCCCTATACGGATGAAGAGCGCTATGAGGCTGGCGCCTATGCCCACCCCCGCTATCGTGATGGGGTCTGGATACAGCATGTACAGGCCGGCTATCGCCAGCAGCGCCATGGCGGGTACGGCCAGGCCGACGGTGGCCCCGCCCCGGAACGCCATTACAAACGTGCTGCCCAGCCCCTGGCCGCTCAGGTTGGCCGCCCTGACGGCGGCCTTTACGGTTATCTTCAGGGATATGAGGCCGGCCACCGCAGAGAGCGCCGCGCCCACCGCAAACGCTATCCCGTTGGAGATCTCCAGAAACGCGCCTATCACGACGGCTAGTCCTATGGCCACCGGCACGATGATCTTCATCTCCCGCCTCAGGAATGCGGCGGCGCCCACCCGCACCGCCTCGGATATCTCCATCATCTGCGGGGTGCCGGGGTCTTGCCGGGTAATCCACGCCGTCAGGCCGGCGGCCACCAGTATCGACGCGACGCCAGCTCCTATGGGCAGCAGTTCCGGCATCAAGGCGGGTTCGGGGGCCGAACGCGTAAATATAAACCCAAATGCGCATCCCCGCCACGCCCGGGCCGCGCCCCACAAATACCCGGGCGGCCCGCCGCACGGCGGGGCGATGAGGAGGAGTTAGAGTGACGATCAGGTGAGATGGATTGACGGCCGAGCCCCACACATTTAACGGAGAAGGCCATCCCCATGTCCGTTGAGGTTCGAGAGGAGGGACAGCGTACTGGTGGCCGGCGTGGGCCTGCTGGCAGTAGGACTGCTGCCCTTCGTCTTGCCCGTGTATGCCATCGCCATAGCGGCGGCCGTCTTCTTCGGCATAAAGTGGTACAGCGAGCGGCGGCAGCGCGACATACTCTCAGAGATCGGCAGGGGTATCTGCGCCGAGTGCGGCTCGGCCATAACCGGAGCCGAGTGCCCCCAGTGCGGCGGCTCCGGCGCATAAGGGCAGCCTCAGACAGTCATACCGATACTCTCCGAGTATCTCCGGAACGTCTGGTACTCCCGCAGAAAGTCCCGTCCCCGGGAGCTGATCCTGTACGTCCCCCCGGCCTGCTCCACCAGCCCTTGACACACCAGGGTCCTCAGCAGGTCGGACACCCGGCAGTACGAGGCGCCCGCCTGCCGGGCCATGTCCGACACCGACGCGCCCGCCTCGGCGTACGACATTATCTCCCCTATGAGGCGCACCCGGGTGCGGTAAACTGCCATCACACCGGCATGACAGTGGATGTATGTATCAGGCAATATCAATTTGGATGCACCAAAGCATCAAAGTGATCTTACCCGGCCGGGCCGGGATCGAAGCGTATGCGCCGGAAGGGTATGCGGCTCACCGGCAGGAAGAGTGCCACCAGCCCGGCGATCTTGATCACCAGCGAGACTGGGTACAGCAGCGACTCGGGGAACACCGCCGAGTACCAGCCCAGAAACTCGCCCAGGGCCAGCATCGCCAAGCCGGCGGCCACCGAGACCGCCCCCCGGTTGCGGCTCTCCACGTACGAGAGGATGGTCTCGATGGCCGCATACACCAGCAGTATGAACGACACCGAGCGCAGTATGTGGTTCAGCTGCACCGTCGAGACCAAGAACAGCGGGAACACCCCCACCCCCCGCAAATAGCGGGACTTGGGGAAGAACGACTTGAGGCCGTGCGAGAACGCTATGAAGAAGTAGCCCAGGGTCTGCACCCCCACGCCCAGCGTCTCCAGCCACCATCCAGGCCTTCCGGGGCCCGAGGGCAGCAGCTCCAAGGCATACCCCACCCACACCGCCAGAAACCCGGCGCTTATCGATATGAACGCCATCGACAGCCGCAACAGTGTGGGGCTGGCCGTGTTCCTGTACCCGATGGCCGACATCACGCCTATGCACAGGCCCACTGCAAAGCCGGCCACGTTCAGGGCCAGTTCCAGATACGCTTCCAACCGCAATTGGGCGCGGGCGGGCGCTTATAACGGCGACGGAGCCGATATACGGCGCGCGGTCTCTCGGGGAACCAGCCGGGATTATTGGTACCAACACACCAAAGTGCAAGGTTTATATGGTTAATGTACCGTACACCAAGCAATGGATGACATAAGACTAGACAGTCTGGAAGGCGTCGGACCGGTGACCGCCCGGAAGCTGAGCGATGCTGGAGTACACAACTTGATGGATCTGATTGTGCGGGGACCCGTGGAGATCTCCGACATAACGGGCATGGAGAAGGACTCCACCGAGAGGCTGGTCAACAAGGCGAGGCAGTTCCTGGCCGACGGGGGCGTCCTAGCCAAGGACTTTGTCAGCGCCGCTGACATCTACAAGCGCCGGCAGGAGATAGGGAAGATCAGCACCGGAACCGAGTGCCTCGACACCCTCTTTGACGGCGGGGTCGAGACGCAGGCCCTCACCGAGGTATACGGCGAGTTCGGGTGCGGCAAGACGCAGTTCTGCCACACCCTCTGCGTCATGGTGCAGAAGAGCCAAGAAGAGGGCGGACTGGAGGGAGGAGTCCTGTACATAGACTCCGAGAACACGTTCCGGCCCGAGAGGATCGTCTCCATCGCCAAGGCCAACGGCATGGATCCCCAAAGGGTACTGGACAACATAGTGGTGGCTAGGGCCTACAACAGCTCCCACCAAGTCCTGATACTAGAGGAGGCTGGCGCCATAATCAGAGAGAGCAACATAAAGCTGCTGGTAGCCGACTCGGCGGTGGGCCTCTTCAGGTCCGAGTACCTGGGACGGGGCACCCTCTCCGAGAGGCAGCAGAGGCTCAACCACTTCGTCCACCTTCTGGCCCGCATAGCCGAGACGTACAACTGCGCCGCCGTCGCCACCAACCAGGTCATGTCCTCCCCGGACGTCTTCTTCGGCGATCCCACAAAGCCCATAGGAGGCAACGTGGTGGCGCACACCAGTACCTATCGGATCTACTTCAAAAAGTCCGGCAAGAAGAGGATAGCCCGGATGGTCGACAGTCCGCACCACCCCGAGGAGGAGGTCATCTTCGGCATCGGCGAGGCGGGTGTCATCGACCCCGAGGATCCAAAGGCCAAGAAGATCAAGAAGAAGGCCGGCGCGGCCCCACCCGCCAACGACACGGAGGACGCGGCCGATGCAGGGGCCACCGACGCGGGCAACTAGCCCATTTTTCATTTTTCAGGATCATTCCCCAACGGGATCCACGACATGCTTCCCCGGATCGCGTTCCGGCGGTATGCTGTGGAGGGGTCGTGCCAGGATTCGTGCCGCCTCTTTTTGTGGGGTATGAGCGGATCGGCATCGTCAAACGTCATGCCGCACAGCGAGCACCTAATCCGCATCCACATGCGGCGGCCGTTCCCACATATACGTGCGGGCGGCAACAATATTAACCGGATGCGGCCACCCCCATTCCATGAGGGGACTGTGCCACGGCTGCTTCACCTCCAACGCGGAGATAACCGTGGCGAATGGCAGCATCCTGTGCGCCGACTGCACCGACACAAACCGCGACTCCGAGAGGGGATGAGGGTCACCGTCCTATCCCACTGCGCCATCGACACCGTGCACCTGCAGGACGCCGTACACGAGCAGCCCGGGGGCGACGCCTGCTACTCCGGACTGACGGCGCGGGAGTTCAGGGCAGACGTATGCCTTCAGACCCGGTTTGGACCCGACTTTCCCGCCGCGTATTTGGCGGATCCCCGGATAGATGTTGAGGGGGCCGAGTCCGGGCTGCCCACCACCAGATTCCGGATACGCATAAGCGGCATCAAGAGGGACATGTACCTGCTGAACGAGTGCGACCCGGTGGACGTCCGCCGCGTACCGCAGGACGGCGTCATAATCACCCCCATATACCATGAGCTGGACGCAGGGTGCGTGGCCGACCAGGAGGGGTACGTGCTGCTCAACCCCCAGGGCATGCTGCGGAGGGCCGGCGAGGGCGGACTAATAGGGATCGCGCCCGCCCAGACAGGCCTGGAGGGGGCCGATGCGCTGAAGGTGAACCCTGCAGAGATCAGCGCTCTCACCGGGCAGGAAGGGGACGCGGGGCTGCGCGCCCTGAACAAGATGGGGGTCGAGACGGTAATCCGCACCAACGGCAAGAGCATAGACATGTACCACAAGGGCATGGTGTACGGCATACGGCTTCCCAACAAGGAGATATACGACACCACCGGCCTGGGGGCAATACTCTGCGGAGCCTTCGTCTGCACCATGATCCGGGAGAAGGATCCGCTCTGGGCCTTCTGCTTTGCCGGCGGGGCCGTCCAGGCGGCCTTGGACACCAAGTCCCTGGGGCTGCTGAAGATACCCCGGCGCGGTGCGGTCCAGACCAACGCCTCGTACTTCTACAATCTGGTGGAATACAGAAAGGCATAATATTTTGCGTGCGGCAACCGCCGCATGACCAGACTGGGCATATACGACGACGGCTCGGCCCCGCACTCGGTAGACACGCTGTATTCCACACTGAAGCTCGAGGGGGCCGACAAGGTGCCCCCCGGGTCGGTCCCCCCCGCCATGGGCTGCATCATAGTGCCCGGCGGCGACAGGGGAGTGCGGAAGTACTATCTGGACACCAACGCCCCCTCCGTACCGGTACTGGGCGTCTCCGAGGGCGAGACCGAGGGCCTCCTAGCCCAGGTGGACGTCAAGGACGTGCACATGTACACAGAGAGACTGCGCACGGCCAACTACGACACCGACGAGATCTCCCGGCTGGAGGTTACCGTGGACGGCGCAAGCAGGTACCAAGTCCTCAACGACGCGACGGTCTGCTCCGCAAGGAGCGCCATGCTGATGGAGTACCTGCTCACCATAGACGGCGAGGAGTTCTGGCACGACAGCAGCGACGGCGTGATCGTGTCCACCCCGCTGGGGTCCACCGCCTACGCCATGTCGGCGGGCGGTCCGATGATATTCGCCGGCTCGCCGGTGTTCGGCATAATCTCGATAAACTCGCAGGACGTGGAGCGGCGGCCCCTGGTGGTACCCCAGAGCAGCGTGGTGGAGGTCAGCGAGATATCCTCGCGGAGGCAGTGCAAGGTGGTGCTGGACGGCGCCGAGAGGGCGGCCGTGAGGGAGAGCGTCAGCTTCTCCAAGTCCGATCCCCCCGCCAAGATAGTGCGCCTGAGGAGGGACACCATCAGCATATCGGCCATGGCCAAGAGGCACCATCTCTCCGAGGACCTCTTCAACATGGCCCCTTCTGCCAAGCTGCTGCTCAAGACGCTGGAGTACGAAGGGACACTCTCCCGGAGAAAGCTGGCCGAGCGCACCCTGCTTCCGGACCGCACGGTCCGCATGTCACTGGCCAGCCTAATCGAGAAGGGGTACGTAAAGAGGAGGGTGTCACCGCGGGACTCCCGCCAAAAGATGTACGAGATCGCCCAGCCCGCCGCGCCCCGCGGCGGACAGCCGGCGCGCAAGGCGGGCGCCTAAACTCAGGCCGTACATGCTCTTGCAATGGTGTGTAACGTTGGCAGCGCCTGTAACAGATGGCGCCTGACCGCCGGCCGGCCGCCGTTTCTACCCTAACACACATCTCCACTCTGCAGTTTTGGCCACCGTTGCCACTCCGCATGCCTGATCCGCCGGACCGCCGTTTCCACCCTAGGCGCTATCTGCTACAGGCGCTGTCAACGTTACAGCCCATCTTGCAAACCCAGTCCATATAGAACGGGCGTTCCGAGATGGCAGTATTCTGAATGCCGCGCTAGCCGTCCAAATCCCGCCTAAGGGCGTCGATAATGGTTGAGATGTAGTCCGCCTTGCCGCGCATGTCGGCTGCCATGACCTCGTGATTTTCAGCAGATCTGATTAGGAACTCACGCTGCTGCTCCAGCTTAAGGCAT
>JAEFDA010000096.1 GCA_016126025.1 Nitrososphaerota archaeon | reverse complement strand
AAAATTGGAAAAATGGAAAAGCCGCCTACTCGGTGTTGAACGAGTGTCCGCACGAGCAGGACTTTACCACGTTGGGGTTGTTGATCTTGAATCCGGAACCCATAAGGCTGTCTATGTAGTCTATGTTGGCTCCCTTGAGGTGGTCTAGGCTCATGCTGTCCACCAGCAGCTTGACGCCGGTCTCCTCTATGACCAAGTCGTCATCGTCTGGGGCCTTCTCAAAGCCCATGCCGTACGACAGCCCCGAGCAGCCGCCGCCCTGCACGTACACGCGTAGGTACTCGGGCTTTGCGTCTTCCTCGGCCATGAACTCCTTGATCTTGGTGGCGGCCTTGTCGGTGACCGTGATAAGCTTCTGCGTCTGTTCTGTTGCCATGACTGTAGTTGCCCACTCGAATTATATGAATTTTTAGACGCCGGCGGGCGGCGCAACCGGGGTGCAAACACACGTGAGGCTGCAGCATTGCAGGCACATAGAGATGGGCAGGACACGGGGCGGCCTTCCCAAGAACAGAGGGCCGCTGGGATGCTACAATATGCGTAGGATGCTCAGGATCCCCAAGGCACCAACCAGCACCCCCACTGCCATGCCAACCAGCATGATCTTCTTCTTAGCGGCGGTGTCTTCCTCGCCGCCTTTTTGGAAGTGGTACACCAGCAGGGCGCATCCCATCCCAAATCCCACCAGACAGACCGCCAAGCCCCAGACATCGTGCCATCCGACTGTGCCCTGAACGAGGTCCATCCAAAACCTGCCCGAAGCCAGCATCGCCAAAAAAATCGTCAAGACGCCGGCTTTCTTCGCCGGGTAGTGCCACAGCCATCCCCCAAACACACCGGCTACCGGTCGCTGCAGTTTATAACATCTACATGATCTGGGGGCCGTGACAGCGCCTGAACACGCCAGCCCCGTAACATCCGGTTGTGTAGATCCGTATGTGCCCAATGTTACGTCCATCTCTGCGTCCAGTATGTTACAGCCCTCCCGCCGGCAAAGGGTTTAATTTCGCTCCACGCCGGGCGCCGTCGGGCTCCAGTGGTGTAGACCGGTCAAGCATTTCGCCCTTTCAAGGCGAAGATCTCGGGTTCAAAATCCACGGATGAAACTCCCGACTGGAGCACCAGAATTAAATTGGTAGTGGCAGACCCCCCGTCCAGTCAACTTGGACCGAAAGAATGTGGTGGGCAACCCCCTCCTCAAGACGTACGCCCCGCACATAGCCAGAATCGACGAGGCGTTGGCCACCGAGATGGGGGCGCATGCCGGCTCTGAGTTCCATGAGCCCCTCCTGTACTCGCTGGACGGCGGCAAGCGCATCAGGCCCCTCATCCTGACGCTCTCGGCCGAGTGCTTCGGGGAGGCCGACGAGAACGTGATGTCGGCGGCCTGCGCCGTGGAGCTCCTGCACACCGAGTCCATCATACACGACGACATCATAGACAACGAGATGCTCCGCCGGCAGAGGGAGCCCTTCCACAGGAAGTACGGGTACTATACGAGCGTCTTGAGCGGGGACTTTGTCCTGGGACTCATACTCTCCATATCCTCCCGGCTGGACAACGCCCGCATAACCGCGGACCTGGCCCGCACCGCCATGCTCATGAGCGAAGGCGAGATGATGGAGAACCGGGTGGTGGAGGGTGAGGATGCCACCTTCGAGGACTACATCAAGACCATACACTACAAGACGGCCACCGCCTTTGAGGCCGCCGCCAAGATCGGCGCCATAATGGGCGGCGGCGGCGAGAAGCAGATAGACCACATAGCCAGGTACGGGCGGAACATCGGGATAGCGTACCAGATCCGGGACGACCTGCTGGACTGGAAGAACGAGGACAAGATATTCAACATGCTGGTCAGGAGGAGCGCCGACCCCCGGGACGTCTTCGATGAGATGGAGGAGATGCTCAAGTACTATTCCGGCCTGGCCCGGGAGGCTCTGCGGTACGTGCCCTCCGGCGAAGCGAGGGCGGGGCTGGAAGGCCTCATAGGCTTTACCGTACTCAAAGCATAGTCCGCCCTGATACCGCACCTGCGGCACTCGGCCGCCGGGCCTTCCGGCAACCCGCCGGCGGCCCGGGCAGATTCGCCCCCACCATGCGTGGCGGGTATAAATGTGATAGGACGGATCATATTGAGCACTATACCGATATGGTACCGTAAGTTTAAATTAGTACGGTACCATACTAAAACAATGAACGAGATGGTGGACAGAGGGGCAGACACCTCCGACTTGAATACTTTTGACCGTAATCAGAATCGAATTGACACCATACCTGAAAAACATAGCGCGGGAGGACGGGTCCCTTGAGGCCCGAGTACATGCTGGAGATCCACCGCATCGGCCACGGGATGGATGACGTCAAGGCCACCATAAGCCGCAACATCGAACTGCAGGTGGAGGACATCGCCATATCCGGCAAGGAGGGCGAGGTGATGAACATACCGCTGTGGGCCGGCGAGATACTGCAGAGGAACAACCTGGCGGAGCTGGACGTGCCCGACGCCGTCACCGACCTCAAGCAGGCCCTCATAAAGGAGCAGGTCGCCGGCGAGTACCAGCTGGCCACCCTGGACGAGCGGTTCTACATACGGCTGCGGCACCAGATGGAGCAGCTGGACAGGCACGACCGCGACGGCGTGGAGGGGATAATGATGGAGCTGGTCCGGATGCGCCGGGGCAAGATAGTGCGCCTGGCCGACTCCAGCCGGCTCACCGGCGAGCTCAAGTCAAGGATTACGATAGAGGAGAGGCTGCTGTATGAGTCGATCAGCCGGCAGGGCGGCGCGTTCGATGGAATGGTGACCAAGAATGAGTAAGACCGAGACCGCCGAGTACACCGACGACGGCCTATCTGATGCGGTAAAGATGTTCCTGTCCCGCCACAAGGACCGGGACGGCAGCTACAAGTATTTGGATCAAATAGACGGCATGATGCCCAAGGGCTCCAAGTATATCGTCATAGACTACAACGACCTGGTGGGCGAGCCCAAGATAGAGAGGTACTTCCACCGGGAGCCGGACCGCATACTGGACGCCTTCGCCCGGGCCATCGGGGACGTGCTGCGGACCAGGTTCCCCGGGTACGCCGAGAGCATAAGGGGCTCCATACGGGCGCGCATAGCCAACTTCCCGCTCCACCGCAGCCTCCGGCAGATAAACGCCGAGACCATAGGCCGCATAACCAGCGTCTCGGGGATGGTGGTCCGCGCCTCCGAGGTCAAGCCCCTGGCCCGGGAGCTGGTATACAGGTGCCCGGACAACCACAAGACCACCGCCACGCAGACCCAGGGGATGGCGGTCAACGCGCCGGCGGTCTGCGCCAACTCCGACTGCAAGCACCGCAACCTCACCATGATCCCCAAGGAGAGCCACTTCATCGACTTTCAGATACTGCGGCTGCAGGAGCTGCCCGAGGACCTGCCGCCGGGCCAGATACCCCACTACATAGACATCAACATAAAGCAGGACCTGGTGGACAACGCCCGCCCCGGGGACCGCGTCATACTGACCGGGCTGGTCAGAATCGAGCAGGAGCCCGTAAGGGGCGTGGCGCAGGGAAGCAGCGGGCTGCACCGCCTCCGCATAGAGGGCAACAACGTCGAGTTTCTGGGAGGCAGGGGCTCCAAGACCGCCCGCAAGATAGAGCGGGAGGAGATATCCCCAGAAGAGGAGAAGATAATCCAGGGGCTGGTGCGCAGCCCCGGCATATACGAGAGGCTGGTGGAATCCTTCGCCCCGCACATCACCGAGCACCAGACCGTAAAGGAGGCCATCCTGCTGCTGATAGTCGGGTCCAACCAGAGGCAGCTGGCCGACGGCACCAAGAGCAGGGGGGACATCAACATCTTTCTGGTGGGGGACCCCGGAACGGCCAAGTCCGAGATGCTCAAGTTCTGCGCCCGGATAGCGCCCCGGGGGCTGTACACCAGCGGGCGGGGGAGCACGGCGGCCGGCCTTACGGCCGCCGTCGTGAAGGACAAGACCGGCATGATGATGCTGGAGGCCGGCGCCGTGGTCCTGGGCGACCAGGGGATGGTCTGCATAGACGAGTTCGACAAGATGAAGCCCGAGGACAGCTCGGCCCTGCACGAGGTCATGGAGCAGCAGTCGGCCAGCATCGCCAAGGGCGGCATAGTCGCCACGCTGAACGCCCGCACCTCCATACTGGCCGCCGCCAACCCCGTCGGCGGCCGGTACGACACCTACAAGACCATAATAGACAACGTCAGGACCCCCATCCCCCTCCTGACCCGCTTTGATCTGATATTCATAATACGGGACGTGGCCTCGGTGCAGCGGGACGAGCGGATAGCCCGGCACATACTGGCCCGGCACACCAACCGGGGGTTCTCCAACCGCAACGCCATCGACCCGGACATCCTGACCAAGTACTTTGCGTACGCCAAGCGGTTCCGGCCGGAGATGACCGCCGAGGCCGAGAAGGTCATACTCAAGTACTATCTGGACATGCGGAAGGGCGAGAGCAGCGAGACCATAAACGCCACCCCCCGGCAGCTGGAGGGGATAATACGGCTCTCGACGGCCCGCGCCCGGCTGCTCATGAAGGATACCGTAGAGGCCGAGGACGCCGAGCGCGCCATATACCTGCTGAACCGCTCGCTGGAGGAGGCCGGGTACGACCGGGAGGCCGGCAAGGTCGATCTGATGGTGCTGCACGGGAAGGGCAGCGACCGGCTGACCAAGCTGCAGCTCTTCATGGACATACTCAAGAGCCTGGAGGGGGACAGCAAGATACCCGTCTCCGAGGCGGACCTGCTGGCCGAGCTGGTCAAGACCGACAAGTTCGACATGGACGGGGCGCGGGACTACCTGAGGAAGATAAAGCATGAGGGAAATATTTATGAGCCCAAGTCCGGCCACTACAACACTGCGTTATGAGGGCGTCTGATCTTGGCCTCTCTCAGGAGTCGACCGACTGCATAGTGAGATACGGCGCAGAGACGCTGTACGAGCCGCAGGCCGCCGCCGTGGAGGCGGGGCTGCTGGAGGGCAAGAGCGTGCTGGTGGCGGCGCCCACCGCCAGCGGCAAGAGCCTGGTGGCCATTCTGGCCATTCTGGCCATGATGGAGGGCGGCGGCCGGCGGGCCGTCTACCTGAGCCCGCTGCGGGCGCTGGTCTCCGAGAAGCGTGCCGAGTTCGCCGCCATGGGAAAGGCGCTCTCCCGTACCGTAAAGGTCTCCGCGTCCACCGGCGACCTCAACGCCCGGGACAGGCTGGTGGGCAACGTCATGTGCATGACCAACGAGAGGATGGACCTGGCGCTGCGGAAGGGCGAGTCGTGGCTGGAGGAGGTAGATTTGGTCATAGCCGACGAGATACATATGGTGGGCGACCCCTTCCGGGGCCCCACCCTGGAGATGGTCCTGACCCTGCTGAACGACGGCAGCCGGCAGATGGTGGGGCTCTCGGCCACCATATCCAACGCCCCCGAGATCGCCCGGTGGCTGGACTGCCGGCTGGTCAGCAGCGTCTGGAGGCCCGTGAAGCTCACCGAGGGCGTGTACGACGGCTCGCGCGTGGACATGGCAGATGGTACGGGGTTTGAGGTGCGGTCCAGCTCCCGCGGGGCGGCCGTGGACCTGGCGCTGGACAGCATTTCCCAGGGGGGCCAGGCGCTGATATTCGTGAACACCCGAAAGGGCGCCCCCTCGCAGGCGGGCAGGGCGGCGGCGGCCGTCTCCCGCATGCTGGAGCCGGACCGCAAGAAGGAGCTGCAGGCCATATCCGGCAAGGTGCTCAAGAACGGCGAGAACACCGGGCTGGCCGACGAGCTGGCCGCCCTGATCGGGAAGGGCGTGGCGTTCCACCACGCCGGCCTCAACGAGAAGTGCCGCCGCCTTGTGGAGGACGGCTTCCGGGCGGGGCACATCCGGGCGCTGGCCGCCACCCCCACCCTGGCCGCCGGCGTCAACCTGCCCGCCCGCCGGGTCGTGATAGCCAGCCTGGGGAGGTACGACGGCCGGTACGGCCGGAACATGCCCATCAGCGTGATGGAGTACAAGCAGTTCTGCGGCCGGGCCGGGAGGCCCCAGTACGACGACATAGGCGAGGCCATCTCGGTGGCCGAGGGGGACCCCCAGGAGGCGATGGAGCGGTATGTCCTGGGGGAGCCCGAGAGGGTGGAGTCGGCCCTGCACCACCGCCTGGGGGTGCACGCCCTGAGCCTGGTGGTCGCCGAGCCGGGCATCACCGCCGACGCCCTGCAGAGGTTCTTCAACGGCACGCTGGGGGGAGCCCAGCGGGGCGGGATGGAGATGTCCGGGCCGCTGCGCGACCTGGAGAGGCTGGGGATGGTGGAGACCTACGGCAAGAGGTACTCGGCGACCAGGCTGGGGGAGATCACCAACAGGCTGTACCTGGAGCCGGAGACGGCCGTCAGGTTCTTGGAGGTGGTGGAGAGCGCGACGGGGGGGCCGCACACCCTGACCTTCCTGCACGAGGTCATGTCATGCTCGGAGTTCTTTCCGGTGCTGCCCATACGCGCCGCCCAGCGGGACGCCGCATACGAGCTGGTGGAGCGGTACGGCGACCAGGCCGTCTGGTACGTGGATCCGGAGGATATATCGCGGAGCCTGCTGGGCCTGTTTGGGTGGATAGGCGAGGAGACCGAGCAGGAGATATCGGAGCGGTACGGCGTCGAGTCGGGGGACACGCACCGCGCCGTCGAGTCGGCGCGGTGGCTGCTCCGCTCCATGGCGGACATAGCCACGTACGCCCGCCTGCCGGACGTGCACAAGGAGCTGGAGACGCTCCGCATCCGGGTCGTATATGGGGTGCGCGAGGAGCTGGTGCCCCTTGTTCCCATAAGGGACGTGGGACGGGTGCGCGCCAGGGCGCTGTACCGGGCCGGCGCCAGAAACCCGCGGGACGTGGCCTCCATGCCTCTGGACAGGATACGGTCCGTGTGCCGGGTGGGCCCGGCCGCGGCCCGGCGCATCCAGTCGGGACGGTGACATGGTGGATACGTACGCGCCTCTGGTGTTTGGCGGAATGGGGGCCGGGGCGGCGTTTGTAGTGGTGTACCTTGTGGTGCCCCCCCTGGCGCGGCATCTGGAGGCGCGGGGCATGTGCGTTCCCGACGTCCTGAAGAAGGGCCGCCCGCCGGTGGCGCGTCCCGGGGGCCCGGCCATACTGGCGGGGCTGGCGGCCGGGTGCATCCCCCTGGCATGGCACGCGGGCGGCTGGGGCGTGCCGGCCATGCTGCTCACCATCTCGGCGGCATGCGCCATAGGGTACGTGGACGACCGGCGGGTCATGGCCGGGTGGTTCAAGCCGGCGGCCCTCTGCGCCGCTGCCCTGCCCCTCATACTGGCCGGCCCGTACGACACATATCTGGAGTTCCCGCCGTTCGGGGCCGTCCACATCCCCGTGCTGTATATCGGGGTGATACTGGCGGTGGTGTCGACCACCGGCAACACCATAAACTCCATAGACGTGATGAACGGGGTGGCCAGCGGGTACGTGGCCATGGCGGCGGGGGCCGTCTGTATTGTACTGGCCGTGCTGGGCCGCTGGGACGCGCTGGCCTTTGGGGCGGTGCTGCTGGCCGCGTCCCTGGCCTTCTATAGGTACCACCGTCTTCCCAGCCGGATATTCCCCGGGGACTCCGGGGCGCTGGCGCTGGGCGTGGCGTACGGGTGCCTGGCCATATACGGCGGGGTGGAGGTGGTCGCCGCCGTGGCCATGCTGCCGGCCATCGCCAACTCGTTCTTCTTCCTGCACAGCGTGCGCCGCATAGTGGAGCACCGGCAGATAGGCCGCGCCGCGGTGGTGCGGGACGACTCGCTGAGGCTGCGCGACTCCGGCGACCCCGGGGCCCCCGTCACGCTGGTTCGCCTCATACTGCGCCGCGGCCCGATGACCGAGGCGCAGGTGGTGCGGGAGATATTCAGGCTGGGCGCCTTCTCGGCCGGGCTGGCCGTTATAACCGGCCTCATGATGGTATCATGAGGATCTACGCGCTTCTTGGCGGCATGTGGGCGCTGATGATACTCGGGGGCGGGCTGGCCGTCATGGTGCTGGGCCCGCTGGACTTTGGTCCGGGGAACGAGGGGCTGAACTCCGTCGTCAAGGCGGTCGCCGCCGTCCTGATGGTGGCGCTGTGGGTGTGGGTGCTGGTGCGCATGATGAAGTATATCCTCAGGCGCTGAGGTTCCAAGGCCGGCCCCGCAGGGTTACCTTCTCGGGCAGGTCCGGGAGGCCCCGCAGGTGGTCCAGCTCAGAGGCGCGGTTCCGCAGATCGTCGGGCAGCATCACGGGTATCCCCTCGGATATCATGTAGAAGCGGCCGCATTCGGTGCAGTACAGGACTCCCTGTATTATGGGGTCGGCGCCCCCGTCCCCGTGCAGCTCCAGCGGGTGGTGCTTGTCCATGGGGCAGGCCAGCATCTCCAAGAATGACTTGTTCATCGCAGATCCAGATACACGGGAACGCCCCGCCTCCCCGATAAAAGCGCAGCTTTGGCTATCTCGGTGACGCAGACGGCCTGGTGCGGCGTCACCATATCATGGGCCTCTCCTGCCGCCGACCCCAGAAACGCCGCAATCTCGCCTGCCAGCGGCTCCCCCTCCGAGGTGGGCACCGGCTCGCCATCCACCCGGACCGTCCTCTCCACAAAGTCGCCGCTGACCACCGCCCCGGCGAACGCCGCCCGGAACATCCGGGAGCGGCCCGGCGAGAGCCAGTTGCATGCTATGACGGCGGTGCGATTCCCCGCGTACCCCAGCATTATGGTGGCAAAGTCCTCGTGGGTGTGGGAGACCCGGCCGGACCGCGCAAAGACCACCTGCGGCATCTCCCCGAACAGCCAGTTTGCCGTGTCTATGTCGTGAACTGCCGTGTCATATATGATGCCGACGTCCTTGATATGTAGGGGTATGCGGTTCTCCCGGTGGAACTCCAGCAGGACTAGTTTGCCGTACCTGTCGCGCGCCACCATGTCCCGGACCGACTCCACGGCCGGGTTGAACCGCTCTATGTATCCGCAGGTCAGCACCGTGCCGGCC
Organism: Nitrososphaerota archaeon; assembly: GCA_016126025.1. GTDB lineage: Archaea > Thermoproteota > Nitrososphaeria > Nitrososphaerales > Nitrosopumilaceae > VYCS01. The sequence goes on along the minus strand of JAEFDA010000096.1, from coordinate 8,341 downwards.
CTCCGCGCCATGGCGGCCAGCTCCCTCCCCTCGGCCGGCTCGTACGTGAAGGGCTTCTCCAGCAGGACGTGCTTGCCGTGTTCTATGAGCGTGCGGCCCATCTGGGCATGGGTGGTAGTGGGCGTGGCCACCACCGCCGCCTCGAACCGTTCTGCGGAGACCATCTCGTCCAGCGAGATATAGTGGGGCACGCCGTACCTCTCCCCGTATCTCTTGGCGAGGGCCGCGTCCGCGTCGCATACGGCGCACAGCGCCCCGGCGTCATGGAGCACCCGGGCATGGTTCTTGCCCCAGCCGCCCACGCCCACCAGGGCCGTCCGCACGCTATGCGTCATGGTATACCGGGGTGAGCCATCCGTCGGATGCGTCCCCCCGTCCGGCTACCACATCGGCGTACGCCGCCATTATGGAGCGGGTGACCGGCCCGGGCCCACTGCCCACGGTGCGGCCCCCCACCGAGGTTATGGGCACCACCTCGGCTGCGGTACCCGTCATGAAGAGCTCCTCGGAGGTGTGCAGCTCGCCGGGCGAGACGCGACGGAACTCGACGGGCACGCCCAGGCGTTCGGCCAGCCGCACCACCGTGTCCCGGGTGATGCCGTCCAGCGCCGAGGAGGCGCGGTCGGGCGTGACCAGGCGGCCGTCCTGGACTAGAAAGATGTTGGCCCCCGGCGCCTCGCTGACGTTGCCCGCATGGTCCAGCATTATGGCCTCCTCGTAGCCGCTCTTCTGCGCCTCTATAGTGGCATATATGGAGTTGAGGTAGTTGCCGGACATCTTGGCCTGGGTGGGGGTGGAGGCGTCGCTGAACCGCCGGCACGAGACCACCCCGACCGATATGCCCCCGTTGTCGAAGAGCTTGTCCAGGGGGAATACGATGACGGCGAACCTGGTGGGCGCCGCCGGCCTGACGTACAGGCTTATGCCCCACTCCCCCACGAAGAAGATGGGGCGGATGTAGGTGGACTCCCTGAGTCCGTTCCGGGCGCAGGCGCCGGTTATAGCCCGTGCTATGTCGTCGTCGGTGTACGCAGTAACCATGTCATAGAACGAGCCGGAGCGCCTCAGGCGCCGTATGTGGTCGGCCAGCCGGAACACGTACAGGTTGTCCCCATTCCAGTACGCCCGTATACCCTCGAATGCCGCCGTGCCGTAGTGCAAGGCGTGCGTGGTGACGGGCACCGTAGCCTCGCTCAGGTCTACGAACTTGCCGTCCAGCCAGACGGTGCGGCAGGGCGTGATTCCCATGGCGGGGTGAGGCGGCGCCAAACAGTATTAATGTTGATACGGATTTTGGGCGAGCCGCCCGCATTACCGGGGCCGCGGCGCGCTGGTGCCTGTCGGATCTGCAAGGGGGCATGGTCACACCCGTACCACGAGCGGCGGGCGCGCCGGACATGCCGGACAGCGGGACCCGCCCTCCTTTTATCGGGCATGGGCCACTACACGTCATGAGCGGTCCGGGCACCCTGCGGACGGGCATGGTGGCCCTGGACGAGTTTCTGGGCGGATCCCTGCCCCGGGGCATGATCCTGGATGTGTACGGGCCCGGCGGGTCCGGCAAGAGCCAGCTTCTCATGCAGGCGGCCACCGAGGCCGCCGCCGCCGGGTGCCGGGTCGCGTTCGTGGACACCACCGGCGCCTTCAGGCCCGAGCGCATACTGCAGATGCACCCCGCCCCCGGCATACTGCACGATATAGACGTGCTCCGGGCCACCAGCGTCGCCGAGCAGGTGGCCGCCCCGGCCATGGCCGGGGATGTAGACCTGCTGCTCCTGGACAATATAACGGACCTCTTCTCGTACGAGTACGGGGAGGAGAAGGCCCCCGCCCGGGGCCGCGAGCTGGCAGTCCACATGAGGGAGATCGCCCGGTGGGCCATAACATACGACGCGGGGGTAGTAGTGGCCAATACAGTGCGCCGGGCCGGCGATAATAACGTGGAGAGCATGCGGCATGTCGTGGACCTGTACACCCACGCCAAGCTGCGGCTGTCCGGAGGCCCGGAGTATATGGCCGAGTGCAGCAGGTGGGACGCCACGGCGCGGTTCGGCTATACCATACATGCGGGCGGGCTCAGATCCGGGCCGGTGGCCGGCGATGCGCCCTAGTTGCCCGCGCCGCAGCGGCGAGCCCTAGGCGTTCCACGGCACCCTGCCGGGCTCCTCCACCACGCCCACGCCCAGCGCCATATAGGCCACCAGCGACACCAGAGACGAGATGGCCCCCACCAGAAGGCAGTTGCGCCCCATTATACTGCCCGAGCCGCGCAGGAGCAGCCAGGCGGCCACTCCCCCCAGCACGCCGAAGAGCACCGGCAGGATATACAGGGCGGGGTGTGGTCGCAGTGGCACGGGTGTCGTTTCCAGCCCACCCGTATTAGGCATTGCGGGGCCGGCGACACAACATCTAGGGGACAACCAATTTATTCGGTGACGCCCCCACGCGTCACATGTACGAGGCCATCCCCGTTATCGTCCCGGCTCTCTTCGTGATAGGCGTGGTGGGTGCTCTAATCTATGACAGGTCGCACCGGAACGCCGAGTGAGATACGGGCCCTCTTCTCCAAGATGGGCTTTGACACCATGACACGCATACAGGAGAGGGCCGTCCCCCGCATACTGCAGAAGCGCGACTGCCTGGTCATAGCCCCCACCGGCTCGGGCAAGACCGAGTGCGTCGTCATGCCCATGTTCCGTATGATCAAGCCGTACCGGGGGGGCGGCCGCATACGCTGCATCTACATCACGCCGCTGCGCGCCCTCAACCGGGACGTCTTCGGCCGCATAACCAGGTACGCAGAAGAGATGGGGCTCACCATCCAGATACGGCACGGGGACACCCCCCAGAGCGCGCGGCGGCGCATAGCCCGCTCGCCCCCCGACGTGCTGGTGACCACCCCCGAGACCGCCGTGGTGCTGCTCTCGCAGCCGGAGATGCTCAAGGCCCTCTCCGGGCTGCAGTGGGCCGTGATAGACGAGGTGCACGAGCTGCTCCCCGGCAAGAGGGGCGCCCAGCTGGCCGTGACCCTGGAGAGGCTCCAGATGAACTCCGCATACCCGCTGACCCGCGTGGGGCTCTCTGCCACGGTGGGAAGCCCCCTGGAGGCCGCCAAGATGGTGGCGGGGGCCCGGCGCAAGTGCCTGATACTCCGCGACGCGGCGGTGCGGCGCTACGACGTGAAGGTACTGCTGGAGAAGGGCGGCATGCCGGCGGCGGCCGACGCCGTCCTCTCCCACATATCCGAGTCCGGCATATCGTCGCCGGTGCTGCTCTTCGCCAACTCCCGCGGCGAGGCCGAGACGCTGGCCTCCATACTAAAGGACAAGTCCCGCATGCCCGTGGAGCTCCACCACGGCTCGCTGTCCCGGCAGACCCGGGAGGAGACCGAGTCCATGCTGCGGGAGGGGGGACGGGGGATAGTGGTGTGCACCTCCTCGCTGGAGCTGGGCATCGACATGAGCTCCGTGGACACCGTGATACACTACGAGTCCCCGCGGCAGGTCTCCAGGCTGGCCCAGCGGCTGGGCAGGAGCCGCCACGGGGGAGGGAGGGCGGCCTCCGGGCTGGTAATCGCCCCCGACGGCAACGAGGCCATGGAGGCGCGCGCCATACTCGGCCGCGCCGCGCGGGGTGACGTGGAGCCGCAGAGCCCGCACCTGGCCCCGCTGGACGTCCTGGCGCACCACCTGGTGGGCCTGCTGTACCAGGAGGGCCCCACCGACATACGCCGGGCGCTGGAGATGGCCCGCGCCTCACACCCCTTCCGGGAGACCACCGAGGAGGACGTCATGGCCGTACTGGACATGCTGGAGGAGAACAGGGTGGTTGCGGTGGACCGCCTTTCGGGCACCTACCGGCAGGCCAGCCGCACCTTCTGGTATCACCTGGAGAACCTCTCCACGATCCCCGACACGGTACGGTTCAGGGTGTTTGATGTGGCCAGCAAGAAGACCGTGGGGAGCCTGGACCAGCAGTTCGTCGGCGACCACGGGGAGGCCGGCAACATATTCGTGCTGCGGGGATCCCGGTGGAAGATACTGGGGGTCGACGAGAAGTCGTCGGTGGTGAACGCCGAGCCATTCCCCGGCGGGGAGACCACCATACCCTACTGGGAGGGCGAGAGCATACCCGTCGACATGGGCACCGCCTCGATGGTGGGCGGCATGCGAAGGGAGCAGGACGTGCTCATAGGCGGCGTGGCGCCCGACGCGGAGACGATACTGGCCGAGGCAGGCGGCCACGACCGGGTGGTGCTGCACGCCTGCTTCGGCACCAGGATAAACCTGACGCTGGCTGCCCTGCTGGCCGAGACCATATCGGCGTCCGGCGTCTCAAGGGTGCAGGCGCGCAGCGACGCCTACCGCATATACCTGGCAGGATCTGGCCGCATAGACGAGGGTGCGGTGCGCTGGGCGCTGGAGTCCCCCTCCGACCTGCGGGATACCATAGTGGCGGCCGTCTCCGGCAGCCACAACCTCAACTGGCGGGTGTGGAACGCCGCCAAGAGGTTCGGCGTGCTGCGGCGGAGCGACGCGTACGAGCGGCGCCGGGCCATGTTCATACGCTCCAGATACGAGGGGACGCCGCTGGTCGCCGAGGCCCTCCGGGAGCTCATCCACGACAGGTACGACATAGGGGGCGCCGAGGCCGTGCTGTCCAGGGTGCGGGACGGCTCGATAACCATATCCTGGGTCGGGGTGGACAGGTTCTCGGAGCTGGCAGAGCCCGTCCTGGAGCACGCCTCCGGATACCGGCCCGGCTCCGCCATAGACCCGGAGATACTGGGCATGCTAAAGCGCAGGCTGTACGGCACCCAGCACCGGCTCATATGCGCCCGGTGCGGCCGGTGGCAGCGGACCGCCGAGACGGCCCAGATAACCAGCATAGGCTCCTGCCCCCGGTGCGGGGCCCGGCAGATAACTGCCACCTACTACTCCGATCACGAGCTGGCCGGCATAATATCCCGCAGGCACGACGGTATGGACACAACCCCCGAGGAGGATGTCCGGTACAGGCGGGCCTGGAAGGTGGCCTCGCTGGTGGAGACCTTTGGCACCGCGGCGATAGTGGTGCTGTCCGGGTACGGGGTGGGCGCCGAGACGGCGGGCCGAATACTGCGGGACATGGTGGACGAGGAGTACATGTTCCGGCAGATATACGAGGCCGAGAGGCGGTACGTGACCACTAGGGCGTACTGGGACGATCGATAGGCGTTATGGTGGAGTATGCCGTAAGCACCAGATCCACCCTGCCCTCCATTCCGTGCCGGGCGTTGACACCTGTCACCGACACCACCGAGCCCTTCTGGCACCTGTCCGACATCTTGGCCTGGCTGCGCCACCCCTTGATCCACACCTCGCCTGTGTCGTCGCAGGCGTATATCTCCAGAAGCTGTATGGTCTCGCCCGTCTTGGTTTGGATGTCGCGCACCGCAGGATCCTTCAGCACGGTAACCTCCACGCAGTAGTCCCCGCCGGGATCCGTCTTGTCCAGCTTGGTGCGCATGTCCCCCACGCCCGGTATGGCAGCGTCATCGTCCATGCGGCGCAGGTACGCATCCGCGCTCAGGGTGACGGACTTGCCGTACGCCTTTGTGGGCATGCACTCTATTACGTCGCCGGCCTGGCACTCCTGGGAGTGGTCGGCCCCGTCGGTCACAAAGAAGAGGTTCTTCTCGGAGTCCACGCACAGCATCATCATGTCCCCCGACCGGTCTCCCCTCACCTTGGAGAGCACCCGGAGCTTGAGCGGCTCCATGGTGTCGCTGCCGTCTGTCCTTACTATGGTGGACTCGTTGCCGTGCACCTCCAGCCCCGAGCCGGTCCGCTTCGCCCTCACGCCCAGCAGGCGGACCTTGGCGCCGTGGGGTATCATCTTGGGAACGCTGGCGTCATCCTGCCCCCATATCACGACCCGGTAGCTCTCGCCGTTGAGCCCCCGCAGGCGCATCTTCAGCGCCTTGCCCGGCTGCCCCCGGGAGTTGGTAAAGTTCATGGTGCTCAGCATTCCGTCCAGCGTGCCGCTCACGGCCACATCCCTGTCTGCCTCCGTCAGGGCCCCCACATCCTTAGCTATGCCGTCTATTCCGGGCACCCCGGGAAGATCGTCCAGCATGGTTATGGCCGCGTCAGTACCCAGGTTTATGACCGGGGATCCGGAGATATCATTCTTTATGTAGGCGCCCGTAAGCCGCACCGCGTCCCCCGGCTCCAGAGAGTCCAGCAGCTCCTCGGTGACCATGGTATCCCAGAGCTTGGCAGAACAGGTGGCATCGGCATCATATACGGTCATCATGCGCATCTGGAACGGCCTGCCGTCCCTGCTGGTAAACTCCCGAATGGGCGACACGGACATGACCCTCGCCTCCAGCGTCACCCCCTTGGCCCCGGCGTACAGCTCCTTTATGGTGGACTGGGTGCTCAGGCTCTCGGTAAGCTCCACCCCCTCGTCGGATGCCACCAAGAATATGGCCCCCTCGTCTGTGAGGTAGCCGGCGCCGATCTTGTCCTTTTTAGCTTGAATCCTGGCCATCACCTCATCCCGGGACAGGTGGGGGCAGGCATCCAGCAGCTGGGACATCAACGCTTCCGCTTTCACGGAGGGGAGTGCCGAGCGGCTCATAATAAGAATTACGCCGGACGGTCCCCCAGCAAGAATGGGTGATCCATGTCAGGAGGTGCGGGCATCACATGACGCACTGCGCCACCAACACCTCTGCCGTGCCGCCCGCCTACATGGCGTGTGTGTGGCGGCGCCTCTCCCCGTTCCGCCGCTCGCTCCTGCGGGAGGAACCCACCGGGCAGGTTCTCCTGTGTAAAATATCGGTGCAGCTGCATGACGACGGTCAACCGCCCGATTCACAAGCCAGATACGTGCCGGTTTTGGCCGTAAATTACACGCCGTCAATTAATGCCGAAAAGCCCCACCACACGAGCCCCCCGACACAACCTACTCTGCTTCCATGTTTGAGAACCATCTCCGGTGGCGGCAAAAGCAGCCGCGCATGCCAGATCATGGCGCCGTCCTGGTGGATAAAAATAAATGTCCGGTTTTCATAGTGTAGCCATTGACTCTTGACCGCACCGGTGTCATCTTGGCGAGCGCCTTGGTGGCCGCTGCCCTGACGGCGGTCTGGGGCGTGGGCTCCGCCGAGGCATACCCCGGGATGGAGGGGTACGACTCGGATTACGGCATGGAAAACTACACCGATGGGGAGATGCGCGGCCACGGCTGGGACAAGATGGGCGGGCACGGCATGGATTGCATGGGTCACGGCATGTCCAAGTCCCACATGATGGGAATGTACGGTTCGGGCGGCCACATGGGGCACGGTTCGGATTACGGCATGGAAAACTACACCGATGGGGAGATGCGCGGCCACGGCTGGGACAAGGGCTGGGCAAAGGAGCACGGCATGAATTACATGAGCCCCGGCATGTTCAATCCCTTCATGATGGGGCCGTACGGTTCGGGCGGCCTAGCCGACCTCATGTTGTTTGACCTCTTTGGACCCCCTGCGGAACAGACCATATCATCCAGAGGGCACGCGACGGCGATGGTGGAGCCGGAGAAGCTCATGATTACTTTGGGTGTGGACACGGTGGCCGAGACGGCCAGTGAAGCCTTGACGGAGAACTCTAGGATAATGAACGACGTCACCGCAGCCCTCCTGGCCCTGAACGTAGCCGAGGACGAGATAAGCACCACCAGAATAAACATACACCCCGAGTATGGCGATGTGCCCAATCCCATAACCGGCGGGAGCAGCTGGGAGATGATCGGATATGGAACAAGCAACATAATCACCATAGCAACCGCCCAAATGGACATGGCGGGCGAAATACTGGACGGGGCCGTCGGCGCAGGGGCCAACCGCGTCGAGGACGTGAGGTTTAGCGCATCTCCGGAGACCATATCGGATGTGCGCATGGACTTGATAGGCCAAGCCGTCCGAAATGCGCTTGAAAAGGCCGAGCTCGCGCTGGAGCCGCTAGAGTACAGGATATCCGGGGTAAAGTCAATCAATGTGGACGGCGCCAGTACGCCCGGATCCGCCGCCTTTGAGGATTCTGCCCGGTACGCGATAGCCTTACAGTCTGCTGCGCCGCCCGTATTCTCACCAGACCAGACAGTGAGCGTCTCCGTATCTGTTACGTTCTTTATTGAACCGGTCTTCGGGTTCATGGCCACAGACGATCTCTTTTACGGGCATGACGGATACATGTACGATGACGATTGGTATGGCGAGTACGGGTACGGCGAGTATGGTGAGTATGACAAAGACGACGAGTATGGTGAGTATGACGAGTATGACAAAGACGACGAGTATGGTGAGTAT
>JAEFDA010000049.1 GCA_016126025.1 Nitrososphaerota archaeon | reverse complement strand
GGCCCTCCCTCGGGGCCGTACACCAGCCCGAAGAACTGCTCGTCGCTGTAGTCCTCTATGGGGGTGTCCATCTTGAAGCCGTACCGTTCTGCCAAGTATTGCATCCGCTCCATTATGGGGGGCGGGATCTTGGAGCCCCAAGGGTGCACGGCCCCGTCGTTTATGCTCTTGGATTCGTCGGGAATAACTAGGTCAAAGTCGTACCCCTCGCGCTCCCCCAGTCCTGAGCAGCTCTGGCAGAGGCCGAAGGGTGAGTTGAACGAGAAGGTCCGCGGCTCCATCTCCCCTATGTTCACACCGCAGTACGGGCATGCGTTGCTCTGGGAGTACACGCGGCTGTCCTTGTTGGCGATCACCATGACCTCGCCGCCGGCCGCGTCCACGGCCGTTTGTACGCTCTCAAACAGCCTGGAGCGCTCGGATTTTTCGGCATTCATGCGGTCCACCACGATCTCTATGTTGTGCCACTGTTGCCTGTCCATGGGGGGGATCTCGTCGTCCAGATTGTGCACCTTCCCGTCTACGCGCACCCGGGAGTATCCCTCTCCGGAGACCTTGGAGATTACGCCGGTGTGTGTCCCCTTCTTCCTCTTTATCAGGGGGGCCAGAACCATTATGTCCCTGCCGCCGAACTCCCGGAGCACCGAGTCGCAGATGGTCTCCACCGACTGGCTGGAGATGGGCCTGTCGCACTTGTGGCAGTATGGGGTGCCCACCCGCGCATACAGCAGCCTCAGGTAGTCGTATATCTCGGTGGTCGTGCCCACCGTCGAGCGGGGGTTCTTGCTGGTGGTCTTCTGCTGTATGGATATGGCCGGCGCGAGGCCCTCTATGGAGTCGACGTCGGGCTTTTCCATGATGTCAAGGAACTGCCGGGCGTATGCGGAGAGCGACTCCACATACCGGCGCTGGCCCTCGGCATATATGGTGTCGAAGGCCAGGGTGGACTTGCCCGAGCCGGAGAGGCCGCTTATTACCAGCAGCGTCCCTTTGGGCAGGTCTATGTCTATGTTCTTGAGGTTGTGGTGCCGGGCTCCCCGTATAATCAGACTAGACACGGCGCCTCTTCAACTCCCTCTCCATGCCGTTGATGCGGTCGCGACACTCGATGGCCTTCTCGAACTCCATCTGGTCGGCGTACGTCCTCATCTGCGCCTCCAGCTCTATTATCTCCATGCGTATGTCTCCTGTAGTCTTGTGCTTGGTGGTGTCCACCTCCCCCTCTACCTCGGGTATGGGTTTCGACACGGTGTGGGGTGTGATGCCGTGTATGCGGTTGTACTCCAGCTGCCGCTCCCGGCGCCGGCCGGTCTCCTCCACGGCCTGGCGCATGGACTTTGTCATGGTGTCGGCGTACATGATGACTGTCCCGTTGGCATTCCGAGCCGCCCTGCCGAAGGTCTGTATCAGGCTGGTGTAGTTGCGCAGGAACCCCTCCTTGTCCGCGTCTAGGATGGCCACCAGCGAGACCTCGGGTATGTCCAGTCCCTCCCGTAGAAGGTTTATCCCCACCAGAACGTCGTACTCGCCCAGGCGCAGCTGCCGTATCAACTCGGTCCTCTGGAGCCCCTCTATCTCCGAGTGCATGTATCGGACCCTTATCTCCTTCTTGGAGAGGTACTCGGCCAGGTCCTCTGCCATGCGCTTGGTGAGGGTGGTGACCAAGACGCGCTCGGAGCGGGAGGCCCGTATACGTATCTCCTCTATCAGATCGTCCATCTGTCCCTGGGTAGGCCTCGTCTGGACATGCGGATCCACCAGCCCGGTGGGTCTCACCAGCTGCTCTACAATGTGGTGAGACCTTTTTCTCTCGTATTCGCCGGGGGTGGCCGAGACGAAGAGCGTATTTCCCATGTACCCCTCAAACTCGGAGAACTTGAGCGGCCTGTTGTCGTAGGCGCTGGGCAGCCGGAAGCCGTAATCGACCAGCTGCTTCTTGCGGGACCAGTCTCCCTTGTACATGGCATGCAGCTGCGGCAGGGTGACGTGGCACTCGTCTATCACCAGCAGAAAGTCGTTGCCGAAAAAGTCCATCAGGCAGAACGCCTTCTCGCCGGGTCTGCGGCCGTCAAAATGCCGTGAGTAGTTCTCTATTCCGGCGCAGTACCCGACCTCCTGTATCATCTCTATGTCGTAGTTGGTCCGGCTCTCCAGCCGTTGTCGCGGCAGCTCGGGCAGCTCGCACAGTCTGCTCTCCAGCTCCTCGCGGATGGAGCGCACGGCGCCCTCCCGGACATCGCGGGCGGTCAGGTAGTGCTTGGCGGGGTATATGGTTATGCCAGGGAGCCTGCTCTTCTCTGCCATGGAGACCGTATCCCTAACTGATATCCGCTCCACCACGTCGCCGAACATCGATATGCGGATCGCATCATCCGAGTATGCAGGAACAACATCTATGGTGTCGCCACGGACGCGGAAGTTGCCCGGGGCGACCTCGGTGTCGTTCCTCTCGTACCTGGCATCCAGCAGCCGACGTATTATGTCCTGCCGGCTGGCCCGCCCGCCGGCCTTCAGGGTTATGGCCAGATCCTTCCAGTCCTTGGGGTTGCCCAGCGAGTATATGCAGGAGACGGTGGCCACTATCACGGTGGGCTCCCCGGAGAGCAGCATGGCGGTGGCCTCCAGCCGCATCTTTTCTATGATCTCGTTGCGCCGCGTGTCCTTCTCGATGTAGGTGTCCGTCTGGGGTATGTAGCTCTCCGGCTGGTAGTAGTCGTAGAATGACACAAAATACCCCACGTTGTTCTTCGGAAAGAACTGCTTAAGCTCCGCATATAGCTGGGCGGCCAGAGTCTTGTTATGGGATATGACCAGGGCGTTCTTGCCGGACTCCGCTATCACGTTTGCCACCGTGAAAGTCTTGCCGCTGCCGGTAACGCCCAGCAGCGTCTGCGTCTTTTGTCGGGCGGCCCCCTCTGCCAGCCTCCTTACGGCCTCGGGCTGGTCTCCGGCGGGCTGAAAGTCCGAGCACAGTTGGAACCGTTCCACGACTTGGCCCCCCGCACAGCCGGAAAATATACCTATACTAGAGATGATCATACGCATTTAGACTCAGCGCGAATTCGCCATGGCGCCCTTGCCATGCGCTACCACAGCTCCATATGTCGAGGTACCGCGCAGCCGCCACGTCCTGAATGCCGTACGGGCCTGCTGGAACGGTGGCCAATGACACCGCGGCATCAGCGAATCGTTCCAGTGCAGTGCGGTTGGTGCGTAACCTATTCCATTGCAGCCTCAACGGCAGGTTCGTGGAAGATCTGGCCGTGGTCTTGGAACGGTTTGAGGGGAATTGCTTTTGGTCATGCGACGGTTCAAGACGGCCATCCGGGCTCGCCGGGACGCTCCGGATCTGTCAGCAGTCGAAATAGTATGCGCGACCAGATTACTCACTTCCAACATTTGGAATATGATCGTATATTGTTTGGAAGATTAGATACAGTATTGCAGGCGTAAAAAATCAAATTACTTGTGTCCCAAACCATACACGCGACGCCGCTTCCGGTCTGCAGAGTTACAGCGCCCTGAACTCCTCGGTCCACCGGTGGTATGCCATGATCATCTCCTGGGAGACGCTGGGCTTCCGGCGAGACATTATCTGCCGAAAGTCGTCCAAGGTGAGGTGCCGGGGCTTCTGCAGGTCCTCCCCCTCCACGGGATCCTTGTAGTCGGGGGACTCGAACAACTCGTGTACCGTCTTGAGGTGCGCTCCCTGGCAGACGTCCCGGATGTCGCTGGCGCTGTACCCGTCGAAGATGCGGGCCAGTTCCCGCGCACGCACCGAGGTGTCCGTGTGCAGGTCGTGGGTGTACTGCCGGAAGAGTGACTCGCGGGCGTCCAGGGTGGGCAGGGAGACGTATATTCTCTTCTGGAACCGGCGCAGAAACGGCCAGTCCAGCGTCCAAGGTTTGTTGGTGGCTCCTATCACATACAGCATCAGGTTCTTGCCCTTGCTGTTCACCCCGTCCATCTCCGTAAGAAACTGGTTCTTGGTGCGCACCTCGCCGCCCACCTCGCTGTTTCGCGATCCCAACAGGGAGTCGACCTCGTCCACAAAGAGTATGACCGACTTGCCCTCCTGCTCGGCGTACTTGCGGGCTATCTTGAACACTTTGGAGACGTTCTTCTCCGCCTCACCCAGCCACTTGCTCATCAGCGAGGAAGCATCCACATTGATAAAGTACCCGTCCATCTCGCTGGCGGTGGCGGCGGCCAGCATGGTCTTGCCGGTGCCCGGCGGCCCGTACAGCAGCATCCCCTTGGGCCAACCCAGTGGAAAGAGGTCCGGCCTCTTGGTGGGGTATATGATGGACTCGCGCAGGGCGCTCTTGGCATCCTCCAGGCCTATGACCTCGTTCCAGCTGATGTCTGGCTTTTCACGCATTATAAGATCCTCAAAGTCGTTCTCGTCCTCCTGCCTCTGTATGGACTGCTGTTGCTCGTTCTTGGAGGCTCCCGGATCCACGGCCGGCTCCAGCTTCTTGTCGTGGCGGAGCAGCTCTATACGGTTGTGGTACGACTGGCAGCGGTCCCGGTATATTGGGTTGAGCTTGCTGTGCGGGTACAAATCCAGCAGCTTCGCCAGCGAGTCTATGGCCTTCTGATAGTAGGCGATGGCCATGCCCCGGGCCCCCTGCGAATCAAACCGTATGGCCTCAGAAGCGTACTTGCTGGCGTTATTCTCCAGCTCCTGTGGAGCTATGCTCATCCCTTGGAAGTCGCTCCCGGCGCTTGTAAGTTACATTGTGAGTTTTGTTTGTGGCCGGTGTGAATTTTTCCTGACCTGTCTCGGCCAGGATGCGCCTCACCGAGTCCCGGTCGCCCGGATTGGGGGACGAGTGCATACTGAGCCGCGTCTCTTGGATGCGGCGGCACGACTCCTCGGAGCTGGCCGACATCTCGGATATGTCCTCGTCTATGTCGACGATGCCATCGGCGGCCTGCCGTATCGAGTCACGAATGCCCTCCAGCATGCGGCGCAAGTCCCTCCTCTCCTGGTATTTGGAGATGAGATACTCCAGCAGTGTGAGGGTCCCCGCTATGTCTCCCAGGTCCCGCTCGTCCACACTCTTTATGTCTGAGGCTACCTTGAGCCGTTCCACCGCGTCACGGATTGCCCGGACGCGCTCTATCTCCGGCCGCAGGTCTGAATCAAACTGCGTCAACGCCGTTGTGTATGCACCCGCTCCATATCAGGATATGTCCTCCGGAGGCCGGCCTCGGCCGCCGAGTGGGCCGAGTCCAGCATGCGCCCGGACTCAGAGCCGCGGTACCTGACATCCACCCCCGCCAGCAGGGAGGCATCCATTACGATGCTGCCCAGGTGTATGGCCAGCTCACACAGCCGGGCGCTGCACCCGGGCAGGTGCGCGGCCAGTTGGGCGCTGGCGGCGCGCAGAACCCATATGGCGGGCGGTACCGCGCCGGGAATCTCCGCCATGCTGTGTATGCGGAGCCGGGCATCGGCGCGCCGGACCGCCTCCAGGCAGAAGAGCAATGTACGCTCTGACTCCGGGTGCGGGTGCCGGTCCCGCGACTCTTGTATGTGGAGTTTCAGCTCCGCAGTCGTCTTCTCCAGCAGGCGGCGCGAGTACGCCAGCCGTGGGGCTAGGGCCACCTGGTGCATCACCTCGGCGTTCACACGCATAGCTGCCGGGCGTCGTATATCAGGTTCGGTGTAACACCGGGGCCGTTTACTGCGGTTACGCCCATGTTGGGTACAGGCGATTTGAGCGGACGCGCAAAGGATTTTCACCATTCGGCTTTTAGTGGCGCGTATGGTATGTGTCTCCGTGAATGCCGACAACTCGCTGACCGTGAGCCTGGAGGAGTTCGGTCTGAGCCGGTACGAGGCCCGGGCATACTTTGCCATGATATCGCGCGGCCCCGTCTCGGCCGGAGAGCTGGCATATTATTCGGATCTTCCCCGAACTAAGGTCTATCCGACGCTGCAGAAGCTTCAAAAGAAGAAGCTGGCCACCATCTCCGGCACAAAGCCCATAACCTGTACGGCCATAGCTCCCGAGGAGGCATTCGACTCCATAATACAGGAGCAGATAAACAAGGTCAACGCCATGAACTCGCTCATATCCAGCCTCAAGAAGGTAAACGACGAGAGCCGCAGGAACCGGGGCATAAAGGAGAGGAGGTACCACCACCTGGCCCCGGGCAACGTCCCCTCCGAGATGGCCGCCATGATAGAGGGGAGCCACGCGTCGGTGGATGTAATGGCCGGCGGCGCCGACACAATATCGTGCTGTAGAAAGCAGCTGGTATCTGCGGTACGCCGTGGCGTGACCGTCCGGATCATCGCGTCGGTGGCCAGCGTCGGATCCGATCGCGGGGACGTGGTGCCCGGGGGGGCCCAGGTGCGCATGCTGGACCACGACCAGAACTATATGGTGGTGGACGGCGCCGGCATACTGGTAATGGACGGCGCCGGGGGCGGGGACGTGGTGCCTGCCTCCGAGGGGCTCAGGTACGGCTTGACGGGATCATTCCGGTCCGAGTGGGGGAGGGCCCTGCCGGCCGAGCCACTGCTGGACTTGACTGGTCGGGAGGCCACCGAGATATATCGGGCCGTCCGCATACTGGAGTCTGATGGGATGGCCGCCGCCCTGGAGGCGTCGGCGGATCCGCAGGGGGCTCCGGACCTGGCCGCCCTGTTGGAGGGGAAAGGCGTGGAGGTGCACTCGAAGACCATAAGCGATCTGGTAGAGATGGCCGGATATGCCCTCAAGGCATCCTGCGGGGGAGACGGCCGGCTGGATACGGCTGGCGGGGTAATATCGTTGGAGTCCGGCGGCCGGCCCAGCGTGGCTCTGGCTTGGGCCTCTGTGCTGGACTCGTATCTGCGGCAGCGCGGATACAGCACGCGGCAGGGCATGCGGGACGGCCGGGTGCACATCCGCTTGGAAAAACGATAATAGCCGGGGAGGCCCGACCCCCACGCCGTGATACTGGAGAGGCTGGCCGATAAGGGGATAGTCCTGCCGGATCCCCCCATGCCGGCCGGCTCGTATACACCGGTGGTAATGGCCGGGAATTTGGCGTTTGTCTCAGGCCAGATACCCCTGCGGGACGGCCGGGTGGCATATGCGGGAACGGTGGATGACTCCAACTTGGAGGCGGCGCGCGACTCCGCCCGGCTGTGTGCCGTAAACGTGCTGGCCCAGCTTCAAAAGAAGATCGGCTTGGAGAGGGTGCAGAGGTTCGTGCGGATAAACGGCTTTGTGAGGAGCGGGCCGGAGTTCACCTCCCATCCTATGGTCATAGATGCGGCCTCGGACCTGCTGTATGAGATATTCGGGGATCGGGGAAGGCACACCCGCACGGCCGTGGGGGTGTCGAGCCTGCCGCTGGACTCGATGACCGAGATAGACGCCACGGTGCAGATTTAGAGCCGCCCGTCCAGCTGCCGGTTCATCTCGCGCAGGAACGTCTTGATCTTGGACTTGGGTATCAGGGCGCCGCAGGCCCGGCTGTGGCCCCCGCCGGATCCGCCCAGAGACGTGGCCAGCGGGTTTACGACGCGCCCCAGGTGCACCTTGCAGCTGCGGCTCCCGCGTATGGACACCGCGTAGTTGCCGTAGTCGGCGCGCTCCTTGTACGCCACGCCTACCTCCTTTCCGGAGAGGCCCAGCACAAAGTTCACTGCCCCGCTGGCACCCGCGTCGGTTATCTCCATGTGGGCCAGATTCCGCATCTTCTTGTAACCGTCCTTCACCTTCTCCATTATGCCGGCCAGCCTCTCCACCTGAAGCCGGGCCGTCTCAAACGAGTCTGGTATCTGGTGGGGGAACTTGAGTGCGGTCAGGCTGTCCACCAGAGAGAGCAGGTAGTCGGGATCCTTCTGGTGGCCCACTATGTTGTATGTCATTACGGTGGCGCTTATCATGGCAAACTGCCGGTCGTACATCTGGAGGAGTTTGGAGGCCTTGGGCCGGTCCTCCATGTAGTCGGTGATGGCAGAGCATACGGCTATGAACGCAGAATCGGCGGGCAGCCTCTTTTTGTAGGTCTCAAACACCTGGACCGCGGTGCACTCGCCTACGTTGTGCACCATTCGGACCTTCACAGACTCCAGCGCCCTGATTATGCGCCTGGAGAGGTCGTGGTGGTCTATGTATGTGACTCTCACGTGGCGCTTTCGGAGGGCGGTCAGTATCTGGACGAACTCGTCCTCATTCTTCTTGCTGGTGCCCAGGTCGCATATGTGCAGCGACTTCAGGGTCGGGTCGGCGGCCACCTCCCGGATCCTGTCCATCTGCCCCACATAGTCCACCAGCATCGCCTCGGCGCCGGTGGCCTGCCTCACCAGGGCCGCCGAGCCCAGGCCGTCCATGTCCTCCTTGTGGGAGATGCAGACGACTCTGCTCTTTTTAGTCGACCGACTCGACATGCGGACGGGGTCCCGGGACTCCCATTTAAACCAAAAAACGCGCAATTTGTCGGCCGTGGAGCGATTCATGGTGCAGAACGGGCCGCTACCGTCTTGGAGACGGCGCGCCGCTCCAAGGAATGGGGATGTTTGGCATCCCAGCGATGCACCGCATATCCGGCCGGGACCGGCGCATCATTCGCGCGGCGCAAACGCGCGGCAGGAGGCCAGATTCTAATGCTTATCCGCCATCCGTCTATCTGTTCCGTACGCAGAACGCTTACGCGCCGGGCTGCATAAAGCTCTAATTACACCAGCGTGCAGTGCCGAATAGTGGAGACCAAGAACATCGGGTTGAGGGGCATAGAGGTGGCCGACACCCGCATATCCAACATAGACGGCAAGCAGGGCAAGCTGATATACCGCGGATATGACATACTGGACCTTGCCCGCCATTCCACATATGAAGAGACCGCATACCTTCTTCTCCACGACCAGCTCCCGGACAAGGCTGAGCTGGACGAGTTCAGCTCCAAGATGGCCGGGGCTAGGTTCATTCCCAAGCAGATGCAGAAGAACATGGGAAACTGGCGCAAGGATGCCGACCCCATGGACATGCTGCAGGCGTTCGTGGCCGCCTTGGCAGGCTACTACGACGAGGAGTTCTCCAACAAGGAGTCCAGCTATGACCGGGCGGCCAACCTGATAGCCAAGGTCCCCACCATAGTGGCCAGCTGGCACCGCATTCGGAACGAGCGGGATCTGGTGGATCCGGACCCCTCCCTGGGACATGCGGCCAATTTCCTGCACATGATGTCCGGCGTGAAGCCGGACCGGGAACTGGAGACCATATTCGACGTCTGCCTGATACTGCACGCCGAACACACCTTCAACGCGTCCACCTTCACGGCGCGGCAGGTGGCCTCCACTAGGGCCCACATGTACTCTGCGTCCAGCGCCGCCATAGGCTCGTTGAGCGGGGAGCTGCATGGCGGGGCCAACTACGAGGTGATGAAGATGCTGCTGGACATAGGCGACGTGGACAGGGTTGAGTCGTGGATAGGGGAGCG
Source organism: Nitrososphaerota archaeon (assembly GCA_016126025.1). GTDB lineage: Archaea > Thermoproteota > Nitrososphaeria > Nitrososphaerales > Nitrosopumilaceae > VYCS01. Next base: position 8,120 of record JAEFDA010000049.1, on the reverse strand, counting down.
GATGGACCGCAATGAACGTATAATGGGCATGGGCCACGCGGTGTACCGCACCTACGATCCCCGCGCCCAGGTACTCAAGGAACTCTCCCGAAAACTGGCCGCCAAGACGGGCCAGCCGTGGTTTGACATCACCGAGCGCGTCGAGCAGGCCACCATACATGAGATGAAGCGGCGGAAAGGTATGGACATCTATCCCAACGTGGACCTGTACAGCGCCTCCATATACTACATGCTGAACATACCCATGGACCTGAACACGCCCATATTCGCCATATCGAGGGTGGCCGGCTGGGCCGCCCACGTCATGGAAGAGAAGTTTGCAGAGGCCGCCCCCAAGCCCGCCCTGTACCGCCCCAAGGCCGTCTATGTGGGAAAGGACTGCGGGCCGCAGGGGTGCGAGTACAAACCCATCGACCTGCGGGCGTAGCGGTATGGTATCGCTGTACAGCGACGGCAACCCCCGCACCATATCCTGGGCTATACGAACTCCGCTGGAGACGCTGCTGCAGCGGCGGGCGCAGGCCGGCATGTACCGCGACAGGATAACCCCCATGCAGGCCAGGTTCGTGGCCCTGCACGTGGGGCTGTTCTGGGGCATAGGGGTCTTTGCGGTACGGAACGGCGGGGCGGTGCAATTTATGATCGACGATCCCGCCATGATGTCATATCTGGAGTCGCGCTCCAGCGGCGACGCGTTCATAGACGGGCGCATGCGCTCCATCGACCTGCTGATCGGACAGAGGAGTCTGGACGTGTCAGTGTATGGAATAGAGTCGTCGGAGAATGTGGCCACGCCCCTGCTGGAGCGGACCGGCTCTGCTACAAACGCGGTTGATGCCCCCAGCCCGTGACCTGACATGCACTCCGAGGCAGGATCCAATACTTTTCTCGCGTCAGCCCAGCGTCGTGCCGCCCCGAGAATATTTGGTATATCCGCATTTCACTATGCCTCCCACTGCCGGTTTGGTCCTTCTGCGCATCGGCGGATTTGCGCGTGCATGTGTCTACGCGCCTTTCCCATACTGTGGAATATAGATTTTTATTAATTTCGGACCACACCACGGGGAGATGGGCTCCGGATACTGCAGGATACGCCGCAATGCCTCGCGGGCCCGGGCACTGGTGGTGAGAGCCACCACTGCGGCGGGATCCGGCCACCCCGGCGGCTCCTTCTCGATGGCCGAGGCGATGGGATGCATCTTCAAGCACATGAGGTACGATCCGGCCGATCCCCTCTGGGAGGAGCGAGACAGGCTCATCCTCTCCAAGGGACACGCGGCGCCGGGACTCTTCTCACATTTGGCCATATCCGGATTCATTCCGGAGTCGGAGATGGAGACGCTCCGCGCCCTGGGAAGCCGGCTGCAGGGACACCCGGACCTGAAGTGCCCCGGCGTGGAGTTCTGCGGCGGATCCCTGGGGACGGGGCTCTCCTACTCGGTGGGGGTGGCCTTGGCCCTGAGGCTGGACAAGAACCCCGGCCGTGTCTTTACGGTGGTGGGCGACGGGGAGTCCAACGAGGGCCAGATATGGGAGGCTACCATGTCCGCCTCCAAGTTCGGGCTGGACAATCTGGTTGTCGTACTGGACCGCAACTACGTCCAGCAGGACTCGTACACGGAGGGGGTGATGCCGTTGGACGCGGCCGCGCCCGGCCCGGACCCGGTGGCGGCCAGGGGCGACCGCACCGCTTGGAGGACGGCCGACAAATGGCGCGCCTTTGGCTGGCATACGATAGAGGTGGACGGCCACCGCATAGAGCAGCTGGACGGGGCACTGCACCGCGCCCTGAACCACCGGGGAGGGCCGGTCATCATCATATCGCGGTCCGTCAAGGGCAGGGGGGTGGAGCACATGGAGGACAATCCCCAGTGGCACGGCAAGGCACCCTCCCACCAGACCGTTCCCATAATACTCCGGGAGCTCGAGTCCCAAGCGGCCGTCGCCCCATCCATCATAGCCGGCGACATGACCCGCTTGGACAGGGAGGTGTCCCGGTGCCAGGATGCGGGGGCCGACTATATCCATCTGGACGTGATGGACGGGGAGTTTGTCCCCAACACTACGTTTGACCATGCGAAGATCCGGGAGCTGCGCCCCATAACCGACATCCCGTTCGACACGCACCTGATGATATCTGAGCCGGCCAAAAACGCGCGCCGCTACGCCGAGGCCGGGAGCGACATCATAACGGTACACGCCGAGGCGTGCGACGCCTCCGAGTTCGGCGAGATCCTGGACTACTTGCACTCCAACGACGTGGGCGCCGGCATAGCCGTAAACCCCGCGACGCCCGTCCCCGAGTGGCTGGACGCGTTCGTCCCCAAGCTGGACCAGTTCATAGTGATGTCGGTGGTTCCGGGCAGATCCGGCCAGTCGTACATAGAGGAGTCCCACCAGAAGACGCAGAAGGTCGCCGCGTACCTGCGGGACCGCGGCTTTGGCGGCGTGATAGAGGCGGACGGGGGGGTCAACGCCTCCAACGTGGCCGGGTGCTTCGCGGACGGGGCACGCACGTTCGTGGGCGGCAGCTCGATGGTGGGCCAGGCCGACATGGGGCGGGCGATACGCGAGATGCGCTCCCTGATTCTGGGGGCCAGGCGCCTGGGCCTGCTGCGGGAGGCGCACCGCTTGGGCGGTCCGGAACTGGTGGAGAAGTGGGCTGCCCTGCACACGGTGGGCGGCAAGGCCGACCGCATACGGGAGATGGCCGCGGAGGCGAACCTCTTATGACGCCGGACATGAGGACCGAGTACGGCCGGGCCCTGGTGGAGCTGGGCAGGGCCAACCCGGACATAGTGGTGCTGGGAGCCGACACCACCGACTCCCTGAAGACGGCCGGGTTCGGCAGGGAGTTTCCCGACAGGCTGTTCAACGTAGGCATCGCCGAGGGAAACATGGTATCCATGGCCGCCGGACTGGCGTACTCGGGCAAGATACCCTTCGCCAGCACGTACGCCATATTCCTGCCCGGGCGGGCCGTGGACCAGATCCGGAACAACGTGGCGTACCCGTCCAGGGGGGAGGGCCGGGGCCTCAACGTGAAGCTGGTTGCCTCCCACGGGGGGCTCTCGGTGGGCCCCGACGGCGGATCCCACCAGCAGCTGGAGGATATCGCCATCATGAGGGCCATACCGAACTTCAGGGTGCTGGTCCCGGCCGACTCGGTCTCCGTGTACGGCCTCACCCGGACAATGGCCGAGACGTACGGCCCGTTCTATATGCGGATGGCCCGCTCCAAGACCGACATCATATATGACGAACCGCAGGATCTGGCCCCCGGCCGCGCGGTTCTGGTCAGGGAGGGCTCCGACTGCACCATAGCCGCGTGCGGCATCACCTTGTCGATGGCCCTGAATGCCGCCGACGAGCTGCACCGGGAGGGCATATCCTGCCGCGTTCTGGACATGTTCTCGGTCAAGCCCCTGGACGGCGACTCCTTGGAGAAGGCTGCCCGCCAGACCGGCGGCATCCTGACCTGCGAGGAGCACAACGTACACGGCGGGATGGGATCCGCCGTCGCCGAGTCGGTATGCGAGTCGTACCCGGTTCTGGTGTACAGGCTGGGGGTGAGCGATACCTTCGGCGAGTCGGCCCGGGACTCGGAGATATCGGACCTTTTGCGCATGCACGGCATCTCATCGGTTAATATTGCCCGGCGTGTCCGGGAGCTGCGGAGGGACATGTCATGAAGATATTTCTGGACACGGCGAACCTGGGGGAGATACGCCGGTTCAACGAGATGGGCCTGCTGGACGGGATAACCACCAACCCCACGCTCCTCTTCCGGGAGGGCAAGGACCCGCACGACACGATGCGCCAGATAGCATCCCTGGTGCGGGGCGACGTCAGCTTGGAGGTGGTCAGCACCGACTATGAGGGTATGCTGGAGGAGGGGCGCCGGCTGCGCCGCTGCGGGGACAACGTGGTGGTGAAGGTGCCCATGACCTCCGAGGGCCTGCGGGCGTGCAGGACGCTGACCGCCGAGGGCATACCGGTCAACGTGACGCTGGTCTTCTCGCCCAACCAGGCCGTCTTGGCCGCCAAGGCCGGGGCCAGGTACGTCAGCCCCTTCATAGGGAGGCTGGACGACATAGGGCAGGACGGCATGGAGCTGGTGGAGACCATACTGGAGATATTTGCCCAGTACGACTTTGACACACAGGTGCTGGTGGCCAGCGTCCGGCATCCAATGCATGTCGTGGAGGCTGCCCGGCTGGGTGCCCACGTGGTAACACTGCCGCCCAAGGTGCTGGACCGCATGATGCTCCACCCGCTCACCGATCTGGGGCTGGAGAGCTTCCTGAACGACTGGAAGCGCCTGCAGGGCTCGCCCAAGCCGTAGCGCCGGCGTCCTATCGGGAGCCTGCCACCGCCCGCCGTATCGCGCGGGGCACATCCTTGAGGGACGTCTCGCTGCACACCGCATGTCCCTCTATGCCGCCGTTGCCGTCCCGAAACGCGTAGCCGCCCAGAATCACGGGTATGCCGTACGTGCCGGATATATTATCGGCCATCTTCTTGGCGGGCAGCAGGCTGTACTCGCCGGAGGCCGACACCGCCACCGCGTCCGGCCTGTTCCGCTTCAGAAACTCCATCACCTCTTCGCTCGGCATCTCGTATCCCAGATTGTACACCACAAACCCCCGGGATGCCAGGTACGTCTCCAGCACGTCGCATCCCATGTGGTGCTTTTCGCCGGGGGGCACGCAGAGTACCACGCTGGTCTTTCCGCGCCGGGAGGCTCTCCTGTCGCGGACTCTCCTCACCACCGAGTTGGCCACATTGCTGGCTACGTGCTCGGCGGTGATGTCTATCCGGCCTTCCGCCCACCTCTGGCCTATGTCCTGCATCACGGGCCTGAACACCGTATCGAAGAAGGCCTCCACGGTTCCGGGAGCCGCCGAGACCTCCTCATATACGGCCAGCGCCCCGTCCAGGTTGTTGCGGGTCAGGGCCGAGTACAGCCTCTCCCGGGCGCGCGCGACGCCGTCGGCGTCTCCGCCGTTTCGCGATGCCAGAAACTCGAGTACCTTGGCGTCTCCCCTGTACTTCTCGGGTATGTCCCCGATGGCCAGATCCGGCGCCAACCCCAGATATTTTATGATCTCTTGCCGGGATGTCCCCCGCCTCTTGTCCCAGACGCTCTTCACCAGGTACAGGTACTCGGCCGAGCCGATCTTCTTGACGCGTATGTACGCCACCGCTCTGGCATTCTATCTGGGAGGTATTAAGTTGGTACTTGTTTTACATTCTAGTGCCAATCACGCCTGGTCCGGCGCATCCTCGCCGGGTATCTGCTCCCTGCACACCCAGATTGTGCGGCCGCTGTAGTCCAGCAGCTCCACGGAATCGCCCCGGAGCTCCTCCCGGACGGCGTCGGCTTCTGCGTACCGGCCGGCCAGCCGCATCTGCCGCCGCTCGGCCACGCGGCCGTCTATCGCGGCGCCAGGGGGCGGTCTGGCGACACGCAGTCCCATTATCCCCATCATCCTGTCGAGCTCAGACAGGATGGCCGCTGCCTCGCCTGTCCCCAGCCTTCCACCGGCGGCCATCTCGCCGACGCTCTTGGCCATCTCGGTCATGGCCACGATGGCCTCATGCGTGTTGAGATCCGCGGCCATGGCTGCGTCGAAGCGTTCGGCCCACTCCCGGGCCGCCCCGCCGCCCTCGCCGCCGGCCGCCTGCTCCAGCGTGTAGCGGCAGGCCTCCAGACGCCTCCACAGCGTTAGGGACTCGGCAAGCAGCTCCGCCGAGTAGTCTATGGGCTTTGAGTAGTGGCCCGACAGGCAGAAGAGCCTGAGGACGTTGGGGCCCCACCTGTCCAGCAGGGCGCGGGTGGACTTGATGTTTCCCAGCGACTTTGACATCTTCTGGCCGGATATGGTGACCATTCCGGTGTGCATCCAGACGCGGGCCTGCCGACCGCCGGTGTGCCCCTCCGACTGGGCGATCTCGTTCTCATGGTGGGGGAATATGAGATCCCTGCCTCCCCCGTGTATCTCAAAGTCCTCCCCCAAACAGCTTAGGCTCATGGCCGAGCACTCTATGTGCCACCCGGGCCTGCCCGGCCCCCACGGACTGTCCCAGAGAGGCCCCTTCTGGGCCCTCTTCCAGAGTGCAAAGTCTAGGGGGCTGAGCTTGTCCTCCTGCGGCTCTATTCGGACGCCGGTCATCATCTCGCCGGTGTCCTTCCCCGAGAGCCTACCGTACCGGGGGAATGACTCCACCGAGTAGTATACGCCAGAGTCGACTACATACGCGTGGCCGGACTCTATAAGCGAGGCGGTAATGGATATGATGTGGCCCATGTAGGCGGTGGCCCGGGGGTACGCGTCGGCCCGCTTCACGTGCAGCCGGTCAAAGTCCTCGTGGTACCTGGCTATGTACCGCTCGGCCAGCTGCAGCGGGTCTGCGCCCTCTGCAGCGGCCCTGTCGATTATCTTGTCGTCTATATCCGTAAAGTTCTGTATCAGGGTGACGCTCCTGCCCGATTCCGCCAGGAACCTCCTGAGGACGTCAAAGACCACGATGGTCCGGGCGTGCCCTATGTGGGTGTCGTCGTATACGGTGACGCCGCACAGGTATATCCGGACCGGACCGTCCCTCAGCGGGAGGGTGTCGCCGCTGAGGGTGTCGTGTATGTTCATGGCATGGGGGGCCTGAGCGGCCCCTCCCCCTTGTGGCGGTTCTGCTCTACAATTCCCAGTATGCGGCGGACCGTCCGGACGGGAACGGCGGCGCGCCGGGCGCAGGACTCCGGCGGCAGGCCCAACTCGTGGGCGCCGTACAGTATGCGATCGATGGTGTCGTAGGTGGCCCCCAGCTCGTCCTCGGCGTCGTGGCCCGGCCACAGGTGCGGGCTGCTCTTCTTTGCCGCTATGTGGGGCGGAACACCCAGGTGCCCGGCCAGCCCGCGCACCTGCGTCTTGTACAGAGATATGATGGGAACGACATCTGAGGCGCCGTCCCCGAACTTGGTGTAGTATCCCAGCAGGTGCTCGCTGCGGTCAGTGGATCCCAGCACCAGCAGGTTGTCGGAGTTGGCGTGGTGGTATAGTATGGCAGATCTGGTGCGCGCCCTCAGGTTGCCCAGGGCGCGCCTCCCGCCGCCCAGGCCGGCCGTGTATGCCTCCATTATGATATCCAGCGGAACGGTGGTATGTCTGATGCCCAAGGTGTCGGCCACCAGCAGCCCGTCGTCGGTCTCGCTGCGGGGGGTCACCGACGCGTCCGGCATCAGGACCCCCAGCATCTTGTCCCTGTGTTTCCGGGCGGCCAGGTAGGCGACGGTCGCCGAGTCCACACCGCCGCTCAGTCCCAGCACGAAGCCGTCGGCGCCGGCCGCCTCCAACGCGTGGTCCAGAAAGGCGCACATGCGGCCCTCGACGTCCCCCCAGTCCAGCGGGGGCGGCAGCGTGTCCATGCGCGGGCTGGACGGGGCGGCGTTTTATCTTTTTGCCGCCGGATTTTTTTTGAAAAAACCATACGATCTATTCCAGATCCAGGAGTATGGACGCGGATCCGAATGACTCGTTTATGCGGAAGTGGTACTCCTTGGCCGGATCGTACACGAAGGTGGTGCCGCCGTATCCGATGTTGGGTCCGAATACCATCTCGAACTCCTCGGCGTCGTCCGGTTTTATGGTGATGCTACCGCTGGTAAAGTCGGTGGATGCGTACTTGTACGCGAAAGAGCCGTCGGTGACGTCGTAGTTGCATATGGCCGGACCCGTGCAGGACAGCGTAATGTTGTCTGTACCGTCGTTGACCGCCAGCATGCGTATGGTCAGCAGGGGCTGGCCGCCATCGGTCATCTCCAGGTGCGCCCCGGGGTAGTAGTAGATGACAGGTCCCACCCGGTATGGCACGGCCTCGGTCTCGTACTGGAGTCGGGTGATCTGCTGCTCCACGGCATCCTCGCAATCCAGCCTCTGGTACGCCTTCGCATACTGCGCGCATGCCTCCAGCTGCTCTTGGAGCTCGGCCATGCGCGGGTCTTCGACCTGCGCCTCGCCGGGTGCGTCCACCTGTATCGTGCCAATCTTGATGAGGTGCTGTATGGCCCCGACGAACTCGGCGTCGCTGGTAATGCCTTCGGCCCACCAACCTGCCGCGCT
>JAEFDA010000043.1 GCA_016126025.1 Nitrososphaerota archaeon | reverse complement strand
TCCGACGGATTGTTTAAGATCGTAGAGGCAGATCCCTCTACCTATCACCCATCCTTGCGGGAGGACCCCGGACATGGAGTACTTTTTTTGTGACACGGGGGCAGAGTTGCCCGAGACGTACAGGTATCTAGCGAAGCTCGAGGCGGTGCTGGGCAAGCCCATAGCGCGCCTGAACGCGGAACGCAACTTTGCCCACTATTTCGAGGTGTTCCGGGGCACGCTGCCGTCACCCCAGATGAGGTGGTGCACCAGCCTGTTGAAGATAAAGCCGCTGGAGGAGTGGATAGGAGAGGAGGATGCCGTATCATACGTAGCAATACGCGCCGACGAGTCCAACCGCAAGGGGTACGTATCCACCAAACCCAACATCAAGACGCGCTTTCCGTTCGTTGAGGACGACATCGACCACGCTGGAGTGGTGCGTATACTGGAGGATGCGGGGATAAACCTGCCTGAGTATTATAAGTGGCGGACCAGATCCGGATGCTACTTTTGCTTCTTCCAGAGAAAGGCCGAGTGGGTCGGGCTGGCCGACAACCACCCCGAACTGTTCGAGAAGGCCGTTGCCATAGAGCAGAAGACGCTCAAGGATGCGGGGCTAGACGGGGACGCGTCGTTTGCTGCAAGCGGCATGAAGGGCAGGCAGTACACTTGGTCTGACGGCGAGACGCTGACCGAGCTGTTGGGGCGCCGCGACGAGATAATGAGGCGACACGCCGAAAGCATGGAGCGCGCCAAGAAGAAGCGCAAGAACTTGCCGCTGATGGAGGTATTGTCCGATGCGCTAGATGATGACGACGAGACAACGCCGTGTACCGTCTGCCATTTGTGATCCACGTTGAAGATTGAATCAATTCTTTTACGATTAGATGAAGACGAGTTGTCCAAATTGATCAGCAAGCCCGCGTTTGACATTTTGGCTACGCTGAACCGTGACCTTCTACAGCCAGACCGGCTACGCAGAATGATTCTAAAAATGGTGCCGCCAGACGCGATGCTGCGCCAGAGAACCACCAGAAACCTGCTCCTTGAGGCGCTGCGGCCAGAGGAGGCAAAAATGTTGGCCAGCTCGTTAGCCCTTCAAGGCAACAACCCATATAGAGAACTGCTCCGGGCACGCATACGCAAAAACAGCGAAAAAGAAAGCAAATTGTTCAAATTTTTTGAAGAAGCAATTCCAGAACCGGAACCAGAAGTTGAGACAAATGATGTGGAGGAGATACTGCCTGGCAGGGGGCTGTTTCCACATCAACTAGAAGCTGTAAAAGAGGTTAGGGAGGAGCTTGAGGGGCCAGGGCACCGCATCATGCTACACATGCCAACCGGTGCGGGCAAGACACGTACCGCCATGCGTGTTGTGGCATCGTACATGTTCGAAAAACGGGAAGTGTTTGTGGTGTGGCTCTCTTACAACGAAGAATTATGTGACCAGGCCGTCGACGAATTCCAACGCATGTGGGCGGCTGCAGGCGATCGGCCGGTACAGACAGTACGGTTTTACGGCAGGAAGATGCCAGATATTCTTACCCTCACAAAAGATCATGAAGGAATTTTCATGGTGGCCGGTCTGAAAAAGATGTACGAGGCAGCAAAGAAGGACACAGTTTTTCTTGCTACGTTGGCAGACAGGGCCTCGCTTGTCGTGATGGATGAGGCTCACCAAGCAGTGGCGCGCACCTATAAGTTCATTCTTCAAACGCTTATTGAAAGACATGTGGACGATTCGCGGTTAATGGGGCTCAGTGCCACGCCAGGACGAACGTGGAATGACGTTGACATGGATAGGGAGCTCTCGGAATTCTTCAACAGCAGAAAGGTTACAATCAAGACACCCGGCTCGCCGGTAGATTTCCTGATTAGGCATGGCTACATAGCCAAACCTACACAAAGACAGATCGATTACAGTGGTGTCTTGACTGATGCCGAACGCTCCAAAATTTCCAACGCGTTAGATATACCAGAAGATGTGTTAAAAAGGCTAGCGGGGGAGAAAGCCCGGAATCTCAAGATTATACAGGCGGTAGAAAGGTTGGTAGCCGAGGGGCATGAGCGCATAATCTTGTTCGGTGCTACGGTAGATCATGCCAGAGACATTTCGTTTGCTCTGAATGCGCGTGAACTAGCATCCAATCATATTACGAACAAGACACTACCAGCAGTCCGGAAAAGAATCATTGAGGACTACAAACGCCCAACAAACGTTAAAATATTGTGCAACTATGGCATCCTCAGTATGGGGTTTGACGCACCTAAGACATCAGCAGTGGTGATCGCACGTCCAACAAAATCCCTAGTGCTTTACAGCCAGATGGTGGGGCGGTGCATACGCGGCCCAAAGGCAGGCGGCAACAAATACTGTACAATAGTGACGGTGGTCGACACCAGTCTGCAGGGGTTTGGCAACGTTACTGATGCGTTTTCAAACTGGGAGGATGTATGGTAGCATGGCTAGCAATTACAAGATACTATCTGGTATGAACCTGATAGAGTCACTGCGGTATGGCGGCTACAAGAATCCAGCTCACGCGGTAGCCGAGCTTATTGACAATTCAATTGAAGCAAAGGCAAAGCACGTGGAATTGATATGCTTAAGTGAATGGAACAACGACACCAAGCGCTTTACTGTTTCCCAAATCGCCATACTTGATGATGGTAGTGGAATGAATGGGGAAAAACTCAGGAGAGCGCTAAGGTTCGGTGATGGAACTAGAAGAGACACGGGAGGCATAGGAAAATTCGGTGTTGGCTTGCCGGCTTCGTCGCTATCTCAATGTAGGCGTGTGGACGCGTACTCGTGGACCAAGTCGGCGAACAATACAATACACACCTACCTAGACCTCGATCGAGTAAAAGGAGGCCAAGATGAGGTTCCGGCGCCAACAAGAAAGTCGCTTCCAGCCCAATGGAAAAAGGCTGCAAAGCACCTGTCTAAAACGTCCGGTACGTTGATTATTTGGTCCAATCTAGACAGGTGCGCGTGGAAGAGAGCTAGCACCATATTCAAGCATTCAGAATTGTTAATTGGACGCCTTTACAGGAAATACCTTGTCAACGACGTTCGGATACGTATGGCGGCTTACGAGTACGAGGGTGGCGGCATTAGCCCAGACAATGACTCCGAATCAAGTGAACGTTACGTTGTTCCGAACGATCCGATGTATCTTATGGCGCCGTCATCTACGCCTGGCAAATGGGGACAGGAACCTATGTTTCAGAAAGACGGCGATCGGTGGGAAGACAAGATTCCGATAAAGATAGACGGCGCAGAGCACGTTGTTACCGTAAGATATTCCATAGTAAAGCCGGAGGTACGTGAAAAAGACAATCCGCCTGGCTCTACTCCGCACGGCAAGCATGCTGGCGCGAATGCTGGCATATCAATCATAAGGGCCAACCGGGAGCTGGATTTGGACACGAATCTATTGAGCGGCTACGATCCGACTGATAGGTGGTGGGGATGTGAGGTGGATTTCCCACCGGCGCTAGACGATTTTTTTGGAGTTACTAACAGCAAACAGGGTGCAACACACTTTTCTGATATAGCGAAGAATATTAAAGAGGTTATCGGAAATAAGGGGGAGCGGGAGCGTATAAGCGAGTTAAAGAACGATGGCGATGTGATAAGCGCGGCAATGGCTGAACTCATAGTAAAGATATGGCCGCGTATACGTCAACTCAATGAGCAGAATAAGCTGTACAAGAAAGGTACCAAAACCCGGCGGCACCAAGACAGCCATCCCAAACCGGAAGATGTAGTGGTGCAGAGGCGCAAGGAAGAGGGCCACAAGGGACGTAGTGACGAGACTGAAACCAAACCCGAGCAGGAGCGTGCGCAGGACATCAAAAAAGTTTTGATCGATGCCGGCAACCCAGAAAAAGAAGCTGAAGACAAGGCGCGTGTCATAATTCAGGAACATGACAAGTTCGTTTGGACTACCACAACACTGTCCGGAACGCAATTTTTTGACGTAACTCCCAAGTCTGGCGTTATACACATCAAACTTAACGTCGACCATGCTGCATACAAAAATCTGGTTGAAGTATTGGGCGAAGTGCCGGAGAACATCACTTTGGCCGATGCCAACATGAGACTACGCCGAGCACGCGAAGGACTCAGGCTGCTTCTTGCATCGTGGGGACGGTTCGAAGACGAGACACTAGACGACAAGAAGAGAAAGCAGATCGCAGATTTGAGATACAGTTGGGGTTCGGTACTCGAATCCTTCTTGGAGCCAAACGTCGAATAGCAGTAAGTCTTATTTTTTGTACAGTCTCTGTGACCGCCGCCCAGGCACATCAACACCGTACTTTCCGCTACCCAGCGCAACAAACCAGTCGTACAGCACCTGCACGTTTCCGGTAAGCTCGCGTCTGCTCGGGACCGGCACATCGGTGCAGTTGTTCTGTATCCACTCCTTGATGCGCCCAAAATACGCCTCTGGGGCGATAAACTCATCTATCCTGCGGATGAACGGGTGCGAAAAGAACCGGCCGGACAGTTCGCGCCTGAACTTGCCATCGGATAGCCCTAGGGGTACCGAATAATTCGCCAAGTCGTGGAATATGCACGCTGACACATCCCGGTCGTCCGACGGGTCCTGTCCGGCGCGGATCCTCGCATACCCAGCCGCTAGAGCATCCACGCTGTGTGTCATCGGCAGGGCCGATACCGAAAAATCATCCCTGTTGGGCGCCGACAGCACATCCTTCAGTGCTGGTGTCTTGGCCGCATCCAGCGCGTTGAGCTTCACCCAAGTGCTAATCTCCGAGTACGCCACATCATCCACCAGTCTAGCATTTGCACGTATAGTCTCAAAAAAGAGCCGGTCCTCGTTTGTGAGACGTTCCACCGCTACGGCCGCCTCATAGCTGCCTCCCGGCATGAGGCCACGCCGGGACACGTTTCCGGTCGCTATAATGGCGCTGCTGAGTCCCGCCGAGTAAGCCTTTAGGTGCATCATCTCGCTCACGTACAGGGCGATGCCACGCTCCCGGCAGTACGGGTATACGGCCAGATCAGATGCACCAGACAGGATATCCTCTGGCTCCCAAGTTGTCACTATTACAGTCCTGTTTTCGATATTGTCTAAGAGCCTTGCCAGCACTCCCGCCTGTATGTACGGGACAAACAAGAACACCGTCTCGCGCGCTGGAGTACCAAGGAGGTATTTGCGGATGTGCTCGAACAGAGGGCTGCGGTAAAGCCTGGTCATCCACCCTCACCCGTAGTCGGGGAACCTCGACTTGATATGCCTGAATTGCACCTGCGGGTCGGCGAGCCTCTCTGCGCGCGGAGTGGAGCTGCGGACGTAGAACGTCTGTTCCTTGGCAGCATGCAGGTACAGTGGGCGGGCGGCGGGCAGCACTCGGACCGTGCATATTGTTTTGCCATCCGCGCGCCGGAACCGTATCCGTATGTTCCTCATGATAAGTACCCTATCCCATAGAAAGGCTTCTAGCGTATTCCTTATGTGGTTGGCAAACGAGTAGTCATAGTCGGCAAAGTTGTCCATCTTCTTGTCTCTTTCAAGGCCGCCCAGCGTCCCGTCCACCCGTATCCTCAGATGGACGAATCCTCGCGGACTGTCGTTTCCGAATGCGCACATAGCGACGGCAAACCGCTTACGCACAGAGCGCGTTATCCCTTCGGCGGCTTTTCGGCTCTCCACCGCACCTGAAGTCAGATTTTCTATGCGTACATCATACTGGTAGAACTCGAACTTATTATGCTTGTCCTCGATCTTTGGGATGGGTTTTATGTCCAAGTCCATGGACAAGCGCGCCAGCTCTTCTGTGGTGAGGCCAGCGACTTTCTTGACCCGGCCCGCCTGATCGTCCTGCAGCCTGACCTTGATGCTGTGGGGGTGGTGCCTGTCGAGTGTAAGAATCACCACTATTGTTCCGTAGGTCAGCCTGCCGGTGCCCTGGTCTCCCTTCATCTCTATCTCGACGGCCAATCCCACCTCCAGATCGTCGCTGGGAGGAGGTTTTGTCATGGCTGATGTTGAGCGGTCATCTAATTATCCTTGTTGATAGGCCGGGTTGTCCAACGTTTATGAGCCCAGCGCTCTGGTTGTAACTTGTAAAAAGACTGTGCCATCCGAGAATCATGTCGCTTAGGCGAGACTAATAATGCGCGGCTAGACTGCAGCAAGCTGCATGGATCGAGCGAAAAGATGAAGCCAAAGCTTACAGACAGGAGCATCCGGTATGCCATCCGGCAACTGAAGAAGGGCAGGAGTACTCTGGTGGTGGCCGGGGAACTCGGCGTGGTGCAACGACACGTCCAGCAGCAGTGGCTGAGTACAGCAGGACCGGGAGGGCGCACACACGGCGCCCCGCTGGAAGGCCCGCCATGGAGGCGGACATCAACTGCTGATGGCCAAGGCGGGGGTGCGACATGATTTTCGGATACTACAAGCTGCACACCGATTAGTCAAGCCTTTCATACGATCATCAAGATGGTTTCATCAAGAACAGGACCGTTTCGCCCTAGTTGACAGTCAGATCCAATTCCCAAAGGCAGACTCATTCAGTGTACGGGCTACGTCAGGACCCAACATGATTCTAGGATGCTACATGCCCCAAAATGCAAAGATTTTTGTGCGGGGGCCCCATACCACACCCCATGGCAGAGACCATCTACCTCAAGGCCATGACCGTCCGCGACCACACCGACATCGACATGATCAAGAAGGACATCAAGATGGGCATGATACTGATAGTGCGGGTGGGCCCCATGGCCCAGAAAGATTTGGAGGGGCTGCGGAAGCTGGTCGACGAGTTGTATGCGGCGGCCCGGACCGAGGGCGCCGACATCGCCAGACTGGGCGAGGAGCGCATACTGGTCACCCCCGCCGCCGTCCAGATATGGAAGCCCCAGTACGACCTAAAATAGCTTGACGGCCTCTTGGACCTGGGGGTTGTGGGCCGGCAGCCGGTACAACCTCCGTATGCTGGAGGCCAGGTTCTCGGACTTGCGCCTCTCGCCGTGGTTCACCAGAACACGTTTGAGCTTGGGCCTCAGCTTCTGCACGAACGACATCAGCTGGTTGTAGTCGCTGTGGCCGCTGAACCCGTCCAGCTTCTCGATACCCGCGTTTATCGACACCGCCTCTATCTTGCCGCCCCGACCCATCATGGAGACCTGCCGGGCGCCGTCCAGCACCCGCCTCCCCATGGTGCCGTTCACCTGGTATGACACAAACAGTATCTTGTTGTGAGAATGTGGCGCGATATGCTTGAAATACTCCAGTACGGGCCCGCCCTCCAGCATCCCGGAGGTGGCCAGTATTATCCCCGGGGAGTCCTCCCGCATCGCCTCCCCCCGGGCGTCGCCGTGCTCTATATTTGTAAAATATTCGGAATCGAACGGGTTGTCGTCGGTCTCCAGTATCTTCTGGCGCAGCTCCCTCGCCAGATACTCCGGATATGCCTCGTGTATCGCCGAGGCCTCCGATATCATCCCCTCGGTAAACACGGGCGCCTCGACCATCCCGCCCCCCTTCATGTAGTGGTCTATGACCATCATGATCTCCTGGGCGCGGCCCACCGCCGGTATCGGTATCAGCACTTTACCGCCGTCGGCCAGCGTCCCGTTCACCACACTCACGAACGCGGACTCGACCTCTTGGCGGGAGGGCTGGATGTCCTCCTTCAGGCCGTATGTGCTCTCTATCAGCAGCGTCTCGGCCCTGGGGAAGCGCCAGTCGGCGGCCTCAAACAGTATGCTCTTACCAAATTTGAGATCCCCCGAGTACACAAAGTTGTGGTCCCCGTTCCCTATGTGGAAGTGGCAGAGCGCCGAGCCCAGTATGTGGCCGGCATTGGCCAGCACGAGCTTGATGTCCGGCGCTATATCGGTTACAGTATTGTATGGCAGGGTTATGGCCTGCCTCATCACCTGCCGCACGTCCCGGTCCGCATACAATGGCACCTTGCCCTGCGCGTTGGCCACCTTTATGGCGTCCAGCTGTATCAGATTCATCATGGGTAAGGTGGGCTCGGTGCAGTATATGGGGCCCCTGTACCCGTACTTGCACAATACGGGCAAAAATCCGGTGTGGTCCAGGTGGGCGTGGCCTATTACCACCGCGTCCAGCTCGTCCAGTGTTATATTGGCCCAGTCCAGCCTGGGGTAGGCCTCGCCGGTGGACCGCGCCCCCGGGTTCACCCCGCAGTCCAACAATATGCGGGACTCGGGAGTGGTCAGCAGCATGCAGGAGCGGCCCACCTGGCCGAACCCCCCCAATGTGAGCAGGGAGACCTCGGACCTGGGGAACAGCCTGGGCCGGAATATCTCATCGCCTATCTGCTTGAGCTGCTTGGTCCGCTCAACGCTGGACTTTTTGAGGGTGGAGTTTATGGTCTGGATTGTATTGGACTGGGTGGTGGTCGCCTTGCGCACCCGGATGCGCCACCCGATCTCCTCGGTGATATCGTTGTGGTTGAAGCGGGGGTTGCGCGCCAGCAGCCAGGGGCGCTTGACCTCTATTGTAACCTCGCCTATGGCGTCATCAAAGAAGGTGCCCCGCAGGTCGGCGTCATTTGGGACGCGGGCGGCCAGCGCCTTCTGCGCCTCGGCCTGGGGGCGGCGTATCGAATCGTCGGTCCGCACCACTATGCGCTTCTTGATGGCCGAGACCAGGGTGGAGAGCTTCTTGTTCTGCCCCAGCAAGAACTTGGGGGAGCTGGTGTATATGGCGATGCTGGGGCCCTCGTACTCTATCTTGGTGACGTGGGCCCCCTGGGGTATGCTGCGCAGGATGGTGGCCATTATGTTCTGGCTGGGCGGCTCCTTCTGGCCGTTCTTTCGTTGCATCGCACTAGAGCTGTATGACGGCCCTCTTCTGCTCGTCGGCCAGCAGGCGGAACCCCTCCCTGTCCATGACGGCTATGTTGATGCCGTCCCCGGTGCCTATATTCCTGACTATGGCGGCCTTGACCGCGGTCAGCGCCACCCGCTTGGCGTCGGCCATGGTCATCTCATTGTGGCACTCGTCCTCGAGCACCCCATACGCCACCGGCGAGCCGCTGCCGGTGGTGACGAACTGCTTGGACTCCACCGAGCCGAACATGTCTATGTTGTATAGGGCGGGGCCGCTGTCGTACCCGCCCACCAGTATGTCCGCTATGAACGGGTAGCCCCTGTTCTGGTGGAACAGCAGCGAGGTCAGCCGGGCCAGCGACCGTATGGGAATGGGCGAGCCGCGCCGCAGGCGGTGCATGTTGGCATGGTACCTGAGCACGTCCACTATGTTCTGGGCGTCGGCCACGCCGCCGGCCAGCGTCAGCCCCGCGTGGGCGTCTATCCTCTGTATCTTCATGGTGTTGTTGTTGGCGATGAAATATCCGGCGCTGGCCCTCATGTCGGCGCAGAGTACCACCCCCTCGCCGGTTCTTATTCCCACCGTTGTGGTCCCGTGCAGGACCTTGTCTTGTATGGCTTCCAAAAGAACACCTTGTATGGTGGGGTCGGCTGACACCCTTTTAAATAACTTTAGAATCGCATGGGAGTGATGGCTCCGTCCCACTCCATGGAGCTGCCCCGCCGCATAGTGATAGGCGAGGGGAACATGCCGGATATAGGGGGGTTTCTGGTGTCGCTGGCCGGCGGCGGCGCCTCGCTGGTGTCCGGACCACAAGTGAGGTCGGCGGTGGGCGGTATAGTAGAGGGGTCGCTATACGAGGCGGGGATGCCATACGTGTGGCACCACACCTCCGACAATACGGCCGGTTCGGTGGAACGGATACGGGAGGAGATCCGGGCCGACCACACTAGTATAATAGCGGGGATAGGCGGCGGCAGGTCCGTCGACGCGGCCAAGGCGGCCGCCGCCGGATTAGATATGCCATATGTAAGCGTGCCCACGGCCGCCTCGCACGACGGCATGGCCAGCCCGTTCGCGTCGGTGAGAGGCGAGCGCCCCCACTCTGTGGTGGTCTCGGCCCCCCTGGGGGTATTCGTGGACATAGACGTGATAAGGAGGGCCCCCGCCCGGCTGCTGGCCAGCGGGTGCGGCGATCTGGTGGCCAACATAATAGCGGTGTCCGACTGGAGGCTGGGCCACCGGCGGACCGGCGAGTATTATGGGATATACTCGGCCAGTTTGGCGCGCATGTCCGCCGACATAGTGATGGAGAACGCCGCCGCCTTCGCCGAGGGCGGCACCGACGCCCGGATGGTGGTCGAGGCGCTGATCAGCGCCGGGGTGGCCTCGTGCATAGCGGGGAGCAGTCGGCCCTGCTCGGGGGCCGAGCACCTCTTCTCGCACGCGCTGGACCGCATAGCGCCGGGGCGGGGGCTGCACGGCGAGAAGTGCGGCCTGGGCTCCATAATGATGGCCGAGCTGCACGGCCTGGACTGGGAGAGTATAGCCGGGGCGCTGCGGGACGTGGGGGCGCCCACATCTGCAGCCCAGGTGGGGTTGGGCGAGGCCGAGGTCATAGAGGCGCTGTGCACCGCCCAAGAGCTGAGGCCAGAAAGATATACGATACTGCGGGAGGCCAACCTGGACCACGACTTGGCCCGGGATCTGGCGGTGCGGACCGGCGTGCTGTGATATGTGTGGCGCTCAGATGGCGGCGTTGTGGTACGTCTCCAGGAAGCGCACCACCCTGAGATGCGGTACGAACCTGAAGAGGTCCATCTGGATCAGGTACTTTTTGTCCTGGAGCTTGGGGTCCCGGTGTAGTGAGGGGGGGACGGCCACCGTCAGGGTGCCATCCGCCAGGGTGTAGCCGGGGGTGGCCGGGCTGTCCGCGGTCTCGTCATCCAGATCGTCCAGATCATCCTCGTCGTCCTCATCATCGTCCAGATCATCAAGGTCGTCCAGGTCCTCGTCATCGTCCAGATCGTCGTCGGCGGAGTCGCCGCCCTCGCCGGGCGCGTCCGGGTCCTCGTCCAGATCATCGTCCAAGTCCTCACCGCCGAGGTCGTCCTTGAGGACAGCGTCCAGGTCCTCGTCGGTGGAGTCTTCGCCTCCCGGCGTCAGGTCGTCCAATTCGTCTGGATCCTCCCCGGACTCATGTAGTGGATCATAATCCTCCAGCAGCCCGGCCTGCGCCAGCAGTCCCTCTATCTTGTCGGTGTCCGACTCCAGCTGCTTGAGCACCGTAAACTCGTACGTGATGGACTTGCCCGCGAATATGTGGTTAAAGTCCACCCGGACCCTCCCGGATCCCATCGAGAGTATCACGCCTGTGCTGTTGTTCACCTCCACCGTGTCGCCCACCGTGTACCTGTCGGCGTCCTTGCCCAGCTTCCTGGCGGTTATCATCTTGACCTTGTCGCGCCGCCGCTCCCCGTATGCGTCGGCGGGTTGTATGGTCACGGTCCGGGGCGCGTTCACCTCCGCGTCGGCCAGCGCCCGGTCAAAGCCTCGAAGAACCGGGTACGACGGGTCCCCCACCGACACCAGCTTGGGCTCGGAGCTGAAGTTGCGTACCCCTTCGGGGGCATCGCCGCCGTGGTTGGCGGCCTCTATCACGGTACCGTCATCGAGCCTCGCGGCGTACTCCACCAGTATGAGGCTGCCCCTCTCAAACGCCAATGGGGGCGGGGTCCCCGCGTCCCAATATTAAACTGGCGATGGCCATGAATTCTTCACGGCGCACGCGTTCAGGTCCCCCGAACGGTGTCCGGCAGGTGGTGCCCCGTCATGTAATGGCTGTTGGTGTCAGCCGTTGGCCGTGGTGTCCGGCAGCAGGCACCAGGCGGCAACAGGCAGGGTCCGAGAGTCATACCTCGTGGGGGGCCTGAACACGTGCGCGCCGCGCGTACCCCACCCGCCGGCGCCGGACCGCCAAGTTAACCGCCCTGCCCGCCGGCCTCCTCCAGTATACTCCGCAGCCTAGCATTGGCGGGCCTCACCTTCAGGCCGCGCCGGCAGGCCAGGGCGGCCGAGTCGGGCCTCCCCATCCTCATGAGCGCCTCGGCCTTCTTTATGTGGGGGTATATGATGTTGTAGTCGAGGTCCAGCGCCCTGTTGTACCGCAGTATGGCGCCCCTCCAGTCCCCCGTGTCGGCCAGCATGTCGCCCCGCAGCTCGTGCGCCTCGGGGTTGAACTCTTCCAGGGTCAGCATGGCACTGATGTGCCTCCGCGCCCCGTCCGCGTCCCCCCTGATATACATGAGCCGCGCCCGGTTCAGGTAGAGTTCTGTCCGGTCGTGGTCTGACCCCGCCCATGCGCCACACCACTCCTCCAGCTCCCCGGTGCGGCCCAGCCGGTACAGCATATCGGCCTTGGACCCGTACCTCACCGCCCCCGGATCCGCCTTCACCCTCTCCTCGTGCGCCTCCAGCTCCCCCTCCAGGTTGCCGGCGCGCTCATAGGCTTCTTCCTTGGCGTACAGGGCCTCTCCGGCGGTCAGGGCGCCTTCGGCCCGCTTCTGGTCTATGATGGCCAGCGCCCCGGCCAGGTCCCCGGCGTCGGCGGCCTCTCTGACGGCGTCGGCGGTGTCAAAGTATGCGTCCCTCCACGGTCGCCGTATGAACGCATCTGCCAGCTTGGCCAGCTCGTCCTTACCCCTGTCGCGCAGCGTCCTCACCATCTCGTCCCCGCGCCCGGCCTCGGCCTCCCGGCTCAGCTTGTCAAGAAAGTCGTGCATGTGCTGGTGGGGGTTCTCCATGTCGAACTCGTCCACCCTGTACCCCCCAGAGTCCTGCCCGCCTGCCACGGGTGGGATCCGGCGCTGCCAAATATGAATGGGCATGCGGCGGTCGGCTCAGCCGGCCGGGGCGCTGCGCGCGGCCCTCAGTATCTCCCGCAGCCTCCTGTTGCGCGGCCTCGCCTTCAAGCCGCGCCGGCATGCCAAGGCCGCGTCGCCGAACCTGCCCATCTCCATGAGCGCCTCGGCCCTCTTTATGTGGACGTATACCATGGCGGGGTCAAGCCCCAGCGCCCTGCTGTACTGTATGACGGCGCCCCGCCGGTCCCCCGCGTCGGCCAGCATGTCGCCCCGCAGCTCGTGCGCCTCAGGGAACGCCCTCTCCAGCTCCAGTATGGCGCCTATATGGACGCGGGCCCCCGCCGCGTCCCCCTTTATGTGCATGAGCCGCGCCCGGTTCAGGAACAGGTACTGCTGCCTAAAGTCGTAGTCTTCCCATACCTGGCACCACTCCTCCAGCTCCCCGGTGCGGCCCATCCGGTACAGTATCTCGGCTAGGAGCGAGAACTCGGTGCGGCTAATCTGGTCGGAGTCGGCCGAATTGTAGGCGTACCGCAGCGCCCTCTCCAGGTCCCCGGCGCGCTCGCAGGCCCGCGCCTTGGCGATTATGGTATCCCTGCGGGCCATCCCGCCCCGGTCCCGCGTATCGTTGAGCAGCTTCAGGGCCCCGCGGAGGTCCCCCCGGCCGGCCATCTCCAAGGCAGTACGTTCGGGGCCGTTCCCCTCCGGCGCGGGAGGCCCCCCTCCGGGCTCGGCGTTTTCTTCCGTGTTAATCTCGGCGCCGCCCGCGGCTGGTTTCATGCGCGCCATATGCGGCGGCCCCAATATTATCCTGCAGCGCGGATGCGGGGGCCGCCCGGCATGCTCCCCCGATGGTTCTGGCCATCCGGCCGTGAATGCTTCACGGCGCTTTGTGGTGTATGGGCCCGGTACTCAGCCGTGTGGCTCCAGCGCCACAACTATCTCCCACTGGTTCCACGATCAGGACCGTTCGGCCTCCCTGGAAGCGACGCTTACCGGCCAGCCCACCACGCTCAGGCCGGCCTCCCGCGCCACGCCGAGCAGCCCCTCCTTGGTGTGGAACCGTACGTGTATCCCGCGCTTGGGCCCGTCCAGATACGGCACGGTGAACCCGGCGCTGGACTCCTCCAGTACCTGGTGCGGGAACATGACGGTCGTGTCGGTGCTGTTCACCCTCACCAACAGGAGGCCGCCCCGCATGGAGGCGGCGTGGTGGAAGTACCGCTCAGACACGGATCTTGTGCCGTGCTGGAACGATTGTATGGCGATGACATATCCGAACCGCCCGCCGTGTTAGGGGAGGTTGGCGCGCACCAGTTCGGGCTCCGGCGACGGCTCATGCGCGGCCATCTGTTTCAGGCCGACCTCCCACATATGCAGCCCCCCAAGGTCCAAGCCGGCCTTGGTGAGGGGGATGTAGTTCCTGCCGTTGCCGCACCCGACACACAGGCCGCGCCGTGAGCGGATCTCCGGGTTCTTGCCCAGCTCCTCCGGTATCGTCTCGGTGAACGGCAGCGGTGACTCGCCGACGTACAGCCCGCCGGTGTACCTGGCATCCCACAAGTCTGCGATTCTGTGATCTCCCCGCTATGGGCTGTCATGCGGGGTGTCCGTCTTCACCGCCGCGTGGAGCCGCTCACCTCAAATGCGTATAGTGGGCCGGGCCGCCAAGACGACCCGCCCTGGTTTGAAGAGTTTATGACGATGGAGTCTCATGATGGATAGTTAGAACGAAAATGGCCACAGGTAGAGCAGTCTGATTGGAATTATCCAGGCTAGGTGGATTAGTGCGGACAGCATCAGGATGCCGAAGGCCTTGGCGGTGCCGAAGCCGTTGAGAACCTTGATGGCCTTGGTGCCGATGATGATGCCCCATATCAAAACCGCGATCAGCATGGCGAAGGCCGCGCCCTGCAAGCTAATGGGCAGGAAGGATAACAGGAATGACGCGGCAACCAAGGGAATGCCGATGGCCTCTATGTAGAAGATTACCGTGAATACCTTTCGCCAGTCTTTGTTCCCGCCTAGCGCCTTCCCGATGAGGTAGATCGTGCCCGCGCTGGCGACGATGCCCAAGATGTTCAGTCCAAAGATGGCGGCGATTGCAGGCGTGGCCGAATCAAGGCCGGCATGCACGGCGGAGACCAGCAGCACCACCGCGATGGATGGCAGGAAGTACCGGTGGTGGTTGTCCCGGAGGGTGGCAAAGGCCTGGTTGGGACGTATTATTACCTGGAAGACCATGGCGAATTCGTTCAGCATGGTTGGTGGGCCGTCCTTTGGTTAGTTAAGGCTGGTGGGGTGGCACCTCCGGGCATAAACCCGGTAGTTGGAACTGTCCCCTGTGATCCTCTTCCACGGCCCGTTCCAGCAGGACTGCCACGGTCTGATTTTTCTGGTTATGATGTCTGTGGGCGCCCCAACCGTACCGTGGAGCAGGTTGCGCAATGCTCATGTTGTGATGGCGCCCGGGGGATGTGGTCTGCATGTGCCCGTGGAGGTGCGTTGCCCTTCGCGGGATATACCCGCATGGAGAGGGCCTGCGCCAACCGGTGTCCGGCGGCCCGTATAATCTGAAGTCCTCGGTACCCACAAACAGCGCAGCCAAGAGGCGGACGGTGATCTCGCGCCCCGCTACCCCGCCGTGCCGTCACGCGTGCAGCCACCTGGCTATGACCCAGGCGTCGTACGGCAGAATGGGAGAATGGCAGCATCCGGACCGACTCGGCCCTGCCAGCGGTCCTCGGCCTGATCTCCCCGTAGCACCGGTAGCCGGTCTCCGCCCCCCGGCGCCACCTGTCCAACTACACAAACCTGTCCGGATCCCCGGCCACCACACGTTCTGGAATGTTGTATGCAAAGAGGTGGTACGCGGCTGGGAACGGGGCGGGTTGCCTTCATGAGGGGCGGTTCGTAGTGGCGTACGACGGCGCGGGTCGGTTCCGGACCTAATCTGGTATATCACGGCCGGTCCCGCTTCGCGCCATATCAGGGGATACGCAGTATGGTCCGTCGGAGCGTGGGGGCCATCTGGTGGGTAGGGCCGTCTGCATTGTGCATATCCTGGGATCCGGCCCGGCACGAGTCGGGAACGGGTCTGGTTGCGCGCCGGCCCCAAGATCAAAAATATAATGTCCGATATGGTTGGCGCGCACGGCGAGGATCATATTCCTGGGGACGGCGGCGGTCCCCACCACGTCCCGGGGCCTCCCCTGCGTGTGCATAGAGAGGGAGAGGACCATACTGAGCATGAGCGATTAGGTTTAAAAAACGCAGCAGGAGCATGCCGACGATGATAGCGGCCCGTATGTTAATTGTGGTGGCCGCACTCTCCGTAGCCGCCGTCTTCTCCAGCTCACACGCCCAAGAGTCCAGAGACCTCATCGACATAGGCAATTCGGCTCTCTGGATCGACATCTCGGGCAACTTGGCGTACGTCACCAATCCCCAGGACGGGGAAATAGTCGTCATTGATACCGATACTGGGCAGGTGGTGGATACCATCGGGTCTATGACGGGCGTCATCATTCTGGAAGTGGTTGAGGAACAGAACAAACTCTATGCAACAGTGGACGAGTACGCGCCGGTGCTCGTCTACGACCTGACCACCGGCGAGAAGATCAGGGAGATCGACATAGGAAGTCCGGACATTACGCTCTACTCCAAAGCCGACACAAACTACGGCCAACGGGAATACGTGACATTCCAGACAAACGCGGTGGGCTTGGAATACAACCCCAACACCGAACTGCTTTACGCGGTCCATACGACCGTAAACCACGTTGCCGTGATAGACGCAAAAACCGACACTCATGTGGACAATATTGTGGTGGGCCGAACGCCGCTTTTAATCAGCATAGACGAGATCAGAAATATCGGCTACGTCACAAACCGGGAGACCAACAACGTCTCTGTTCTGGACCTTGAATCCAATGACCTGATCAAGAGCATCAACACGGGGTTCGTCCCCGACCAGATGGCGATGGACCAAGCCAACAACCGGCTGTACGTCACGCACCACGCCTCTCCGCATGTGGCCGTCATTGACCTGCGCACCCAAGAGGTGGAGACCGACATACAGATGGATGGCCCGACCCACGCGCTCGCGTTTAACGAGGCAGACGGCCTGCTGCACGTTACCTACCTGCCAGAGAGCGGCTTCACCGGTCCCGGGGCGGCGGGCAAGGTCGAGTTCATAGACACCGACACGAACGCAATAGTGGGCAGCTTTGAGCTGGACGCCAACCCGTTCAGCATCGCCGTCGACTCACCCAACCAAAGACTGGTGGCCACGATAATCGACAACGGGACCGTCATCTTGGTAGATCTTGCGAACGAGCCAAACTACCAGAACATGGTCTCCGACGCAGCGTCTGCGGAGACCCAGCCGGGCGGCGGCTGCCTGATTGCCACGGCCGCCTACGGTACCGAGCTTGCGCCGCAGGTTCAGCTGTTGCGCGAGGTGCGGGACAATGTCGTGCTGGAGACCCAGTCCGGGGCGGCATTCCTGTCCGGGTTTAACCACCTCTACTATTCTGTCTCCCCAAGTATAGCAGACCTAGAGAGGGAGAATCCCGCCTTCAGGCACCTGGTCGGGGCGCTCGTTACGCCCATGATCTACTCTCTGCATATCATGACGCTGACCGATGGCAGCTCCGAATCGGCGGTGGTTTTGTTAGGCCTAGCCGTGATCGCGTTGAATATTGCGATGTACGTGGCAGCGCCAGCTTGGGCCGGGCTGGTCGTGCTCAAGTACATCAAATCCCCAGACCCGGCGAACCTACGAAGATCCGCCCACATTCGCACGGGGTCAGGTCCGCGCCTGTGATCTTTGATTTGGTACATCCGTGCTCAAATACGCTAGTTCCGTATCAGCTGTATGGTGCAGCCCGTCCCGGTTTCGGCACCGTGTGACATGGTTGGGGTCCTGTGACCGTATGTCGGACCGTTCCATGCGGCGCATCCCAAAAGACCGTACGGCAGGCCCGGCAGCGGTGGATGCGGCTTCTAGTATCGGCGCAGGTTGGCAGCGGGCCTGAGTTGCGCGCCGGTCCGGAGGGGGTTGTCCACGACGTGCATAAATCCATGAAATAACCCCTCCAAGACGGTCGATCCGGACCATCCTAG
>JAEFDA010000149.1 GCA_016126025.1 Nitrososphaerota archaeon | reverse complement strand
CAGGACGCATGCGTGCTGGAGCGGGAGACCTACAACATGCACATGGACGAGGACGGCTGCCCCGACACGGTGCCCGGCGTGGATGCTCCCGGATACGTGTTCGCTGATGCCGACGGCGACGGTGTCGACGACCGCTGGGACTCGTGCCTGGACGAGGCAGAGACGCACAACTCGTACCTGGACTGGGACGGCTGCCCCGACACGCCGGCGGCCGGATCCGGAGGGCCCGGACTTCCGGACTCTGACGCAGACGGCTATTACGACTCGGTGGACGCGTGCCCCCTGCACCCGGAGACCTGGAACAAGTTCCGGGACGGTGACGGCTGCCCCGACACACTACCGGAGCAGTCCAGGTTCGTACACGACGCGGACCTTGACGGCATAATAGACGATGAGGATATGTGTCCGGCATCCCCCGAAGACTATGACGGCGACTCGGATGCAGACGGCTGCCCCGAATAGCGAACCGGCGCGCATCCATGGGGGCGCCCTCCCCGCCGCGCCATGAGCCGCTCCTCGGGGATGCTGCCCCGGTTTGAGGGACGGGCTTTTCTGGCCCCCATGGCAGGGGTGAGCGACCCGGCGCTGAGGCTGATGGCCCGGAGGCGGGGCGCCGCCCTAGTGGTCACCGAGTTCACCAGCATACACAGCATAGTGGCCCGGCACCGGGCGCTGGGCCGCAGCGGCCGGACCATACGGGAGTTTCTGGAGTATTCCGACGAGGAGAGGCCGCTGTCCGTACAACTCTTCGGCTCCGACATGGAGGCGCTAGCCCGGGCGGCCCGCATAGTGGAGCCGTACTTTGACATCATAGACTACAACATGGGCTGCCCCGCCCCCCACATCACCAAGCAGATGGCCGGCGCCGCCCTGCTCCAGAACGAACGCCTCACCCGGCGCATCTTCCGCACACTGGCCGAGTCGGTGGAGCTGCCCGTCACTCTCAAGATGCGCGCCGGGGTGAGCCAAGAAGACCGGCACCTCTTCTTGGATATCGCACAGACGGCCCAGGAGGAGAACATACGCATGATCACGCTGCACCCCCGCACCGCCTCCCAAGGCTACTCGGGAACCTCGGACTGGTCCCTGATCCGGCTGCTGAAGAGGAGCGTCAGGGTTCCGGTGGTGGGCAACGGCGACATATTCACGCCCGAGGACGCCGGCCGCATGATACAGGAGACCGGCTGCGACTACGTGATGGTGGGTCGGGGTGCCATGGGCAACCCGTTCCTGTTCGGGCAGATAAACGACTACCTGCAGACCGGCTCGTACCGGAGGTATGGCGTCCGCGACCGCGTTGAGGCCTTCTTTGAGTATCTGGACGCTTCCTCAATGTACAACATCAAGTTTCCGTCCGTAAAGTCGCAGGCCATGCGGTTTACCCGTGGAGTGGAGGGCGCCGCGCGTCTCCGGGAGATGATAACGGCCGCCCGGGACAGGGCCGAGCTGGCGCGGGCGGTGCGCGCCTTTGCCTGAAGGGTGGCGGAACCGCGCAGGTGGACCCGCAACCAAGCGGGCAACCATACTCTTGCACCGCTTCATGTGGCCTCGCCGCATTCCCTTGTGACGTCCAGCATTTGCCCGCAACAGGGCAGCCGCGCCGCGCACTACAAGCGTCTGTTCCTCTGGTACTGCCTCTAGGCGCCTGTCTCTCCGCCTTGGGGACACCGACAGCGGCGGGCCGTACATTGTGCTGCGCCAGCAGCATCCCTACTGCGCCGTCAGCTGGACCTTGTGGGTATTTGGAGATACTATGCCTCGTTCCGGGCCACCGCCCGCTCTTGTGGGAATATCTAAGATAAGATACACTTTTAAAAACAAAAAAAGCGGTAGTCGCAATGACCAATACAATACGTGCAGCCAGTCTCGGTGCAGTTCTTGGAATAGCAGCAGTAAGCGCCATATTAGTAGGCGGCATTGTCAGTGCGCAGGAGATGGAAGGAGACCAGATGATGGGCGATAACATGATGGAAGGAGATAACATGATGATGTCTAGTTCAAGCTTTAGCGACATTGACAAGGCGGTGGTGATAACAGACAGTAGCGAATTTGAGAAGATACGCGTGTACACTGGTGGTGATGTTCCGACGGATGGATCCGGTGGAGCATTTGGCTATGGGGTTATTACCAGTGCCGGACTTGAAGCTATCATCGTAACCACCACACATGCTGGTGTCAAGGATAGCATAGCGCAAGCCGATGCCGACGACCCGGTCTTCCATAACCACTATGTTGCTCTGGAGGAGCAAGCCGACGACCCAACATGTCCTGGCCTTCAGGTTAGAGACATTTCATACCAAGAGCCAGGTGACGTTGACGTCTCTGGTTCCGGCGTGGTGATGGAGGATACGCCATACTACTTTGGCGGTACGCACAGCCTGTCTGGAGACCATATCAGCTTTAACGCCAATGCAGAGGTGGGCAGTGTGGTATCATTCACTATCAACCCGGTTGACAGTGATGGCCACACCAGCCTAACTGATATTGCGGCTGTCTGCATCAACGACGTAAAGTTCGTCAGCGAAGATCACGTCACTGTGATATCTGCGGCCTACTATGAGAACTAAACGAAAACTAAACCGACTTTTTTTGTTTTGTACATATTCTCCAAAAAATCTTCCTGAAATGGTAACGATTTTTGTTTATATACTGGGCGTCGGGGCCCCCTCCCTACGGGCCGACATTCCGGGCGCCCGGCCGCGACGGTGCGGTGCGCGGGCCAGATCTAGGCCATTTGGAGCGACCACCTGTCCTTGCAAGAGGAACCTCAGTTGGCGCATTCGCCGGTTGGCAGCAAAGCACGTCGCAGCCGCGCCGCACGCGGGGTTCCATACATAGGTGTGAAATTGCACGTGATGGTCGACACGCAGACCATGAAGATAATTGCTCTGTCGGTCACCGACGAGTCGGTGGGTGATGCGGCCGAGTTCCGCCCGCTACTGGGTCAGAGCATGGACGCGGTTGGGGCGAAAGGCGGCGCGGACGACGCTCCATACCATTCCAAGGATCCGGGCTGGATGCCCCGGCCGGGAGCAGGACTGCGCCCCGCCCCGCCATCCAGTATAACAAAACCGCCTCGCATCAGCTATCTCGCCCCTCGTGTCGCTCTCGTTGGACCACCCGAATGACCCGGCAGCGGCCGATATCGTATACGGAGATGCCGCATACGGTTCGAGGGACAACGTGGCCGTGTGCGCGCGTGCGGGTGTGGTTCCGGGCATCCTGCACAGGATCAACGTGACGGCGCGCGGCAAGGGGT
>JAEFDA010000108.1 GCA_016126025.1 Nitrososphaerota archaeon | reverse complement strand
TTCATTGGGCCGCCGGGGATCCGGGGATCAACAAACGTTTCGGTGTGGGGGCGGCCGGATGCGGATTGTTCTTAAGCCTTCTGCGACTTTTCCAGATACTATCGTGCAGAGGAATCGTTAGCGTGGACAACCCCGGTCCGGAGGCCAAGCATATAACGCCCGGTTTGGTATGGCGCATGTGGCGAGGATCAGATTCCTGGGGACGGCGGCGGCGGTCCCCACCACATCCCGGGGCCTCCCCTGCGTGTGCATAGAGAGGGAGGGGGGCCTGCTGGTGTTCGACGTGGGGGAGGGCGCGCAGGCCGCCTTCGCCAGGGCGGGCCTGGGCTGGAACAGGGAGACGGCCATATTCGTCTCGCACCTGCACGGGGACCACTGCCTGGGGCTGCCCGGATTGATACAGACCATGTCCATGCAGGGCAGGAGCAGGCCCCTGGCCATATACGGGCCGGGGGGGACGGCCGAGTTTGTTACGGCGAACCTGCGCATGCTGCGGTTCAGCCCGCCCTTCGAGCTGGCCGTCCGCGACGTATGGGAGGGCACCATACACCACACCAAGGATTATGCGGTGAGCGCGTGCCGGGCCGACCACACCATACCGGCGCTCTCCTACCTGTTCCGGGAGGCGGACAGGCCGGGGCGGTTCCACCCCGAGAGGGCCCGGGCGCTGGGCGTCCCGGAGGGCCCGCTGTGGAAGGAGCTGCAGAGGGGCCGGGAGGTACAGGGGGTAACGGGGACGGTGCGCCCCGGCGACGTGCTGGGGAGTGGCCGGCCGGGCGTGAGCGTGGGGTACTCGGGGGACACCCGCCCCACCGCCGGGCTGGAGAGGTTCTTTGCGGGGTGCGACCACCTGATCTTTGACTCCACCTTCGCCGAGGAGCACTCCGGAAGGGCCGGGGCCACCGGCCACTCCACGGCGGCGGGCGCCGCGGCCCTGGCCCGCAACGCCGGCGTCGGGCATCTCATACTGACGCACTTCTCGGCCCGGTATGCCGATGACGCCGCGCCGCTGGCCGAGGCGCGCCGCATACACCATACCGTGACGGCGGCCGCCGACCAGATGTCCATAGAGGTGTAGTCAGGGGCGCCGGCGCGCCGCATGCACGCCCATACCGCCCAGTACGATGCCGGCCGCCCCCAGCGCCATAGCCAGGTATGCCATGCCCTGATCCGGCTGTTCTCCGGCCAGCGCGTCCACCCGCGCCTCCAGGTCCCGTACCGCAGCCTCCAGGTCCGCGCTGGCAGATCTGGCCGCCTCAACGCCGGCCCCCAGAACCTCCTGCTCTGCCCTGAGGGCCTCCTGGGCCACCAGAATGTCGCGTATCTCCCCGTAGTCCCCGGGGAAGGTGATGTGGCCGGCGTCGCGGACCTCGTGCGGATGCATCGAGAGGCTGACGACGGTCTCCTCTATCTGCCCCAGTATGTTGGCCTGGTAGAAGCCGGGCCTCAGCACCTTCACGTGGGCATTGTACAGTCCGGGTATCCAGTCGTCGGCCTCGGGAAGCAGCGTGATCATGTAGTCCCGGTTGGCCAGCTGTATCTTTATGGTGTCCTCTAGTCCCTCCACGCCATTCTGGAATGGCTGCTCGGCCAGCTCCAGGCCCGGAACCAGCGGGCTCACGTACAGCTTGAGGGTGTTGACCTCCCCCGAGTAGGGCGGCTCGACCGCCCACTGCAGCTCCAGCCTGTACTCGCCCACCGAGTCCAAGGTGTGCGCGTAGGCGGGCGCGAACAAGGCCGACACGGCCACACACGCCAAGGCCGCAATGGTATTCACGCGCACATAAGGGCGGACGGGTTGTAAAAGTTGTGCGATGTGTAGGGCCTTGCCTGCATGATACCCGCGGGAAGGCGCTGGGGCGGTGCCGCCCCCCACGTGCGGGATGCTGGCGGCTATAATCCGCCCGGAACGCCCCGGGCGACGCCAGGGATATCACGCGGGGCAGATCCCAGCCGGATCTGGAGGCGGCAGGCATATTCCTGTCGGGCCAGACCCCTACTGGGTTTGGCCGGTCTTGTCCAGTCCCCAGATTTTGGACAAGGCTCGCTAAAGCGGGACTGCTAAGTTAACGTGGGGCAGGATCTGTTGGAAAGCCCACAAGTCGGGTGTCAAGCGCGCCCCCGCGTTCATGTCTTCGTGATGGCAGCCCGTATGACCTCCAGCTCCCGCTTCAGTTCGGCCCGGAGCATCTCCAGTTCGTGCTTGGTGGCCATCTCGGACCGTATGGGTTTGATTTGGCCGGCCACACTGTCATGCGCCGTGATTATGTCGCTCTTGATGCCGTCTACGTGAGCCGCCATCTGGTCAACGGCGGAGCGCAGCGCCCTGCGGGTCTCCTCGTCCATGCGTCATCTCACATGTGAGCGTGTATAAGTAGTGCGCCAGGCCGCATCCCTGTCTAGAAAAGAGGAACCAGGCTGCCGGGTCATACGTCCCAGCGGCGGCAGATCCGGCATCGGCACGGTGGGGCAACCATCGGCGGGCCGGCCCTCTCGTGTGTGGCGGGCCCCGGAGGGGGCGGTCCGTCCTACTTTCCCAGGGCGGCGCCGTACCTCTCCTGCATCTCCTGCTCGAAGAAGAATGATTCCCCGAAGGCGGGCTTGAGGTCGTCCAGCCATATGGCGTCCTCGTCATACTCGGCAAAGAACGGCCTCTGCACCCAGTCGGGGTTCCTGCCCTGCAGGAACCGCAGCTGCATCACCTTCTTGCCGTTTATGGTGGGCGTGCCGTCTATCTGCACCTTGCCGGGGGTGGCCGACATGCTGGGGCCCCGGACCGTCCTGCCCAGGCCGCTCACCCTCTTGTAGGCCTCCCGGAATATGTGGTGGGCCCTCACCAGCGGCACCCCGAAGTAGTGCTGCGCCCCGGTGTCCCGTACCGCGAACATGTAGTAGGGGATACATCCCATCTGCACCTGCTTGTGCCACATCCGGGCCCACATCTCCGAGTCGTCGTTGATGTGCCGGAGCAGCGGCGACTGCGTCCTGATCTGGGCGCCGGTACCGCGGACCACCCGTATGGCCTCCCTCACGGCGCCCGTGGAGAGCTCCGTCAGGTGGTTGAAGTGGGCCATTATCGCCAGGTGCACGCCCTTGCGCGTGATCCGCCGGAACACGTCCAGCATCTCCTCGGAGTCCTGGTCGGTCAGGAACTTGTAGGGCCAGTACGAGAGGGCCTTGGTCCCTATGCGGATGGTCCGGAGGTTGGGCAGGTCCGCGTCCAGCAAGGCGTCGGCGTATGCGGCGAACATCCTGGCCTTCATTATCATGGGGTCCCCGCCGGTGAATAGCACGTCGGATATCTCGGGGTGCTCCCGGACGTACTGGACCAGCTGCTCGCCCTCCCTCATGGCGAACTTCATCTCGTCCATGCCCACGAACTGGGGCCACCGGAAGCAGAAGCTGCAGTACGCGTGGCAGGTCTGGCTCTGGCTGGGGAAGAAGAGGCACGTCTCCTTGTACTTGTGCTGCATCCCGTACAGCCGGGTCCCGTCGCCCAGCTGCGGCACGTTCAGCTCCATCTGGCCGGCGGGATGGGGGTTCAGCTGCAGGCGGATCTGGTTGGCCGTCTCCGACACCTCCTGGCGGTCTCCGCCCCGCTCCAGTACCGAGGCCATCTGCTTGTAGTGGTGGGGCAGGAGCATCCCCCTCTGGGGGAACGTGAGCACGAACATTGAGTCGTCGGGCACACTCCAGTCTATGAGCCGCTCTATGACGTAGTTGTTGGCCTTGAAGGGGAGGACATTCCCCACCACCTCCATCTCGAACTGCCGCTCCTCTGGCATGGCCGCGATCTGGGGGATGTCGCGGAAGTTGGCCAGGGTGTACGAGCGCAGCCGGGGCTCCTCGTCCCAGACGGTCTCCTGGTATGTCATTCCCGCCGTACCATCCCCGTGCAATCTCTTTAAACCTGTCGATGGCGAAGTCCGGCGTAACGGCCACGGCAAGCCCCCCGTATCACGCCGGTGGGCGTAAATACGGTGGTTATAAAGTACTGTTGTTTGGAAAGGATCCAGCGGCTGGCATACTATCTGGGAATCGGCATGACGGCCACCCTGTTCATACTGCTGCTGATAATGGTCGTCCCGAACTTGGCACAGGACACAGGCTTTGTTGACAGAACCGACGGCGAGCTCCTGGAGATGTTCACCGCCCACCCGGCATACTCGGCGATGTACGAGCGGTTCCCCGGCGCGTCGGAGGAGTTTGAGGCCTATGGCCGCGGCGAGGGCTCCCTGCGCGTCGGGATGATTGACTTTGAGAGCGGTACCCAGCTCATCCTGTACATGAACGTGCACGGCCGTAGCGTGTATGTGAGTGTCGAGTGCATATACATCGAAGAGCCAAGGGTGGTCGTGGACGGCCTGTTCGCGGTGGAGTACATCGGGATCACGGACTGCCTCGGGCCGGCAACCTAGCGGCGCATTTGTCCCCCGCTACGCCGGTGGACCTTGCGGCCGGTTTTGGGCGCATTCAGAAGACTTTTGCGACCGTCAGGGACGTCCGGACCGGGGCAATGGAGCCGTAGTAGGGGAAACCAACCTAGTATGTATTCAATAGGGGTGGAGATTTTGAGCAAATATTAAAAGAGAAATATTTAAACAAACCTGAAAAGGAGGAACAAAGCTAAAAAATGATTTTTGGGAAGAGGTTTGGATGGGAACCGACCCGAAGGTAGCCGAGGCTAAGCGCGTCCTGATGAAGCATTTTCTGGACAGGAAAAACAGGCCCATCCGCACGCCATACTACCAGCACCAGCTGCAGGTGCTGTACGAGAACAAGTTCTTTGACTGGGTGATCACGACCGCCCTGGACGGGCTGGTGAGAGATGGGTATCTAGAGGTGTTCGATAGGCAGAACACGCCGGAGCTAAAGCTGATGGGCAACAAGATTGGTAGGATGAAGTTTTACGCCAACGCCGATGCGGTAAGGACGGAGCGCGGGCGCCAACTAATGAAAAAGCACGTAGTAGGCACGGCCAAACTAGTCAGTAGGTACAGCGACACTAACATCACCAGGATGTTAGGGGCGCAGTTGGAGAGCCTAGTGAAGAGTCAGCTGTAGATTTCACAGTTTGAGATAAGGGGGTCCACACCAACGAGTATTTGGGAAGAAGGTGGACGAACACCAACCACAACTTGGACTTTATAGCCAAGAAAAGGGGAAAAGATTTTGCGATCGGCGTCGAGGTAAAGAACACGTTGGGAAGTATGGACCCCGAGGAGATAGACATCAAGATCGACATCTGTAGATACTTGGGAATCGTGCCGGTGTTCGCAGTGCGTTGGAACAAGCAGTATATTGACTGCGTGCGTAAGCAGGGTGGCTTTAGCTGGTTCTTCAAGACGCAGATATTCCCCCTCGGACAGGAGAAGCTTGTGGGCCAGTTGTTTACTAGGCTGTCCGCAGGGTCGCAGTTGAAGTTCCCCGTCACCGTCAGGAACAGCTTGCCGGAAAAAACGGTGAAGGTGTTTGATAGATGGGTGCGCTAGGTGGAGGACAACCCGCCGGAGATCGACGCGACCACCAGGTGCGGAAGGACGCCAGCCGTCTGACCGGAAGACGCGACGCCGTCCCGCCTACGGGCGGCGAACAAACCGCGCCGGAAGCCGGCCAAGGTCCTGCGGTATGCGTTCAAGTTCGCTATGAGCCGTACCTAACGCTGGTATTCCAGATAGCGTCGGTCCAACTCGCGCTTTGTATCCCACGCGGGCGACCTCCCACATTGTAGGCCCCCATACGCCAAGCAGTCTGCGCCCCATCGTCCTGCGCCGCAAGGTCAGCGGCCAGACAGACAACGACGGGGGAATGCGCAGGCCCAGCGTACTGTTCGCGTGCCTACTGACCGAGCGCAAGCGGAAACCCGACATCTGCCGCGAGTGGAGCCACATCCTGCTGCCCGCGGTCTGATTTATTCCGGGTCAAAACACGCATGTTTTGGCCGAATTACCCCGCCCCCCCACCATCGTCCCGCCAGACGGGACCGCGGGTCGGTACTGCGTTGCATGCTTGCGATGTTAACTTGGATGATTGTAGCTGCCATGGTGGTGATGAATCGCAGTGCGCTGCAGGATCTTGTGCGGATAGGGCGCCCGGGAACACAATCGTGGGAAGAGGCGGAACGCGCCAAAACAGCACACGGATATGGCCCGGCCTTCCGGCGTGGCAGACCGAATCATCCCCGACCGGTGGGCTTGGGCCGCCGCCCCGACTACATGGTACGGCTCATTGACCGCCGGATCCGGTCCACCATGCAGTTGCCGGCCGGCCCCATATGTCGTACCCGTCAAGCGACGAGGCGTGGTTGTCGGGGCCCGCAACGTACTGCATGAAGGTGTGTTTGATCCCGCGGCCCTCGACGGCGGCCTCCTATTCCAACACCAAGCTCCATCCGTAGAGCGACCCGGCCAGCAGCTGCCTGTAGTCCAACACATGTAGGACCCACTAGATGGCGGCCGCCACCCAAGTCGTTTTGTTACTGGAGTTTATGCGGGAAGGTGGTGGTCTGGTTGTAGATAACAAACGTGGTACAGTCGGGGGTGACGAGATCTAGCCAGTCCCGGCGTGAGGAAGTGGTTCAGGCCCACCTAGACACTACCTCAGGTCATCATTCCCGGCACATCCACTAGTATGGTATTGCTTGTCACCCCCAAGTCTGGTATGGTCACGTTGGCCACGGAGGCGTGGTTGGCATGGATCTCCGCCAAGGCCATCCGCACCCATTCGCTGAACCTTACGTTCCACGTCAGGGCGCGATCAGTGGTGGTGGCATTGCTCGTCCACTCCACGCCCTTCACGATGGGGAACGCCATGTCTGGCGGGAGCACGTACACACGGACTCTCGGGTTGGTGGTTGGGTTTGGTGTGGGTTGGGGATGGGGTTGGGCCGGCGGGCATCATGTAGACGTGATCTTGTCATCGACACAGCACCCACATGGTGATGTCGTCAGACTAGAAACCGTTTGGTATTTGGTTGTTAGTATCTAGTGTGGTAAAGTCATTGGTGGCGTCACGTGATTTGTTCGATGAGTAGTAAGCATGAGTCCTGTCACCAGCACGATCCAGCGCCCATGTGGTGGTGTAGTGCTAGCTGACCAGACGCCAGCACGGCCGTTACGAACCGAAAATATCCTCCGCCGGGTATCAGTCCGGGTGGATGTCCCCCCGCATGGCAAGTGTCCACGGTGGGTGTCAGCCGCGAGAGGCCACAATCCAGCCTGTAGCCGGCGCCATTCTCCCCCAACACCATCCCCCGGTTTAACATCGGATACATTCCTCGATAATTTACCCACCTTCCTAGTGGGTGCGGAGCCCACGGCGCGTGATGGCTGTCTCCGAGGTCCTGTCTTTCCGGAGTTTTCGGGGATTCTTACGTCCGATGCCTATCCTGATCCGGCAGATTACTTAGGATCGTAGAAATAGATTCCTCACTCACCACCCATCCTTACGAGAGGAACCCCGTACGGCCAAACTTTTGTATAATAACGGCCGGATATGGCGCACTATGGTAGAGGAGGAGCTGGCCCAGATCTCCGCCGGGGAGTTCGAGAACGTGTGGGGCCTCCTGGTCTCGTCCGGACCGGTGCAGGCCGCCTTTGCGGTTATGGCCGCCGGCATCATGGGTATAGTGGCCGCGTACAGGAAGTTCTCGTCCTGGGTCACCTCCAAGCCGTTCTACTATAGGCGGCCGCACGCCTCGCGCTTTCTGAGGAGGGCCGCCCTGCCCTTCTTTGCCATAGCCCTCATAACCACAATCAACGTGTACATACAGGCGGGTTTGGGCGTGGAGGCGCTGGCCCGGGAGACCCTGGCCAAGATGCTCAACACCTTCAACATACTGGTCATAGGGTACACCATGGCGCACCTGATCCCCATCCTGCTCAACAAGGTGGAGAAGCGGACCCTGGAGGAGGCCGACTTTGATGCGTGGTTCGAGATGCGGGGGTTTGCCGACGATGACGGCGACCTCTTCCACACCCTGTACCGGTGGGTGCCGCCGACGTCGGCTCCCCCCGAGCTGGGCGAGGAGAGGTTCGCCGAGCTGCTCAAGACCGACGAGGGCATGGCATTCATGGAGGGGTTCAGGACCGCCAAGGGGACCCCCATAGGGAGCTATGAGAAGATACGCAAGGACCCGTTCGAGGCCTGGAAGGAGTCGGAGCGCGCCAAGTACGGAAAGTACTATGACGACTGCATAACGGGGCACAACCAGCTGGGCCGCAAGCTGAGGCCCGACGCCCGGCCCGCCGAGATATACACAATAGACGTGTGGCGGGAGGAGAAGAGGATACACGGGTACGAGCCGGTGGTGCCCGGGTTCAGGCCCCCCGGATACGCGCAGAAGAAGCGGAAGAACGCGCCCATGTCGGTGCGGCGCGTGCTGCCGCCGGCCATATTCGCCGCCACCATACTGGGGGTGGCAGGATGGTGGGGCGTGGACCTCTTCGTGCTGGCGACGGCGACGGGGGGCTTCTCCATAGGTTTGGGGCTGGCCCTGCAGGAGACGATGCAGAACTACTTTGCATATATCACGATACGCAAGGACAAGATAGTCAACGAGGGCGACCGCATACAGCTGGAGAGCGGCTACAACGGCAACGTGCACAAGATCACGCCCCGGGTCACATACATCATGGACGCCCTGTACGAGTCGGTGGCGGTGATACCCACCCGGCAGCTGGTCAACGCCCAGATCATAAACTACACCAAGGAGAACCGGGTGGTGCCGGCCATAGTAAAGGTGGGCGTCTCCTACCTGAACAACCCCCGGCAGGTAGCCTCCATACTGCAGAAGGTCGGGACGCGCGCCATGGTAGAGATAAGGGACTCCCGGAACCGGCACCTCATACGGCAGAGGCGGTGCCCATACCTGGACGAGAACAGGGCCAGCTGCGGGTGCGACAAGGACCTGCACGTGGACTTTTCGCAGCCGGTGGTGCGGTTCGACAACTTTGGCGGCTCGTCGCTGGACTTTTCCCTGTGGGTGTACGTGCGGGACTACGGGTCCCAGTTCAAGGCCGAGACGGACATACGGGTCATGATATACGAGGAGTTCGAAAAGTACGACATCCGGATACCCTGGCCCATAACCACCATATACCGCAGCGACGAGAAGCAGGAGAGGGTGGAGATCGGCGAGAGGGACGCCGAGCGCCGGAAGGTCCAAGAGGAGTACGGCATAGGGGATATAGTGCCCGACGAGGAGTAGCGCATCCGGGGTGGGCCACCCGGACCCGCACACCATGCCAGAGAGCCCGGAATGGCCCTGCGCCCCAGCAGACCCCGCCGTCCCTACCCCCGCACACCCGCCTGGACGCCCCCAAATTGGACGGCGGGAACGCGCCTGCCAGACGCCTACCCGCCCGGATCCGCCAACCTGGCCAGCCCGGCTAGTATCTCGAGCTCCTGCCGGAGCGTCTGATCCCCGATGGCGGCCGCCTCCGCCTCAAAGTATTCGCGGAACTGGGATATCGGTCCCGCATAGCGATCCGATACCTGCACCGGCGCCGACTGCCGCTCCCACGGGCCGAGGGTCCCGGCGGTATACATCGGGGCGCGTATGCCGTCGTCGTCGTAGGATGGCCTGCCGGTGGTCACGTTGGCCAAGGTGGCCCTCTCGTCGAGTATCCACGCCTTCATGAGATCGGCATACCTGGCCAAGAGCGCCCCCTTTCGCACGCCGGTATTCTCGTAGTAGTCCGTATCGTGTGGCCCTATCCCGACGGCCACCCTGTTCTCCCCGGGCTCCCCATCCGCGCCTGTGTAGGTGGCGCTCAGGACCAAGACCGCGTCGTCGGACACCCGCTCCAGCTTCAGCAGTATTATCCCGCCCTTGGTCTGGCCGCCTTCGGTCTGCGAGGGGAACAGCGTGCTGACCGTCATTATCTCGCCGGTGGAACGGTCCGCCTCCGGCGAGCCGTACACCGCAGATATGTCGTACCCGTCGGCCTCCAGCTTCAGCTCCAAGTCGAACACCAACGGCGTAACCATGAATTCGAACTCGTCGACCATCCTGCTCTTGAACTCGGCGGCCGAATGCACCGAGTAGTAGTTCGCGCCCCGGACCTTGGTCAGCTCCTCGACCAGCTGGGTGTTAAAGTCCACCCCTATGCCTATGAATGTGGTGTGTATGCCGCTCTCGGCGTTGCGGGACACGGCGCCGAGCAGGCCCTCCCGCGATGTGTCGCCCAAGTTGGGCATGGCGTCGGTCAGGAAGATGATGCGGTTCTCGTATCCGTCTGCGGCTCCGCCGATCATCAGGGTTGCGGTATCCATGCCCGCATCCATGTTGGTCCCCCCGACCGCGTGCATGCCCGCGATGCCGGCCCTGAGGTCCTCCCCGTCTATAGAGGCCATGCTCTCCAGGGGCCATACGACGCGCGCCACGTCCCTGAACTGGACTATCCCCAAGTTGTCGGCGGGACCCAGGTGGTCCACCAGCCCGGCCACGGCCTCACTGGCAATCTCGATCTTCGTCCTGGTGTCGGGGGCGGCGGTGGGGGGATCATAGTGGTACGTGCTGAACGACTCATCCATCGACCCGGAGACGTCCACTACTATGACCAGGTTTAGATCCTTCCGGCTAAAGTCGGCTTCCTTCAGGCCGGAGTTCAGCCCCACCGACAGGTAGTACTCCCGGTCGCCGGAGAACGGATCCG
This sequence comes from Nitrososphaerota archaeon, assembly GCA_016126025.1. Lineage (GTDB taxonomy): Archaea > Thermoproteota > Nitrososphaeria > Nitrososphaerales > Nitrosopumilaceae > VYCS01. The sequence continues at coordinate 7,319 of JAEFDA010000108.1, read as the reverse complement.
CCGAGACCGCGTAGCTGTACGACGGGCAGAAGAGAGCACCGCACCCCGTGCGGCTTCCGGTGTCGAAGTAGTACTCGGCAAAGAGCCCCTCGTAGGTTATGTCGGTGTGCAGTGGAAGGTAGCCGTTGGCCACGTTCTCGCGGAAGTTCCCGATGTCCGCGGCGCCACCGGCGGACAGGCCGAGAGACCCGAACTGCACCGGGCGGGACGCCGGACGGAGGGACTCGGTCAGCTGGTACTGGGATGCCTGGCCCTGCGCCAGCTCCATGCCGGATCCTACCGGTGGGTTGGGCGCCAAGTCATGTACCATTGGAGCGGACTGCGCGAGCAGGAACGCCCCATAACCGGCCAGCACGGCGGCCGTCCCCAAGCACGCCGCCATAGCAAGTCTCTGCTTCACCTCGTCGTTGGCGCCACTCCCCTCTTAAACCTTCGACCGGAGACTCCCGCCGCACCTACGCAGAGCCGGCGCGGCCAGCGGGGTCTCCCCGGCGCCTCCGGCTGCCCGTACGGGGCATCTTCCACTCCCCGGGAGGCCAATGTCTCGTATGTCCCCGGCGAGGGTCCCGGCCTCCCTCCTGATGGATGTGGAGTCTGGGGGCGTCGGTCCCCGGCGGCCTGCCCTTCCGGGGCTCCTGTGTATCATGCCAGCCATGATCCGGGACGGTTTGGACGGGGGCGTCCCGCCTGGCCCGCCGCCCGTTCCGGCGGGGGCGAGCTTCACGCGGTTTATAACCGGCCGCACCGCTCCGGCGCGCGTTGCCCGGCACCACCGTACTGGCGGCCAGCCAGACCGGACTTGCCCATAACCTAGCCGAGATATTGGGGGCGGACCTGATAACCGGCCACATCAGGACGTTCCCCGACGGCGAGTCGAAGGTCACGCTCTCGGGGGAGCCGGCGGGCCGGTGTGTGGTGGTGCAGTCGACCCACCCCCCGGTGGATATCAACCTCCTGCGCGCCCTGCTCCTGGTCTCGGAGGCCGCCGGGCGCGCCCAGAGCGTGGCCGCCGTGGTGCCATACATGGGGTACGCCCGGCAGGACCGCGAGTTCCTGCCCGGCGAGGTGGTCACCCTGAAGCACGTGGCGGGGCTCTTCGCCGGGGCCGGGGCCGACCGGCTTGTAACGGTGGACATACACAGCATGAAGGGGCTGGAGTACTTTGGCAGAATGGGGCAGAACGTCTCGGCGGTGCCGGATCTGGCCGCCCACTTCGCCGGCATGGATATGGCGGATCCGCTGGCCGTCTCGCCGGACATGGGCGGCCGGGAGAGGGCCAGAATATTCGCCGAAAGCATACATACGGGCTGGCTGGCTTTGGAGAAGGAGCGGGACCGCACCACCGGGGAGGTCTCCGTCCGGAGCGAGGGAGCCGACGTCTCGGGCAGGGACATAATACTGGTGGACGACATGATCAGCACCGGCGGGAGCATCGTCAGCGCGGCCGGGTTCCTGAGGGGGTGCGGATGCGGGCGCATCTTTGCAGCGTGCACCCACGCCCTGATGGTGGGCGACGCGGCCGCCCGGATCGCGGGAGCGGGCGTGGAGGGGGTGGTCGCCGCCAACACCATACCCGGCCCGGCCGGGGTGGTGGACGTCTCACGTACGATCGCCGGGGCGCTATAGTCTACAGGCGGCCATACCCCAAAAGAGTCAATAAACTATAGGTACCATACACCGCAGACCGGGCATGGAGAGCAACTACGACATACTGGGCATAGGGGAGGGGTCCACCCAGAAGGACATCCGGGACGCCTTCCGGAGGCTGGCCCTGCAGGTCCACTCGGACCGGGGCGGCGAGAGCGCCAAGTTCATCAGGATAAAGCAGGCGTACGAGGATCTCAAGGTCGGCAAGAAGTATCCGGACACGCCCCTGGAGAAGCTCCGCAGCTCCCGGGTGTTCTCGGGGGATGCCGACGCGGAGGTCAGGCGGAGGAACGAGATCATAGGCAGGGAGGTGAGCGCCGAGATGCTGGAGGCGCAGGAGTGGGCCGGGGCCCTGCGCCGCGCCAGCATAACCGGGACCCGGATGTTCGGCTCAAAGACCCTGGGGGAGATGGAGATGGAGGTGAAGGCCAACGGGGCCCTGCACATGAAGGGAAACTACATGGCCGGCAGCATCGCGTATGACGGCCCCGTCATAATGCAGGGCAGCATATCCAGCCCGTCCTGGACGCAGGAGTTCGGCACCAATATTGTGGTGCGGCGGGGGGACTTTAAGATGGTCAACCCGCTAGAGAACAGGTACCGCATAGAGAACGGGGCGTCGGTCACGGCCGAGGCGGGCAACGTCATAGTGGGGAACGTCTTCGGGAGGAAGTACAGGGTGGACGACCCCGACGGCCGGGTGGGCGTGTACACCATGCGGGAGCACCGCACCCGGCTGCGCGCGCCCCGGGGCCGCATAATAGTGGAGAACGCGGTGAACACCGTATCGCTGGAGGGGGACATCGTGATGCTGCTCAACATGGAGGACAACGTCCAGATCTCGGCCAGGGAGGTGCTGGTTTATGGCAGCAAGATCACGCACGACTGCGACATACGCCTGAAACAGAATGGCGTGGTGCGCTTCTTTGAGCGCAACTCCGTACTGGGCCTGAGCGACGACTCCACCATATCCCTGGAGAACGGCAAGAGCCTCCACCTCAGGACCATAAAGTCCAGGAGGATACGGGACCTGGACGACGGCCTGGTCGAGGACCCGGCCCAGTACGCCAAGGGCGCCACCATGGTGGGGGACGGGTTTGCCGTCACATACGACATGCTGGACAGCCTGGTGAAGGACCGGGGCGGCCTAGAGTGGCGGGGCATCCTGGGGCGCGGGCGGTAGCGCCATATGGTGGATCGGGGCGGCCCGCGGCTAGAACCCCGGCATGAGCAGGCCGGCCTCCCGGGCCATCTCGATCATGTAGTATTCCACCAGCCCCCCGGCCAGCAGCAGCGCGACCACTATGCCCGCCTCGATGAGCGTTATCCTCAGCACGGGACGCAGTCCCTGCTTGCGGCGCATCCGGATGGCCAGCAGGAGGCTGCGCGAGCAGGCCAGCGAGTACGCGGCCAGCTCCATCAGTCCGAACGGGGACAGGTACAGCAGCGCCAGCGGCTGCATCCCCCCCAGATCCGGATTTGTGGTGACTATGGCCGAGAGGGTAAATCCGGTGGACCAGCCGGCGAAGAGCCCCCAGGCCGCCCCGAACCCGGGTATGAACATGGGGAGCGCCAAGGCCAAGTTGTGCAGGAATATGCCCCAGCCGTCTATCCCCCGGATGCTCTCCATAAACTGGTCCACCAGATCCTGCGCCCCCTCCTCGGTGTGCTCGTACATGGAGCCCGCCTGAAAGACCGCCGAGAATGCCAGCATGACGATGCCAAAGGCCACGGCCCGGTTCAATGTGGTATGGGACTCTACAGTGGTGTATTTGTGTGGCGGTACGGAGGGTGCGCCCCCCTAGCACTGGCCAGTCCCGGCCGCAAAACCACATGAACCCAGGGATATGCCCGCCGCGCGGCGGCGCCTGATATACTACGTAACCGGCTCTACCTGCCAGTCCTCGTTTACCCAGACCCCTATTACCTGGATGCCGTCCATCCCCTCCCAGGACTTGGCCGCGTCTACGGCCCTCTTGATATCCTCTATGTGCCGCTCCCGGCTTACGGGGTTTCCGGCGCAGTCGTGGTGGCCCGACACCACCACCGTCCGGGAGCCGTGGGCCCTCACCGATATGCCGGTCATCCTTCGGGCCAGTTCGGGGTCGCCCAAGTCGGTGCTGCCGGCCAGCACCCCGTCCATTCCCGGCTGGGTCACCACGTCCACGTATGTCAGGCCAAACCTCTCTGCCATCCATATCCGGATGGGCTCTTGTATCCGGCCGTCCATGCAGGCCACCGACGTTCCAAACGCGTACGGCGCGCCCTCCCCTTCCGTACCGGCCATCCAGAAACCTGCCATCTAACTTGGTAAAAATCTTTAGAGGCCCAGGTGGAGCGGGGCAATCACGTTTTATTGGACGGGGGGGACACCACCACATGGACAAGAGCGTGCGGCAGGCCCTCGACTATGCCATCAAGAAGGGGTTCCAGATACACCCCGAGGTGGTCGGGCTGCTCCGGGAGGTCGAGGCCCGCGACCTAGACAAGGTAATCAGGGATGTGGTAAGGGAGAAGGCGGTCAACAGGGACTACCACATAGGACTGGATGATATGATGGGCTATCTGGGCCTGGATGTGGACGACTCGCTGCGGAGTGACCACGCCATACTCTTCGACTGCACGGCGGGCATCACCATACCCGAGGGGGTGGAGGGGTATACCTCCCTGTTTCGGAGCCGGTTCGAGAAGATGAAGGGGCTGATGCGGGACAGGCCCGGGGCCGGGAAGGTGAGGAGCGCCACCAGCATAAAGGTGGGCTCCGAGGAGGAGATCTACGCGTGGGGTTTGGTGGCCGACAAGCGGGTCGACGAGAACTCGGCCCGGCTCACCATAGAGGACACCAGTGGTATGATAGAGGGCGTCATGACCGATGAGGGCCTGATAGGTGAGGTGGGGGAGCTGTTTCTGGACCAGTTCGTCATGGTGAGGGTCGACGCCCGCAGGAGGATCGAGTTTACGGAGATAATGCAGCCGGACATACCCGGCCACAAGTTCAACAGGTCCGAGTCGGAGACCTTTGCCGCGTTCCTGTCGGACCTGCACGTGGGGAGCAGGTTCTTCATGGAGGGGGAGCTGCGGGCGTTCTTCCGGTGGCTGGCCGGCCCCGACCCGTACGCCCGGCGCGTGAGGTTTGTCATGATAGCGGGGGACGTGGTGGACGGGGTGGGCATATTCGCCGACCAGGACAAGGAGCTCATACAACAGACCACACGGGAGCAGTTCGAGAAGACCGCCCAGTTGCTGAGGCTGATACCGCCCCACATCAAGGTGTTCGTGTCGCCGGGCAACCACGACCCCGGCCGCAGGGCCCTCCCCCAGCCCTCCATCCCCAAGGAGGACAGCCCGGAGTTGTGGGGGATGGAGAACGTCTACATGGTGGGAAACCCGGCCGTGGTAAGCATAAACGGGGTCAAGGTCCTGATGTTCCACGGCCAGAGCATAGACGACATAGTAAAGACGACCCGGGGGATGGAGTATGACAACCCCGCCAAGATCATGAAGAAGATTATGAAGAGCAGGCACCTGAGCCCCATATACGGAAGCCAGACCCCCATAGCCCCCGAGAGGGAGGACATGATGGTCATAGACGATGTCCCCGACGTCTTTCACGCGGGGCACGTCCACATCAACGAGTTCGACAAGCACAACGGCGTCCTGCTGATCAATTCCGGGACGTGGCAGGCCCAGACCCCGTTCCAAGAGAGTGTGGGCCAGGTTCCCACCCCCTGCCAGGCCGTCCTGCTCAACCTCAAGACCTTCAAGCTGTTCGTAAAGCAGTTCTGATGTGTGTGGTGTGTCTGGTGGTTTGGGCCCCAAGGTGTGGTGGATGTGTGGTTGGTGCGCTCTGCTCCACGTATGGCATGGTGCGCGCCGGGGCTACCGCTGGCTTCTTGCCGGGTTAGGCCGGGCTCTGGCGCTCCCCGGTGTGGTGTGGTGTGTATGGTACATGCATCACACCATCTCCTCGAATGTGGCATCCTGCCGCAGGGTGTTGCGGACCAGATCCGGGGATATGGTGAGTTTGAATTTTTTGGTGTTGCCGTGGACGCCCTGGTGGACCAGCCTGCCGGATATCAGGCCGGACATCTCTATCTCACTGAGCATCTGGGTTATCCTCCTCTGGGTGAGCTCCTTCTGGCGCACCCCCCTGCACAACTCCTTGTAGGTGTTGTATATGCCGCCGGTGGTGGAGCCGTTCGCCCTCATGACGGCGGCCAGCACGAGCTTCTCGTGTAGTGGGTATGACTTGATGGCGGTGGTCTCCTTGTCCTCCTCTATCTTCTCAAAGGCCGCGTGGACATGATCCCCGATCACCAATGTGGACTGATCCCTCTCGGCGATCTCGCCGGCCACCCGGATCAGGTCGATGGCCCGGCGGGCGTCACCGTGCTCCCTGCCCGCCAGTGTGGCGCAGAGGTTGGAGGCCGACTCTTCCACCACCCCGGGGTTGAAGGCCGCCCTGATCCTCTCCAAGATTATGGTCCGGAGCTGCTCTATGGTATAGTTGGGAAAGACTATCTCCTCCTCGCTCAGGCTGCTGATCACCCGTGGATCCAGTATGTCCTTGAAGGTTAAGTTGTTTGATATGCCAACAAATGTCAGGGAGCCGCTCTGGAGCCGCTCGTTGGCCCTGGTGATGTGGTATAGGATGTCCTTGCTTCCCTTTGACACTATCTTGGCCAAAAAGTCTATCTCATCTATTACCAGAACCACATTGGTAGAGTCCCTCTGTATCTTGGAGAGTATGCGGGTGAAGAGTGAGCTGATTGATATCCCCGTCCAGGGAAGCTCCTTGTCGTCCATCTCCAACTGCCGGCCGAAGCTCACCAGAAGGCCGTACAGGGTGGTCTCCACCTTGGCGTTGGTATACACCAGTTTGATGGGGAAGTTGCGCCTCTTTACACTCTCCTGTATCTTGAGTATGACCTTGCGCACCACCAGTGTCTTGCCGGTGCCGGGCTTGCCATACACCAGAAGGTTTGATGGTCTTGAACCCCGTATTATCGGTAGTAGGGATTCGGTCACCTGCGTCTGCTCGGCGTCCCTGTGCTGGATGGTATTGGGTATGTGGGAGTGGTGTAGGACGTCGCGGTCCGCAAAGAGGGAGACGCCCATCTCGGCCTTTGCTATCAACTCGTCTACCGGATCCATGCCCCCACACCACCGTTTCCACTCCGGAATGATTTAACCATGTTATGGAGTGGTATGCACCACATACCATACATTCACACTTTTGATTTTTTTCTTAGAGTGGTGGAGTGGAAACAGTGGGGGGGCTCTCTGTTGACCAACTGTTAACATAAGGTGAACCAGGCCGGAACGGGGGCTGATTTGGACCCCTTCATTTCCACTCCACGCTTCTGGTTGGGGTTAACAAGGTTAACGGGCTGATTTGGACCCCTTCATTTCCACTCCACTATGATTCGGCTTCCTTCCCCGGCCGGATGTGATGTATGGTTAACCAGACGTGTGGTCTGGGTGGTCATACTGTGTGAAAGCTAACAAACTGCGTTGTTAACAAAACTTGACGAATGGTGTCAAATACCATACTGTGAAGGTGGTATGGTATTGGGAAGGCGTATACGGATAGATGTGGATGATGGGGACGGGGTCCACTACAACCTCAAACTGGAGGGGGAGGTCTCAAAGGAGAAGCTGCTGCAGGTGTG
>JAEFDA010000148.1 GCA_016126025.1 Nitrososphaerota archaeon | reverse complement strand
TGCTTGTGTAGGGCGCTGCTCACCACCCGTCCCAGATCGGACGTAGGATTTACCTGCTTTTCATGCCAATCCGCCGGCCCGGCTTTGTTTGGCACCCGTGTTTGCGCGAGAATCCGTGTCGGTGGCCGCCCCGCAGAGACGCGTGGTCGCCCCAAACGGCCACGCTCCCCCACCCGGACCTCGTCCTGGAGCAGTCCCGCAGGTGCAATGAGTTTGACTCCCCCGGGTACGGCGCGGCTCAGCGGCAAGTCCGGCGGCGGCTACTTTGGTCCCCCCGATGTCCACCCGGCGGAACTGTAACAACTGTGGGGCGGCGAAAGCGTCGCCCCACACGGATGCTGTGCCTCCAAGTCATACGATCATATTTATGATGGCAGCCAGCACGCCGCAACGATGGGATGTCCCGGATGCGGCAGGGGACCCGACGTCCATGGCGACACCCGGGGGCATCGGCGTTCCAAATGCAGCAAGTGCGCATAAACCAGCCGCTGCTCGGCGAGGGCGAGGCCGCGGCGGTCTTGGATGTCATGAGGTCCGGCGTGCTGACGGACTCGGGCCGCGCCGGCGGGCCGATGGTGCGCCGGTTCGAGGGGGCGGTCCGCGAACGCACGGGCGCCAGGCACTGCGTGGCAGTGTCGTCGGGAACCGCCGCGCTCTGGGCGGCCATCACGGCGCTGGAGATATCCGGCGGCATAATGATGCCATCGTTTACCCACGCGTCCACTGCCAACGCCGCGCATTTTGCGGGCTGCCGGCCGGCGTTCGCCGACATCGACCCCGAAACGTACACGATGGATGCGGCGCGCCCGGGGCCGGGCACGGCCGGAATAATTCCGGTGCACCTGTACGGCCATGTCGCAAGGGTGGGACCATATCTGGACGCGCACGTGCCGGTGACAGAGGACGCCGCGCAGGCGCCGGGGAGCCGGGGGGCGGGGCGCACCGGCCATGCGGGCATATTCAGCTTCTACCCCGGCAAGGTTTGCACGACCGGCGAGGGCGGGGCCGTAATATGCGACGACGCCGGCCTGTACGAAAGGCTGCCGGACGTCCGCAACCACGGCTCCGGAGAGACGCCCGGCATGAACCTGCGCATGCCCGAGACGTGCGCCGCGATGGGATGCGTCCAGATGGGCAGGCTGGACGGCTTTCTGGAGCGGCGCAGGCACAACGCCCGCATGCTGTGCGACCTGCTCGGGGAGTCGGTCGCCGCGCCGGAGTATGATCCGGACTGCAACTACGGCCTCTTTACCGTATCGTCGCCGCGCCGCGACGCCATACGGGCCGCGCTGCATGGGCGCGGCATACAGGCGGCCACATACTATGACCCCCCGGTCCACGCGCTGGGGAGGTTTCCATACGCGCCGCTGCCGAACACCGAGTCGGCCGCGGGGCGCGTGCCGTCCATACCGGTGCACCCGGGCGTGACGGATGCCACGATACACGGGATGTGCAGAACCATACGGGACGCGTGCTGGGGGGACGCGCGGCGCCCGGGCGCATGCGGCGCCCCGGCGGCCGCGTAGCCACTGCCACTGTATATTTTGTACAGAAAATCAAGCACAACTTAATCCCGCATCAGGAACCCGTATCAACCACGCGCATGCCCCATACGCATACCATGACGAAGGCGGAGTCGCTGGCGTGCCGGGAGTGCGGCCGCCGGTACGGCATGACGTTCCGATACGCGTGCGGGGAGTGCTCCGGGCCGCTGGACGTCGCATATGACATATCAACGGTGTCGCGCGATGCGATATCCGCCCGGGAGCGCACCTACTGGCGGTACGCCGAGCTGCTCCCCGTCATGCACCGTTCCAATATGGTCGGCATGGGCGCCGGGATGACCCCGCTGCTGCGGGCCGAGAGGCTGGGGGAGCGGCTGGGGCTCCGCAACCTGTACGTCAAGAACGACTCGGTGAACCCCACGTACTCGTTCGAGGACAGGCCCGCCGGGGTCGCGGTGTCCAAGGCCCGGGAGCTGGGCATCGGTACGGTGGGGTGTGCATCTACAGGCAACCTGGCTGCGGCGACGGCCGCGCATGCTGCCAAGGCCGGGATGCCGTGTTATGCGTTCGTGCCGAAGGGCCTGGAGGGTGCCAAGATAGTGCAGGCCGCCGCGTATGGCGCCCGCGTCATGGAGGTTGACGGTACATATGACGATGCCAGCCGGGCGGCGGCGCAGGCCGGCGACGGCCGCGGCATCGGGATGGTCAACGTGAACCTTCGGCCGTACTACGCGGAGGGCTCCAAGACGCTGGCGTTCGAGGTGGCCGAGCAGCTGGGGTGGCGGGCCCCCGACCATTTGGTCATGCCGGTGGGCAGCGGCGCCATGCTCAACGCCGTCTGCAAGGGGTTTGAGGATCTGGAGGCGGCCTCGCTGGTGGACGACTGCGCGATGCATCCGCACGCGGCGCAGCCCCGGGGGTGCTCCCCGGTGGCGGACGCGTTCCGGGGGAACGGCGGGGTGGTGCCGGTTGAGCGGCCGGACACGGTCGCAAAGAGTTTGGCCATAGGCGACCCCGGAGACGGCCGCTACGCACTCAAGCGGCTGGAACAGTACGGGGGCAGCGCCGCACGGTGCACCGACCGGGAGATACTGGACGCCACAATATTGCTGGCAAAGACCGAGGGGGTGTTCGCCGAGCCGGCCGGCGGCGTGGCCGTGGCCGTGCTCAAAAAGATGGCCGAGGACGGGACCATACCGCGCGACGAGAGCGTGGTCTGCTATGTCACGGGGAACGGGCTGAAGGCAGCCGACACGCTCAAACCCGTCCTGGCGCCGCTTATGCGGCATGGGGGACAGACTGTCCGGGATGGAGACGGTCGGGCCGGTCCGCCATGCGGGCAACGATTTGGGTAGGTTATGATGGTTTATCGGCGGCCGGCAATATATGGTTGGGAACTGTAACAACTGATGTGGCGAAAGCGCCGCCTCACGCAGATGTTGCACCCGCCCAGGGTTAACCTTGAACGTGGCTGCCGCCAACAGATACCATGGCAGTCCGCAGGATACAGGTGCAGTCGGTGTATGGCGCGCCCTCCGACAGGGCCTACTGCCGACTGCGGCTGCCCAGCGGTATGATCAGCCAGTATGTGGAAGAGTATGGCGAGGAGCGGCACCTGTGGGTGGAGTCGCCCGATGCGCTTTGCCTGGAGTGGGGCGAGGGCCGCGTGCCGATCCGCATATTGGGCGTGCGGGAGAGGCGCAAGCACATCTATTACCACTTCCGGCAGGCGATGTTCCCGGTGTGGCTCACCGGGGGGATGCGGCGGGGCGACCGGGTGGACGTCACGCGCGAGGGCGGCACCATCACGTTGAAGTTTGGACGGGACATCCTCGATGTGGATGGGCGGGCCGCTCGGGACGGGGCGCCCCGCGCACATGCCCGGGACG
>JAEFDA010000114.1 GCA_016126025.1 Nitrososphaerota archaeon | reverse complement strand
AGTATCGTCTCGGCCTTTCCGACACGGTCCGGCACCACGCCGTCGGCCAGCCTGGTCCAGGATGCGGCATCTATCACAAACGGATAGAGGTCGTCGGTTGTGATGGGCGCATCAGGTGTGATGATGTCAATCCAGGCATCGTTCTCCTTGTTGGACTCGTAGATGAATATCGCGCTGTCTACCACGAACTCGACATCGGTCTCTGGGATATCCGTCGTGTAGTAGCCCGACCCGAAGACCAGCCCATCATACATGATCAGCCAAGTACGCTTGCTCTCCGCCTCGCCGGTCACCGGATTTGTGTGCGTGTAGCTGGCCCACGCGCCGTCCTCTGCACTTACTTGCTCGAGAAGAGCGGCCGCCGGCAGGTCCGAGGCGATGACGTCCCAGTCGGACATGCCTATCAGGTCTGGGTTCACGTTCTGCGCCTGGACTATACCGGTCGCCGGGTCCACCACGAAGACGTAGGTCGAGGCCGGCTCTTCGGGGATGGTATTGATGTCGGCAAAGGCCGCGTCCTTGCCAGCGTGGTCGTACTCAAGGATCTGGTTGTAAGCAATGGCCTGGACTTGGGAGTCGAGTATGTAGTAGCCGGACCCGAAGATGATCCCATCCCGCATCTGCAGGTAGGTGCGCTTGAGCTGCTCGGTGCCAGTGGAGGGGTTGTGGAAGGGGTACGTCACCCATGTTGCCCCGTTGGCCTCCAGATCCGCCAAGACATCCTCGACCGACCTGTCGGCGGCATCCAGTATCGTCTCGGCCTTTCCGACACGGTCCGGCACCACGCCGTCGGCCAGCCTGGTCCAAGAGGTCGCGTTGATGACGAACGGGTAGAGTTCGTCGGTTATGATGGTCTCCTCGGGGGTGATGATGTCAATCCAAGCATCGTTCTCCTTGTTGGACTCGTAGATGAACGTAGCATAGTCCACCACCGACTGGGTGTCAGCATCCGGAACGTTGTAGGTGGATCCGAAGAGATAGCCGTCGTGCAGGGCCAACCAGGCGCGCTTGATTTGGTCGGTGCCCGTATAGGGGTTTACAAAGGAGTACTGCGACCATACTGTGCCCCCGCCCTCTACGGCCGCATTCCAAGTACCCTCATAGGATCTTGCCACCTGCACATCCGGAAGTGGCCCGATTATGTGCGGGAGTGTGCCGTGCGCCAGTATGTGCGTCGTGTTCCTAACCAGCGGGTAGATGCCCACTCTGTTGAGATCTCCGGAGGTGATCACCTCAAAGCCGGTATCTGGATCGTTCCTGTACGTATAGATGGCCTCGTCGACCAGCGACTGTATCCTAGAGTCGGGCAGAGAGTAGCTGGCGCCGAATATGTAACCGTCGTACAAGGATATGTAGGTACGAGTGAGTTGGTTAGTCTGGGTGCTGGGATTCTGCGCCATATACCAGACCCAAACCTCATCCTCCGATCGCAGCTCCTCCCTGATGCGCTCCAGGGACCTGTCGGCCACCGCTAGGTGTGGGTCTGTAGTGCCCACCAAATCGGGCTGCAGGCCGTGTGCCACCACCTCCAGAGTCGTCTCGTCCAGCACGAAGGAGGACCGCAGCGCCAGCGGGTCGGCGACCTCCGGCGTTATGGTATCAAAGGCGCCCTCGCCGTCGGCCCTGTACAGGGTGAGGGCCTCGGCGACCAGCGACTGCACTCTGGAGTCCTGGAAGTAGTAGCCGGAGCTGAAGATGTGCCCGTCGTACAGGTACAGCCAGGAACGCTTGAGCTGCTTGGTCTCGGTGGCGGGGTTTGTAAAGACGTACTCGACCCAGGTGCCCCCGTCCCGCTCCAGGTCTGCCATGATCTCCTCGACCGACTTGTCGCCGGTGTTCAGTATGGAATAGGGGACGTGCCCCACCCGGTCCGGGATGGCGCCATGGGCCACCGTCTTCAGGGTGTCGGCATCGAATACGAACGGGTAGAGCTCGGTGGTGAGCACCGTCTCCTCGGGGGTGATTATGTCAAAGGCTTCCTGGCCCTTGGACTCGTACAGCTGTACGGCATCCTCCACCACATATTTTACGACAGATTCTGTCAGGTAGTGGCCGGATCCGAATATGTAACCATCATACAGATACAGATAGGAGCGCTTTGGCTGTATGAGTTCGTTGGCCGGGTTCGTGCTCATGTACTCCACCCATGTCCCGCCATCCCGCTCCAGATCAGATATGATGCGGGCAATGGGCCTGTCTGCCATTTCCAGGGTGTCGGCTATCACGCCCCCAAAGTCCGGGAACGCGCCGTGCGCCACCGTCTCAAGGGTGTCCGCATCCAGAATGAACGGGTATATGGTGTCCGTGTCGAGGGCATTCGCTGGCGTGATCATGTCGAACGCGGCCGTACCCTCCGTCCAGTACAGCCTCAGCGTCTCCACAACCTTTGACTGGACCCGGGCGTCTATGCTGTCCGCGTCATATCTGGCATATGCGGGCGGCGCCGTCATTGCGTCGCCCTTGGACATCATGGCGTCGTATCCTTCTGACATCATTGCGTCGCCCTTGGACATCATGGCGTCGTTCCCTTCTGACATCATTGCGTCATCCGCAGCGAGTCCTAGGGGAAACGCGAGTCCGGCCAGCGCAGCTACTGCCACCGTGGCAACAAGCATGGGCACTCGACCTGTATGTCGGTTTTGGAGCCCTCGTAACACCTCGATACCACAGTACACTAGTTGAAAATCACAAATTTGCTCTAATAAAAGAATGTCGGTGATATGTGCGTTAAAACCCAGCACGGACGCCTGCCGACCTTCACCTGTATGTTTGGCATTATACGCGTGGTTTGGGACCCACATGCCAGAGCATTGCCGGCGTGCCCGCACAAACTGCCAGATCAGTGCAGCAAACCCTTGAATGTTTTCTGGGATTGTGATGGACCGCCACGCAGTCCCCAAGAGATTTATGCTGGGCGCCACCCCTGCGCGCCCGTGGACGCCATAGTGATGGGGGGCACGCGGGGCATAGGCAGGGCCATCGCCGGGGCGCTGGGGTCCTCCGGACATACGGTCAGGGTGGCTGGCCGCGGAGATGTAGACACCTCCGACCCAGGGTCGGTGGCGCGGTTCGCCGCCGCCAACCACACCACAGACATACTGGTTCTGAATACGGGCGGCCCTCCCCCCAAGACGTACGCCGAGGTGACCGACGCGGAGTGGTCCAAGTACCACAACCAGCTGTTCTTGGGCATGGTCACGCTCCTGCGCGACATAATGGTGAGGGACGGCGGCTACATATTCCTGATCAGCTCTGCCGTGGTAAAGGAGCCCAACCCACGGCTCGCCATCTCCAGCGCGTACAGGGCTGCATTCACGGAGGTATTCAAGCTAGCGAGCAGGGAGCTGGCCGCCCGAAACGTGAGCTGCGTCAACATAGCCCCGGGCATGATAGCTACGGACCGCACCCGGGAGCTGCTGGGCGACATGCAGGTGGATCCCTCCACCTTCCCCATGGGCCGGATGGGCGAGCCCCGGGAAATAGGCGAGTTCGTCGCGGCGATAGTCGACAAGGAGATAAAGTACCTCTCCGGGATCACCGTAACCTTCGACGGGGCCGGCTCGGCCCACGTCTTCTAGGGTATGCCACACTAGTGGAATGTGACATTGGGCGTGTCGGCCTGGCCGGGGATGGCTATGAGCCCGCCGTCCCGCAGCTGCTGCACCAGCTGGGTCACCTCCTTCTCCACCTGGGCCCTCTGCATGCCGGTCTGCTGCGCGAATACGTCCACCAGCTCGGTCATCTTCCGCCGGCCGTCGCAGCACTTCCAAAAGTCCACTATGGCCTGGTTCACCATGAACCCCTGGTCGTGCTCGTTTATCAGCACCATCGAGCCGTCCTCCTGCTGTGCCAGCTTGCCCACACCCTGGGGCATCGCCCGGTCGTAGTCGATGGGGGCGGGCGTGGCCTGCCCTGACGCCATGCCCCTTATCTTGTCGCGCGCCTCGGGACTCATACTGTCCATGGACCAGGGTGGATCCCATACTATCTGCACGTTCACATTCTCCACGCCGGGCACCTTCTTGGCATATCTGGTGACGTCCTGCACCAGCGTCTCGTGGAGCGGGCACCCCTGGGTGGTCATGGTCATCTTGATATCCACGTCACCGCCTTTCACCTCGATGCCGTATATGAGGCCCATCTCCACTATGTTGAGCGGCACCTCGGGATCCATGCACTTTCTCAGCGAATTCTCCACGTCCTGCGGGCTAGCCTGCATGGGAGCACCCGCGTCCAAAAACCATAAAAGTCTTTTAAAAATTAGCTGTGAATAACTCCGTGTTTAGGCTCCACAAGCACCTTCCGGATTTCACCGGCTTGTTTGGCATGATCCACATGGTTTGGCACGCCATGTGGCCGGATCATACCTGTTATGCTGCAAAAGCCGCCAGATCAATACCACAAAACACCATCTTGCATATTCTCTGGCGTCACGCTGGGCCTAAACGCGTACACAACTCTGCTATGCTGCGCTCGTACGGAGGCCGGGCCACCCCCGCCTCCGTTATGATGGCCGATATCAAGTCCGGCGGGGTCATGTCGAAGGCCGGATTTATCACGCCTATGCCCTCTGGTGCGGTCCGGCGGCCCTCGGGGCCCACCAGCTCGGCGGCGTTACGCATCTCTATGGTGACATCGCCGGGGTCGCTGGTCATGTCGAAGGTGGAGAGCGGGGCGGCCACATAGAATGGAACGGAGTGCCTCTGGGCCATGGTGGCCACTTGGTATGTACCGATCTTGTTGAAGACGTGGCCGGTGCGCAGTATGCGGTCGGCGCCCACCACCACGCCGTCTATCATGCCTCCGGCCATCGAGTAGCCCACCGCCGTATCGGGTATGAGGCTGACGTCGAAGCCGTCGTGTTTGAGCTCGAACGCGGTGAGCCGGGAGCCCTGCTGGACGGGCCGGGTCTCGGTGGCCACCACCCGCACCGGCCTGCCCGACTCCCGGACGGCCCGGATGACGCCCAGCGCCGTGCCGTACCCCACCGTCGCCAAGGCCCCGGCGTTGCAGTGGGTCATTATGGTGCCGCCGTCCCCGAACAGGGCGGCGCCGTTCCTCCCCATGGCACGGTTGGCGGCGACATCCTCCTCGGCCATGGCCAGCGCCTCGTCCAGTGTAGCGGCGCGCACCTCCTGTGCGGAGGACGCCCTCCCGGCGGCCGCATACACGCGGTCCAGCGCCCAGACCAGGTTCACGGCCGTCGGCCGCGTGGCGGCCAAGGTGCGGCGGGCCGCGTCCATATCAGACAATACGCCCCGTGCCGTGTCCGCTGTACTATTCCTGGCGGCCAGCGCCATCCCGAAGGCGGCGGCCACGCCGATGGCCGGCGCCCCCCGCACCACCAAGGTCCGGATGGCCCCGGCCACGCCGTCATGGTCGCCATACTCCACATACTCCAGGGATCCGGGCAGCCGGGTCTGGTCTATCATCGCCACCTTCCCGTCCTTCCAGTATACGGTGCGGGTGTCGTCCACGGGCCGGGACGCCGGCGTTCCTTATTTAAATGGGCAGAGCGGCCCCATCTCTCATGCCGCAGGACGACACGCCGCAGGACCCCGGAGGCATGCGCCCTACCTACGACGCGTGGCCGGAGATGGCCGCCGGCGCGTACAGGAACGGGCCCGGCGCCCTGGACGTGGACGGCATAAACCACGTGGTCTTCGCTGGCATGGGCGGATCCGGGGCTCTGGGCGACCTTGCCGCAGCGCTCATGTCCGGCCTGGACATGCACGTGAGCATAGTCAAGGGGTACAACCTGCCCAGAACCGCCGACGCCGATACCCTGGTGGTGTGCAGCAGCGTCTCTGGGGACACCGCCGAGACCCTCACCGTGCTGTCCAAGGCCGCCGCGGCATCCTGCCGCACCGTATCGTTCTCATCGGGCGGCCAGATGGAGACGTACTGCAGGCGCAACTCGCTGCCCCACCACACAGTGGAGGCGCGCCACTCGCCCCGGGCCTCGTTCGTGTCGTTCCTGTATACCATGCTCAGCGCCCTGGATCGCATCACAAGAGTGCCCCGGACGGACGTGGCCGAGTCGATACGCGCCATGGAACGCACCCGCGACGCCGTAACTATGGAGGGCCCCAACCCCGCCCGGGACCTGGCCGGGTGGCTCTCGGGCATACCCGTGGTGTACTACCCGTGGGGGTTCAAGGCGGCAGCGACCCGCTTCAAGAACTCCCTACAGGAGAACGCCAAGACGCATGCCATGACCGAGGACGTGCTGGAGGCCAGCCACAATGGCATAGTTGCCTGGGAGTCGGCCTCGCCGGCGCGGCCCGTGCTGATACAGGGGCCCGACGACAACCCCAAGACCAAGGATCGGTGGCGCGTATTCGAGGAGTACTTTGGGGCCCGCGCCATCCCATACCGCACGGTGAGGGCCGTCGACGGGCACATACTGACCAAGCTGGTGAACCTGGTGTACCTGCTGGACTACACCACCATATACCTGGCGCAGATGCGGGGCGTGGACCCCACGCCGGTGGACTCGATAGACTTTGTCAGGGAGAGGACCGCGTACGGCTGAGCCCCGGGTGGTCATATCTGGGACCGGCAGCGGCGTCGGAAAGACATCCATATCGTGCGCCGTGATACGCGGATTTGTACATATGGGGCACGCGGTGCAACCGTTCAAGGCCGGCCCCGACTATATAGACCCGGGGTACCTGGCGGCGGCGGCCGGCCGGGAGGCGGCCAACCTGGACGTGTGGCTGATGGGGAGGAGGGGGGTCACCGAGAGCCTCTCCCGCAACTCGGCGGGGATGGCCGGCGTCATAGAGGGGGTGATGGGATATTATGACGGGTTCGACGGCAGGGGCGATACTGCCAGCACGCACCACATAGCCGTACTGACCCGCACCCCCACCATACTGGTGGTCGACGCCGGCGGCGGGGCGCGCTCGGTAGCCGCCTCCGTGCTGGGGTTCCTGAGGTTCAGCCGCAACCCGATGATCCGGGGCGTAATACTCAACCGCACAGGAAGCAGGCGGCATGTTATGATGTGCCAAGATGCCCTGAAGCCGCTGGGCGTGGAGGTGGTGGGCGCCGTCCCGCGAATGAAGGGACGCTTTGGCTCGCGCCACCTGGGACTGGTGCCCCCCGCCGAGGACCCCGGCATGACGGCGGAGATAACCAAGATGGCCGACCACATACTGGAGCATCTGGACATGCCCGCCATAGCGAGGATCGCCGGCGGGGCGGAGCCCCTGCCAGAGCATGAGCATGCGCGGAGGGCCCCGGCCGCGGCCCGCATCGGGGTGGCGCTGGACGGCTCGTTCAACTTTTACTATAGGGACAACCTGGAGAGGCTCCGGCAGGCCGGCGGGGAGCTGGTCTTCTTCAGCCCCGAGTCATCCGGGGCAATGCCCGAGGTGGACGGACTGTACATGGGCGGAGGGTTCCCGGAGGTGCGGGCAGATATCCTAGAGCGGAACCGCAACATGATGGGGATGGTGCGGGAGGCGGCCGCCGACGGGATGCCCATGTACGCCGAGTGCGGCGGCCTGATGTATATGGCCCGTGGCCTCACGCACGAGGGCAAGAGGCGCCGGATGGCCGGCGTCTTTGACTTGGAGACGGAGATGACCGACCAAGTCACCCTCAACTACACCCGGGGCGTGACGGGCCGCTCCCCGGTGTCCGGACGGGGCGGGGGGTTCCGCGGCCACGAGTTCCACTACTCCCGGGCGTCGGAGGTGCCCGATGACGCGGTCTTCGCCCAGAGGCTGGACATAGGCGCGGGCATACGGGACGGGAGGGACGGGATCATGGCGCATAACGCGATGGCCTCGTACGGGCACCTCTACCTCTCCGCAAAGGCTGCCGGCACCCTAGTGGGATACTGCGCCAGATACTCCAGGCGATGAGCGCGCCAGCTTGAAGAGCGCGTTTATGATGGCGGCGGCGACCGGGCTCCCCCCCTTCCTGCCCCGGTTGGTGATGTATGGTACCTGTATGGTCTCCAGCTCCGCCTTGGACTCGGCGGCCTGCACGAACCCCACCGGCACCCCCACCACCAAGGCGGGGCGCGCCGCTTCTTTCCGGATCATGTCCATGACCTCCAGCAGGGCGGTGGGTGCGTTCCCCACCACGACCACCCCGCCCTCCATCTCCTGAGCGCTCTCCCGCATCGCCACCCGGGCCCGGGTCGAGTCCCGCTCCCTGGCCAGCGACGCCACGCGCTCCTCGGATATGCGGCAGGTCACCCCGTTGCCGAACTCGGCCAGGTTGCGCTTGTTGAGCAGTCCCGGTATGCCGTTCACATCGGTTATGATGTGGCAGCCGGCCACCAGCGCCCCCATGCCGGACCGTATGGCATCGGGGTGGAATATTACCCGGTTGGCCCCGATATAGTCAAAGTCGGCCGTGGAGTGTATTATGCGCCGGACCACGGGCCACTCCATGGGGTCGTAGCCGTGCGGGCCGGCCTCCCGGTCTATCATATCCATGCTGGCGTCCTCGATGGACTGCCCCGCCCTAGTCTGCATTGTGTATGGCCCCCGGTATGGTCCGCTCCACCTCGCCGGCCCGCTCCAGTATCAAATTCACCATGGCGTCGTCGGCCCCTATGTGCCGGGTGATGCAGACGGTGTTCAGCGACGAGCGCTCCAAGGCGGGATTCAGGTCGGCGTAGATGTCCCGCTTGACGTGGGCGCCCTCGTGCAGGAAATAAAACACCACGGCCAGGGTCTTGGGGGAGTGGGCCTCGCATGCCCTGATGCCCGCCTCGATGTCCGGCTGCTCTATCTCCAGAAAGCATCTATCCACGTTCCGGTATTTCTGGCGCAGCCCGTCCACCACATAGTTGATGGACATCTGCGCGTTGGGGTCCTTGCTGCCGTGCCCTATTACCAGCACGTCGGTACCGGCCCGGTCTGCAGCCAGGCCGTCGCGGCTCAGCGCCTGTACGATGCGGCGGTCCACCAAGTCCACCATCGCCGGGTGCTGGGTCATGGGCCTCGTCACCAGAAACTTGGTACGGGTGTCCTTTTGGTATGCCATGACGTCATTCACGGTGGCCTTGATCTTTTTGCCCGGATACAGAAAATACGGCACTATGGTTAGTGTGTCCAGTTTCTGGGCGAGGCATTTTTTCATGCCGTCCCTTATGTAGGGCGGGAGCACCTCCAGAAAGCAAAAGTCGGCAAAGTCGTACCCGCCCCGGGACCTTGCAGCGTCAGTTATCTCTTCCAGCTCCGCATACGCCTCGCGCTCGCGGCTTCCCCGGTCCACTATGAGCAGCCCACGTCTCATGGTATTCTAGCCACCGCCAACGTAAGATCCGGGGGAAACTTTTGCTTCTCCACCACCAGCTCGCCCCCCGACACCAGCAGGGCCGCCGCCTCCGAGACGCTGGGCGTGCCCTCGAACCGCTCCACCGTACCGGAGGGGTTGGGGGCATCCATGCGGGCCAGCTTCTCCCGTTCCACCAGAACGACGGGTATGCCCAGCTCCTTGGCCGCGTCCTCCAGCCCCGGAACGGGCGCCGGCTTCTTGAGTGAGGCGATCTTTGCGACGGACACGCGGCTGAGGTTGTGTTCTGCCAAGCACGCGCCCATCTCGTTCCTTATCTTTTCCGGAGTGGTGGTGCGGTGGAGCCCCACCCCCACCACCAGTGACGGGGGCCTGTACACCACGCCCCGCTGTTGTACCTCCACCGGGATATCATCCCGGTCGGTTATCACCAGAAACGCCCGGCAGTCGGAGCCGGCCATCGCATCTATATCGTCGTATTTTATGACGTTTTTGGGGAGCGGCCCGCTCCACCATTCCAGGGATCCGGCATCCTGGTATACGCCGATGCGCTCGCCGTTCACCATGTGGGCGCTCGTGGCCGTCACGGTGGAGTCGTCCTCTATGACCCAGCCCAGGTTTCGGCCCACCAAGTCCACCGCTATGGTTTGGTTCACGTCGGCGGCGGTGGTGATGACCGGGGCGGCGCCGGTCTTGGCGGCTATGTCCCGCGCAAGCTGGTTCGCTCCGCCTATGTGCCCGGACAGGACGCTGATTACGTGGTTCAGCTTGTCGTCTATGACCAGGACTGCCGGATCCGTCTTCTTGTCGGATATGTGGGCGGCTATCAGCCTCACCACGGCCCCCAGCGAAAATACGCATATGAGGGCATCATACTCTTTGAAGAGATTGCCCACCATAGCGGTGGTGGACTCCCCGTACCAGGATGCTCGTACGCCGTCGCGGGACAGTTTTTTGGGGGCATGCAATTCCATGCCCGGAAATTCGGCGGCCAGCCTGGCGCCTATTCCCACCCCGTTCTTGGTTATGGCCAGAATTGCAGTCCTCACGGGACGCCGTCCCCCATATCGCATAAAATATCTTTGCAACGCGCATGATATGGTGTCAACCCACGGCATCGCCGGCCTCGATGGCGTGCAGCGCAATTGGTCGGTTAGCGAGGGCCGGCAGCACTGCTCAACCGGCTCTAAAAATACAAAGCGAGACGCGGGGCCGTAACCTATCATTCTACGGATTGGCCAGGTAGCTCGGCCCCCGGTGCCAAGAGAAAGTATGGTGTCCGGCATTGTATGGCGGACACCAACACGCCCCGTCCTCATAAGAGGCAGAGGTGGTGTGTGGCAATTTTGCAGGCCGGAGAGCCGCGAACATGGACCAGACGCATTCCAGGGAGTCGGCATGCTGTCCGGCCTCGGTTAGGACTGCGGATTTGGACCAAAGAGCCGCAATACTGGCATACACGCTGTACCGGAGACGGTATAACCGCATGTTGGATAGCAGGCCGCAATTGTCTTGGTTGCTATGATCGAGCATGAACCAGCGGGGCCGGCTTGCAGTAGCCCGGCAAGCGTGACTCCGGGCCGGACCAAGACATACTCATACAGCAAGTCGGCCCGGTTATGGTTCGGTAGAAATAATCTGCCAGACATCCCTGCATTACCGTACTGTAATGGCCGCAAGTACGGCTAGACGATGTATCTGGCATGTTCAATAATGCGCAGAAATATAATAAAACGGCCATGCGCATTCGTTTAGACACCAACAACTGGATTAGACTCAAAGCCAAAAATGGAAAAGCGGAAGCTGCGCCGTGTTTACGCCAAAAGATCTAGCCTTGGATAATAAAACCCAGGTTCCACCCAGGCATTTACGCCTCATACCGTACCAAAATGCCGTGGTGGCTTGGAGTGCGGTGAGTTTTTAATTTTATGCTGGATGTTTTATGGTTGTGTGCCTTAAACCCATATGGTATTTTTTACAGGTATGGGAACAAAAATGCGCCAGAGTATGTTATGCATGGCAGGTATGCCCACGGCACTTGCAACAAAATACTGAGAGTGGGCCAAATACCTACGGCATCTTCCCCGAAAACTTGAGACGCAACTGCGACCGGCTGTCGCCAGCCTAGTCCGCCAAGTATAAAATTATGAAATGCGCCTGGCAGATACTTGCTCACGGCTAGTTGTACGGCACATCCCGAATTGCCGCCCCTACCCGAAATTGGTCTGCATCTATGAGTTTTTGCCAGTGGTGGCCATTCCTAATCCTCATACAGATTTTCGTTTGAATGATCCTATAATTTGCTGCGAGCAACCCCTGGTGGGAGACATGCCACTCAGATCTTGCACCTCATGGAATTGGAAACACGTCCTGCCATTAGGAAGGAACTACAATCAGGTCTGCCCATCGCCCGGCCCGCCCGCCCGGCCCAGCACCGATCCGCCAAAGTCGAACATTATGACTTCCATCTCCACCCCCGGGGCCCGGGCGGCCATGTTGTCCCGCACCATATTACATATCCTGTCGAAGAATCCGCATATCGCACCATCCTCCAGTACAATCTCCATCACATGCCGGGCCGTGTTGGCGGCCCGAATGCAGGCCACCGCCTCGGGGTCGGCGCCGCACTCGGAGGCGACCTTGGCCAGCATGCCCGTGTCCACCTTGGAGCCCTTGACGTGCGTCTGCGAGACGCCGGCGGCCATCTTTGCCAGCTTGCCCACGAATCCCACCACGTATGCCCTGCGCAGCTCCTTCTTATGGCACTGTCTCACCGCGTACCCCGAAAAGTCGCCCATCTGCACAAAGCAGTGGTCCGGCAGATCCATCATTCCCCGGGCAAACTCCTCGCTGCGCCCCCCCGTGGTGAGCACGGCGGTGTCGTCCTTCATCGCCACAATCACGTCCAGGCTCTGCCGGATGGCGGCAGCAAACGAGGCCGTCGAGAACGGCACCACTATCCCGCTGGTCCCCAGTATGGATATGCCCCCCCGTATGCCCAGCCTGGGGTTGTCCGTCTTGGGGGCCAGATCCCGCCCGGCGGGGACCGACACCACCACCCGAAGGCCGTCCCTCTCCAAGATGCCGCTCCCGGCCTCGGCCAGGTTCTCCTGTATCATACGGCGGGGCACCGGGTTTATGGCCGGCCCGCCGATCTCAAGGCCCAGCCCGGGCTTCGTCACCACGCCCACGCCCTCGCCCCCCTCTATCGATATGGAACCGGCCTCGCCGCATATGGACACCTCCACCACTATGTCGGCGCCGTGCGTCACGTCGGGGTCGTCGCCGCCGTCCTTGGTTATCGTACATACGGCCCCGGCGGCGGTGGCCCGGCACGACTTGACCGGCACCTCCAGATAGTCCCCCCGGGGAAGCCGCACCGCCACCCGCTCCGGGCTGTTGCCCGCCATCGTCTCGAGGGCCGCCCGGGCCCCGGCGGCGGCACACGTGCCGGTGGTGTATCCGGTGCGCAGTTTGGACTTGTCCATGGGAATGTGTTCCCGGCGTGGTTTTTTAAATGCGGTACCCCACCCCGCCCGCATGGCCAAGATACTGGTTACTGGCGCCGGCGGGTTCGTGGCCGGGTACCTGCGCCGGGTCCTGATACGCGACGGATTCAAGGTGGCATCCGTCTCCCGGAGCAGCATAAGGCCGATCGACGGCGAGAGGGTACTCACCGTGTCCGGGTATGACGACCCTGCCATTCCCGATGTGGCGCGGGGCTGCAGCGCCGCCATACACCTGGTGGGGGGCGGCCAGCAGACCATACACCACCAATACCACGACACCAACCACTTCCCGGCCGCCGCCGTGGCGGAGGCGTGCAGGGCCGCGGACGTACCCAGGATGATATACCTGAGCGGGCTGGGCGTCTCGCCGGACGCCACCTCCGGCTACTTCATATCAAAGTACCTGGCCGAGCGGGCCGTCGCCGGGTCGGTGCCCGAGCCGGTAATATTCCGTCCGTCATACATCATAGGCCCCAACGACCACCTCACCTCCAACCTCCGAAGACAGGCGCAGACCTGCGCCATCACCATACCCGGATCCGGCAGGTACATGATGCAGCCCATATCCGTACACGATGCAGTCCGGGTACTGGCGATGGCCGCCACCGGGGGTGCCTTCGCCGGCCGCACGCTGGACATGGTCGGGCCCCAGACAACGACCTTTGCCGAGTACGTCAGGGCCTTTGCCGGCCCCAAAACCCGCATCATACATGCGGATATGGAGGAGATATACCGGGACGCCGTCCTGGGCAGGGACCCGGCGTACGAGCTGGACGACTTGGGCATAATGGTGGGCGGATACGTCGGCGATCACGGCACCCTGCGCCGCATAACCGGCATGCAGTTTCGTACCATTCCCCAAATGCTACAGTCCGGCGGCCCGGCGTAGCGCCGCGGCCCGGTCGGTACTCTCCCAACTGAACTCAGACCCCTCCCGGCCAAAGTGCCCGTACGTGGAGGTCTTTCGGTATACGGGCCGCTTCAGGTCCAGATGAGATATTATCCCGGCTGGGCTCATATCAAAGTGCTTTCGTATTATGTCCTCTATGTCCCCATCGGGGATGCGGCCGGTGCCGAACGTCTGCACGTACAGCGATATGGGCTCGCTCACCCCTATGGCATACGCCACCTGTACCTCGCACCTCTCGGCCAAGCCGGCGGCCACCACGTTCTTGGCCACGTACCTGCACATGTAGCTGGCCGAGCGGTCCACCTTGGAGGGATCCTTGCCGGAGAAGGCCCCGCCCCCGTGCCGTGACATTCCGCCGTACGTGTCCACTATGATCTTGCGTCCGGTCAGGCCGGCGTCCCCGTGGGGACCCCCTATGACAAAGCGTCCGGTGGGGTTGATGTGTATCTTGATGCCGTCATTCCACATGCCGTCCAGAACCGGCCGTATGACATTCCCTATGATGGCCTCCCGGATGTCACCGGCGGAGACGCCCGGATCGTGCTGGGTGGAGACCACCACCGTCTCTATGGAGGCAGGCCTGCCGTCCTTGTACCGCACCGAGACCTGGGACTTCCCGTCGGGGCGCACCCAAGAGAGTATGCTGCGGCGGCGCACCTCAGCCAGCCTTCGGGTGAGCTTGTGAGCCAACGATATGGGCATGGGCATCATCTCGGAGGTCTCGTTGGTGGCATACCCGAACATCAGTCCCTGATCCCCCGCCCCCTGATCCTTGTCTGCGGCGGCGGTGACTCCCTGGTCTATGTCCGGGCTCTGCGGGTGGAGGCGGAGCACCACGTTGCACGACTCGGCATCGAACTTGAGGTCCTCGCTGTCGTACCCTATATCCCGGATGACATCCCGGACCAGCCGCTCCTGCCGCTCCCTGCCAAAGTCCGCCCGGGACGTAACCTCGCCGGCCACCACCACAAAGTCGGTGGTGACAGCCGTCTCCACCGCTATCCGCGAGTCCGGATCCTGCCGAAGGTACTCGTCCACAAAGGCGTCAGATATCTGATCGCAGACCTTGTCGGGGTGGCCCTCCGTAACCGACTCTGACGTGAACAGGTAGGCAGAACCGGGACTAGAGCTCATTTTCCAGCTTTATGAACAGAACGTTGTTTCCCCTGACTATGACCCGGCCGTACTTGCCCACGACCTTGGCGCCCTGCACCTCCTCGGCATTTGTCATTATCAGATTCATGTAATTGTCCACATTGTCCATCTTCCCCCTGTACTCAACCTCGTTCTTCAGCCGCACGGTAACCATCTTTTTGGTATTCTTTTGTAGAGTCGTAAGTGGCCTCTGTGCGTGGGTCTGGGACATTCTGCTTGCTCTCCCACCCAAGGTCAGGAATAAAAGCCTTGGTATTCTCCCCAGACGGGAAGGGCGGGCACGCTCAGATACGCGCCGTGTCGGTAGTATTTTTTATATATAAAACAAAGTTAGCAGATATAATACTCAACACATATCGTCCGGGCGCAGCCTGATCACTCCAAGAAACGATCCGGGCCTAGGATCGTGCAGCCGCTGGATCCGGCGGGGCGCATGCGCCCCGGCACGCTTGGGACAAAAACGCAGTCGCCTGGGTTCTATGCCTGGCGCCGGCCGACTCCGTTGACTGCGAAGCGCGCACCAGGCACGGATCCGGTCAGGCCGGTGCGCTGCGTATGCCCTCCCCCCGAGCAGCCATAGGCAAAATATTTAACCGCCGTTTGAGGAGGCGACTTCATGGTGGCCGAACAGTCCTCCAAGCTCACGTACATTCACAAGCTCAAGGACGACCTGATGATATGCCGCATTGTGCCCGACAGCGTGCCCGTGCCCGAGTACAAGGCGGGCCAGTACATCATACTGGGCATGCCCAACCCCAACGAGAACAACAAGATTGTCCGCCGTGCGTACTCGATAGCATCGCATCCGGAGAACCGCGACTATGTCGAGCTGTACATCAGGTGGGTGCGAAAGCCACTGCCCGGCCGTCTGACCACGCAGCTCTTCAACGCCAAGGTAGGCACGCCCATGAGCTGGATGCAGCCGCGGGGCAACGACCTGCTGATAAACGAGGAACTGCACACCGGTGAGAAGGACGAGCGCCGCATAGTGTGCCTGGGCGGAGGTACCGGACTGGCCCCGTTCGTCAGCATGGCCCAGCACCTGCACGTGGTGGGGGACAAGCGCGAGATAGTTGTACTGCACGGGGCCAGCTACGTGGACGAGCTGGGATACAGGGACCTCTTTACCGAACTGGAAGAAGAGAGCCTAGACAAGGGCAAGGACAAGTGGAATTTTACGTACCGCGCCTCGATCAGCCGGCCCGGCGAGAACCGGGAATGGAACGGGCATGTGGGCAGGGTGGAGAACTTCCTCAAGCCCAACAGCGACGGGAGAATGCCCCTGGAAGAGCTGGTGGACGACGAGATCACCCGGGAGAACACCATGTTCTACATATGCGGCTGGCAGGGCACCATAGACGGGGCCCTGAACTTTCTGGATCCGAAGGGCTTCGTCACCAACCGCAAGAAGCGCCAAGACGGCAGCTTTGAGGTCAAGTTCGAGTCCTACGGGTAGGATAAAATATCTTTGATTGCTCGGTACGGCGGGGACGTAGGTTAGCTTGGTATACTGCCAGTTTCGGGTACTGGAGAGCATGGGTTCAAGTCCCATCGTCCCCACCATAACGGACTGGTGACACGTGGTCACCGCACTGTACTTGGCGCACCTGAACCCGGTCACCAACGCCCATGCCCAGATAATACGGGATCTGGCAGGCCGGGCAGACAGGGTCAAGGTGATGCCGGTGGTCTTCCGCGACGGCGACGCCGAGCTGAATAGCCGCAGCTTCCCGTTCAGCTTTGAGATCCGCAAGAGGATGCTGCAGGTTGCCGTGGACGACGAGCGGGTGGACGTCTCCGACAACTACGCCTTTGAGGCCCCCTTCAAGAGGTACATGCCGCCCCTGCTGTCCAGAAAGTCGTGGTCGCTGCGGCGCCGCATACTGCAGGGCGTGGAGGACGACTACTTTTCGTACACGGGAGACGGGGCCGAGGGCCTGATGCTCCGGCTGTACCGCCTGCGGCCCCAAGTGGGAAAGCGGCGGCCCCTCTCGGCGGCCTCTGTCAAGGAACGGTTGTACGAGGCCACCCGCGGGGGCCCGGACGGCTGGAGGGAGGACGTGCCGGAGGGCGTGGCCCGCATCATAGACGAGGAGTGGAGCACCGTGGTGGGGTTTGCCGACTCGCCGGACGACACCGTACGGATGTGTGGCATGAAGTTTCCCAGGAGCGGTTGGTGAGGGGCACGCATCCTGCCGGGTGCACGCGCTTGGGCGCGTATCCGCTGTCGGGCCGCCACGCCAATCTGGCGTGGGTCGTATGCGGACCTGTGCACACGGAGGCGCCTGACCAGCCCGACACATGTTAATAACGGCCATCGTCGCTTGGGATTCGATGGGCCGGTCGTCTAGACTGGTAGGATGGGTCCTTGGCATGGATCAGATCGTGGGTTCAAATCCCACCCGGTCCACTTAGATATGACATTGAGGGGCGTTTGCCGCGCACTTTGTGTCAAGAAGATTGGAGTTGGCGTATGGTAACGAACGTGACGGCACACGCTGACTTTTCAGAGTTTGACTGTTTAAAAACGGCAGAACCCCAACTAACTTGATGGGATACGACTATGACGGCACGATAGAGACGCTCAAACAGTTCAAGGCAGAGAAGGAGGATCTGCTAAAACACGTGCTGGTGAACGGCCACGACGAGCTGGCCTAGTCCGTGCGCGAGTCGATCGCCGGCTACGAAGAGACCATAAGCAAGTGCGAACGAATACGGGCCGAGCAGTCAGCGTAGGCTGCGCAGGTCGCGCAAATCCTTTTCCTCCCGTTTGAGGCGTTCCCTCAGCGCTTCGGCTATGTCGAAACACCATGCTGTTCCGCGCCTATGATGGATTCCCTGATCCACTGAACCCGCCGTTCCGCCTCCCTTAGCTCCGCGTCGTAGTCGTAGGCCATTGCCTTGGTTTTAGGGAGGGAACTTGGGCCTTTAAACGTGCGTGCAGAAATATAGTTGATCTGACAGCAGAGGTACCAAGTTACAGGTGCCTGATTTGACGCTCGCGGCCGGGCGCCGGCACCTTGACAACTTTTCGGGCGAGTCATAGGTTTTATCATCTGGAAGATAGTGTGCTACAACATGCACTGGGAACGCAGCCTCCGTCTGTCCCGGGACACGCGCAAGGGCGGTCTCATGCGGCCCGGTCTGTTTATAATGGCAGCAGCTCTGGTCTTGCTCTTCGTTCACGTCGGTGGCGAGGCAGGCGCGGTTGATGATGCCGCCCTTCAGGGACAGTTCGGGGTAGCTCACGCGCAGCAGGCGCCAGACCAGATACCGTTCGTCACCACCTGGAGGACCGACGCCGCCAACCAGACCATCTCCATCCCTCTCGCGGGTTCGGACATGACCATCCACTGGGGTGATGGTACCAGCAGTACCGGCGTCTCGGGAACCGCGACCCACGCCTATGCCAATCCCGGCACCCATACGGTCTCGGTCTACGGCGGCCTCGAAGCCATCTCGCTGGGCGGCCACCCGGACGCGGCCAAGCTTGTGTCGGTGGACCAGTGGGGCGACGTATCGTGGACGACCATGAGGTCGGCCTTTGAGGGCGCCGCCAACATGGTCTACGCGGCGGCCGACGCCCCCGACCTCTCGCGCGTCACCGACATGTCCCAGATGTTCGCTAACGCTGTCTCCTTCAATGGCGACATCTCCGGCTGGGACGTCTCCTCGGTGGTGGACATGAACCACATGTTCTGGGAGGCCACCGCCTTCAACGGCGACATCTCCGGCTGGGACGTCTCCTCGGTGACCGATATGTGGCACATGTTCGAGTACGCCACCTCCTTCAACCAGCCCCTCGACTCCTGGAACGTCTCCTCGGTGACCAACATGCATGGCATGTTCTGGGGCGCCACCTCCTTCAACCAGCCCCTCGACGGCTGGGACGTCTCCTCGGTGACCGGCATGT
>JAEFDA010000095.1 GCA_016126025.1 Nitrososphaerota archaeon | reverse complement strand
CGAGTCGTACCTGCGCGAGGGCGGGCTGGAGATAGACGGCATCATGGCGTACCGCTCGGCCACCTATACCGTATTCGATGACGATATGGTATACCATGTGGGGCTCTCGGCGCCGCCTCATATCTTTGGCGTATACAGGGACCTGCTGCATGCGGTGTACAACACGTTTGGAATCAACTGAGGGCTGCACCCGGTATATGCTGCGGCCCCGCCGCACCAATTTGGGGGCGTTCGCCGGGCTCTGCCGGACTGGGGCATATGTGGTCTTGCCGCCATACTCCGGGCGCATCCCGTCGGGCCGCCCACACATGTGCCGGAACTCTGGGCATGGCCCTCCCCGGCATGCGCGCCGGGCCTCTCCAGGCTGGTCGTCGTTACCACGATCTGGATCTCTAGCAGGAACCGGCGGTCTTCTGGAGGGCCGTTGCCGTTTCGGCGTCGTCCATGCGTGGTACGTACCATATCTCATACCCTAGCCCGTATAACGATGCAGCTGCCGGGGGACGGCCGCGCCCGTGTTGTTGGCGCCCGCCCCGTCGCCGGTTCCGGTGTATGCACGATCTGGAGGCAGACCGATCTCATACGGGGCTGGGGTGGTGGAGGGGCACCGTTGATATTGTGACGGGACGGTGGGCGGACGTGTCACGGTAGCTCAATGGATAGAGCGCACGATTCACGTCCGTGTAGATCGGGGTTCGAGCCCCTGCCGTGGCACATATATGGCACGGGTGTGTAGTGTATAGCACGTGAATCGTGCGCTGGAGGTTGAACCCGATCTCCAACCCGGAGCCGGTCGGCTCCGGGTAAACTTTCCAATGCCGGGCCGCCCCCGTATGGTGCATGCCGACCGGTAGCGGTTTGGATAAGAGTTCATGCGCAGAGGCGGCCTTGTCCAAAAAATCAAAATTGACTACCCGCCTTGATGTCTACGGAGGCACTTGGACCGGCAGGAAGGCGCGGGGCAGACGCCGGATCACGTTCCCGCTGCCCGCCGGCCCGTCGTCGATGGCGGTCCACGGGCAGTCGTGCGCAGCCTCCCCATAGCTGCTGGGGTGCCGCCCCCGCGGCGCGGCCTTCATGTGAAGGTCATGTTGGCGTACCTGCATATGGGCAGCAGATGCGCAGTGGCAGTCAGTATTATTCGATCGACTGACCCGCGGCTGCCTATGAGGCCGCATGGGCGGCGTCCCGGGGCGCATCCCAGACGGGGTGGTGGGGGATCTGCTGCCATACTTGGGGGACGTATGCGGCGGCTCGGCGTACTGGAATGATACGGGGCTCGGCGCGCGCCGGCTCCGAGTCGTACCTGCGTCAGGATATGCTGGAGATGGACGGCATCAATGGCGTACCGCTCGGCCACCTATGCGGTATTCGATGACGATATGGTATACCATGTGGGGCTCTCGGCGCCGCCCCATACCTTTGGCGTGTACAGGGACCTGCTGGATGCGGTGTACGGTACCTTCGGGATCAACTGAAGGCCGCGCCCGGCCCTCATGTGTGGCGGGTCTTCTCCATATCGTTGAGGCGGCGACGGATGCCGGTTATCGCCCCGCCATACCCTTCCAGCTTGAGGGTGGTCGCCGAGTTCTTGCTGCTGGACTCGGACGGCTCGGCGGTCTTGTCGTCGCCGGACTTTGGTAGGTGCATCTCGTCGAGCCGCCCGCACGCGTGCAGGAACCCCTGTGGGTGTCGGCTCTCGCCTTCCTGACATGGGTGTCGGGCCTCTATACTGGCCACCGTTACCCCGGTCTCCTGGACCTCGAGCAGGAACTCAGCCATTGCCGGGCCTTCTACATGATATGTGCGCAAAGTCCCCGCACCATGCCGCAAGGCGCGGGGTATTGTCCACAACACCGCATGATCTGCAGACCGCCGTCTGTTTGTGGTGTGTGCCGCATATGGCCGGGGTGCGCGCGTTCGCGGCGCGCCTGCCTGCGCCGCCCTTAGGTTCTGGGGGTGTGGCCGCCCTTCGATATGCGGGGGGCGGCGCTGTGGTGTGTGGATATGGGCGGCATCCTGCATTTCCGGCCCGTCCGCTCTTGAGTGTACCCTGGACTGGAGTGGTATGGCGCCCCTTGTGGCCGGGCGGTTTTTCGGACCGGTCCGTGCGGCATGGAATGCCCCACACATTCCGGCCGGCATATTGTGTGGCGCAAGGGCGCCTGATCGGGCGCGGCGGCACGCCCGCTAGGCCGGCCGTGATGCGTCCGGCCTTTCTGCCCTGCCAGAGAATATGCCGTACCATATGCCCGTCCGGCCCGGCCGCTGTGCGGGTCTCTCGCCTGTATGGCGGTATGATATACTCCTGATATCCCCACGACCCCTCCGGCGTGGCATATCTGCGGGCCTGGTGCCCAAAACCATACTCCTGCACATGTACGGTACGGTTCCTAAACATGGAGAGCGGGATCGCTCGGTTTACACAGTACCGGGAATGGTTCATTATGTTTATATACATCAGTCCAACACAGCATGACAAATGGAAAGAAAAACAGTTCATGCTCTCCTGTTGTCCCTTGCAGTGGTGGCAGGAGGAGTAATGATGACAACTGACGCACATGCGCAGACAAATACCGAACGACTAATGACAACTGTTGACAACACCAACAGCATACTAGCCGCTTTGCAGTCACTAGCCGATGCCGTAGCCGACGGCTTTGCCTCCGTGCTGGCGGCCATTGGAATGGTGCAGACAGGCGTGGACAACATGAGCGGGCACCTAGAGCACCTTGAGAGTGACGTGGCCGGCATTAGCAGCGACGTGGCAAGCGTTGACAGCAGCGTGGCTGCCGTTAGCAGCGACGTGGCGAGCATAGCCGATGACGTGGCTGATGTCAGCTCGAGCCTGCAGAGTGTCCAGAACGATGTGGCCGGACTAAGTGCTGGCCTAGCTGGTTCCACTGCGGCCTTCTCCTCGATATCTGAGCAAGTAAGTGCCAACCAGGTCGCAATCAATGATCTGTCCGCAAAGCTGGACATGATCAGCGAGGCGGTTGGTGCCGTACAGGAGACCGTTGAGATGGATCCGGCAGATGCAGCAGAACCGATCACCGAACTAGTGGCTGGTAGCTCCGAAGCTGAGATAACGGTTGCCGACTTTGCTGACGGGATCAGTAAGCACCCTACCACCAATATATACACGTCATCCAATTCGTTCTCCTGTGATGGTGACGTCTTTGTTGACATGGTAACATTGACTAATCCGGATCCTGTGCTAACGACTGCTGATATCTCTACTGCCCCCGCCCCAGTTTCAACTGTTGTGGTTCACGGGCAAACCCTTTATGCAGCTGCGTTTGATCCTGGTTCGGGTACCCTAGTCCAGTTACACAAAGCCGCAGATCTCGACAATCTATTCCTGCCTGCAGGTAGCACATTGGACATTAAGGGCTCTACAGACCAATCAACAACAGTTGCTGGTGCGAGTGCCGCTGTTGATGGTGTACAAATAACAGCTACCGAAGGCAGTGGCGAGCTATACCTGTCCCTTCAGCAATATGTAGAGACAGAGAAGCGCAAAGACCCAATCCCAGGTACTGCGACTACTAGTGGTAATGTTACCAAAGCCGAGCTTGGCGAAGAGACTCTCTATAATCTCAAGGTAGATTGGTCTGCCCCCTCATCTGATACAACCTGTAGCATAGACTCCGTTTCCGGTACTGCAGTTGGACTTGATAGGACTGGTACAGTGCTTGTGGGCCTGAGCATCACTGACTCTGAGGCTCCGCTGCCAGCAATGGTCGGAGAAAGGACGGTTGAGTGTAACCTCTCGACGGCAGAGATAACCGGCGCATCAATTCGAGTGGGCGGTTCTCCGACTCTAAATGCGTTCAATACAATTACACTTAGCGCAGGCGGAGAAAGTGCCGAAATTAAATTCGACAGTGCTAACAACTTCGATGAAGATACTAGCAAGAACATGCCGTTTAGGTTCACCGGATCTGACTTGACCGTTGGCGGTGAGTCTGTAAACAACTTGCTTGTAGAACTAGAGTACGCTACAGTCGAAGGCAACTCCTGCAGTCTCTCTGAATAAACAACCATTTGTTTTTAATTTTTCATTCATTGTGGCCCAAACGGCCGTTGATGGGTCGCTGGAGGCCCTCCGGGAGGCTGGGTCTGGCTTCGCACTCCTCGACCATTCCGCGGAGGGGGGTGTCTACGACCATGATCTTCTGAACAGGGGAGAGGGGCTGCGCAGCCCCTCCATATGGCGCGCCGCCATCTGGCCACGGAACAGTATGTGGTAATTTTTGTCAAAGTCACATGGCCGGAACGGCCGGTCCGGTATGGGCATCTGCACAGGACCAGGATGCTGCCGGCCGCCGGATCCGTACCCATGTGGTCAGGGTACTACGAACGCCGGGGTGGCAAACTCGACAAACTGTATGACCGGATCCGGGTACACGCCCAGGCCCACCATGAAGATTATCGAGAACACCATGACCGCTATGACGCCCCGGGGCTCGCCGACGCGCTTTTCGCCCTCCCCCTCAAAGTACATCTTTCTCATGACCCAGCCATAGTATGCCAGGGAGAGCGCCGAGTTGAGCACGCCGGCTATGGCCAGCCACGGGCCCCACCAGACCACACTACCAGAGTCCAAGGCGGCGCCGAACAGCATCAGCTTGCTCCAGAACCCGTTGAGCGGCGGCACGCCGGCCAGGGCCAGCAGGGATATCGTCATACCTATGGCGGTGATGGGCATCCTCCTCCCCAGGCCCTTTATCTTTTCTATGTGGGTGACGGCCAGGGCGGCCACTATACCTGATATGGCTATGAATGCGGCGCCCTTCATCACCGCATGGTTGAAGACATGGTATATGGAGCCCTGCAGCCCGGCCGCCGTGTATGGTGCGACGGCCAGCCCTATGAGTATGTAGCCGGCGTGGCCTATGCTGGAGTATGCCAGCATGCGGGACAAATTCTTCTGCATTATGGCCGCCACGTTCCCTATGGTCATGGTCATCACCGCTATTATGCCGAGGGCCAGCGCCCAGTCCAGGTGCAGGGCCGCCATCCCCATCACTATAATGCGGATGGCCGCCGCAAAGCCGGCCTTCTTGGTGGCCGCCGCCAGCAGGGCCGTGATGGGTTGCGGCGCCCCCTCATACGTATCCGGCAGCCACATGTGGAAGGGCACCAGGCCCATCTTGAAGCCGAACCCGGCTATGAAGAGCCCCGCCGCCAGTATGGCCAGCGGCATCATGGTATGATCCAGTGCGGCCATACCGACTATGACCTCTGATATGTTGGTCGAGCCGGTCAGCCCATACGCCAGCGATATCCCATATATGATGATGGCCGAGGACATGGCCCCGAACAGGAAATATTTCAGGGCCGCCTCGTTCGACATCGGATTGCGTTTCATGAAGCCGGCCAGCACGTACGTGGGTATGCTCATCAGCTCCCAGGCCACGAACAGCATCACCAAGTCTGTGGAGTAGGCGACCAGCACCATGCCTATGGCCGAGAGCAGTATCAGGGAGTAGTATACTGCCGGGTAGCGCTGGTCCCGCATGTAGCTGATGGAGCCGGCCACGCTGAATATGGCCACCAGTATCATGGCTATGGCGAATATCCCACCGAACGCATCATCAGCAAGTACGTCGGCATCAAAGACGGCCCCCGGCTGCACCATATCATATGCGAACTGGTATGCCACGTACCCCAGCGATATGAGCAGGGCGGCGATGGACACGCCCGCATACACGTGGCGCAGGTCCGGCCGCCGCATTCCGGCCAGGGGCAGCGACACCCCGGCCACGCCCAGTATGGCCATTATAACGAGAGGTGTGGTGGTTATCTCCAGCATTATACCATCATGCCCTCCGTTCCATCCTTCGTACTATATCCCATATCATATCATTCCACCACTCCACCATTCCATCACACCATCAGCACCAGCACTATGAACAGCAGCCCCGCACCAAACACGAACAGGTATGACTGGACCGCCCCCGTCTGCGTCCCCTGTACCACACTGGCCCCCCACCGGGTGGCCCGCTCCAGGCCCGTGTTCATGCCATAGTCTATGGCGGTACGCTCAAAGTATCGGAATATACCACGCGCCAGCCACAGGGGGGCCACCACGAAACACCAGTATACCATGGCGTTGAGGTACCACCGGTTCAGTATGACCTTGTGTATCGCATAGAACACTATATTGGAGTGGACCACACTGTGGGCGCTCGCCGCCCGCCGTATGTAGAAGACGTACCCCAATGTGATGCCTATGCCAAAGGCGGCCAGCGATGATGCGAGTGCGACCGGGTTGAGCCCGCCCAATACACCGGTATCATCGTGGTGCTCGGTATGTATCACGAAGGTGTGGTCCAGATAATCCTCCATCATGTGGTGGAGCTCGCCCTCCACATACAGGCCGGCCACGCCCACTATTATGGTGAGGGCCGCCAGTATCCCATATGGCACCCACATCGATATGTGGGCCTCGTGGATGTGCTCGCCCCTCTCCTCCATCTTTTGTACATGTTCGCTCTTGGGGCCGTGGAAGACCATCCCTATCATACGTGTGGTATAAAATGCCGTAATTATGGCGGTCAGCACCGCCACGCCATACAGTACCATGCCCCACTCGGCGCCCGACTCGAAGACGGCCGCGAATATGGCGTCCTTGCTCCAGAATCCCGTAGTTATGAAGGGGGCGCCCATCAGGCCCAGCCCGGCGGCCCACACGAACATGTACGTCTTCTTCATGTGTTTTCGCAATCCGCCCATATCGGTCATGAAGCGGCTGCCCACCACATGTAACAATGAGCCGGCGGCCATGAAGAGCGACGCCTTGAACATCGCGTGCGATATCAGGTGGAAGAAGCCGGCCGTGTACCCGTCCACATACTGGTGCGACAGGCCGGCCACCCCCAGGGCCATCATCATGTATCCAATCTGCGAGCCGGTGGAATACGCCAGCACCTTCTTTATCTCGGGGTTGGTCATCCCCTGGGTCGCCAACAATAGCGCGGTTATGGCTCCGGTCCAGGCCACTATACTAAAGAACTGCTCGCCCAGGATGCCGGCCGCCCCCAGGGCAAACACGATGGGGCCTATCCGGGCCACCAAAAACACGCCGGCCTTCACCATGGTGGCCGCGTGTATCAGGGCCGAGACGGCCGTCGGG
Source organism: Nitrososphaerota archaeon (assembly GCA_016126025.1). Classification (GTDB taxonomy): domain Archaea; phylum Thermoproteota; class Nitrososphaeria; order Nitrososphaerales; family Nitrosopumilaceae; genus VYCS01. The sequence goes on along the minus strand of JAEFDA010000095.1, from coordinate 11,648 downwards.
CCGGTCATCGCCTCCAGCAGCCACTCGTTCAGCGGGAACTGGGCGGACTTGCCCACCGCCCCGCCGAACAACAATACAAACGCGGGCACCAGCATCCCGGCCGCGTCCATCTGTACGGCCCACTCGGTGCTCTCCAGCATCTCCCGGAACCCGAAGGTCCCCGCGTACATGAATATCAGGAGCATGCCCGACAGCATCATGATATCGCCCACCTTGGTCATGATGAAGGCCTTCATCCCCGCGTGGGTGGGGGAGTAATAGTCCAGCAGCCCCAGGGCGGTGTGGCCCCTGCGGCCCACGTGGTCCTTCTTCTTGTCCCTATACCAGAACGATATCAAAGCATACGAGGCCAGCCCCACGCCCTCCCACCCGAAGAACATCTGCAGCAGATTATCAGAGAGTACGATGATCTGCATCGAACCCACAAAGAAGGACATCCAGAACCAGAACCGCACGATATCCCTATCGCCCCTCATGTAGCCGGTGCTGTACACCATAATCAGGAAGGATATCCACGCCACCACGTTGGCCATTATGATGGCTATGGGGTCGGCCAGCACGCCGGCCTCCAAACCAATGGCCTCTATCCACAATATCTGGGAGTGTATCTCGCCGCCCTCCAATAGTGTGGGAATCATGGCCGCGGCCGATACCGCCGAGGCCAGGGCCAGCCCCACCGCGACATACCCGGTCGCCTTCTTGGAGGCCCTGCCCACCGCCGGTATCACAAGCGCGGCCACAAAGGGCAGTATCCATACCGCCCAGGCCAGCTCATATGTCATGTGTGGAGCACCCCCTCCATGTACGGTATTATCCCCTCAAGGAAGATGTCGGGGTATATCCCCAATACTATGGTAAAGCCGGCCAGCACCATCATCGGGGCGGTCATGTGCCACCCGGCCTCCCGCACCTTCTCCAGGTGTGTGGGGGTCTTGCCGAAGAATACGCGTTTCAGCATCCACAGTATATACGACATGGTGAGCACGGTGGCCACCAGCCCCAGCCCGAAGGTGACGGCCCGCACCACCGACCCTTCGGATATGGCCGTCTCCAGAGCTCCATAGAACAGGATCCACTCCCCCATGAAGCCGCTGGTGGGCGGCACCCCCATTATGGTGAGGGCCCCTATCACCGCACACACGGCCGTGATGGGCATCTTTCCGGCCAGCCCGCCCAGCCTCGATATGCTGCGCGTCCCCGCCTTCACTATCAATATGCCGGCGGTCATGAACAGCAGTCCCTTGCCCAGGGCGTGCGTCACATACATCATCTCGGCGCCGGCCATCCCCAGCACCGACAGCGACCCTATACCAAACAGTATGTACCCCATCTGGGATATCGACGAGTATGCGAAGAGCCGCTTTATATCATCCTGCATCAGGGCCATCGCCCCGCCGTACAGCATGGTGACCAGACCCCATATGTGGAACCATATCGCCAAATCCGAGAACGTGCTGGGCAAAAACTCGGCCACCAGCCGGAATATGCCATACGCGCCTATACCTATCATGGCCGGCGAGAGCAGGGCCGATATGGGCGTGGGCGCGGCGCCGTGCACCCAGGGCAGCCATATATGAAACATGAAGACGGCCAGCTTCACGCCCAGCCCTATGGATATGGCCACCGCCGACAACAGTACGATATCGGGGGGTATCTCCCCCTCTACGATATCTACAAAGTCGAAGCTGCCCACGCTCAGGCCGATCATCAAAAACCCCAACAATAACACGACGGCGCCCACGTGCGTCCAGAACAGGAACATCAGACCTATCTTGCGGCGGGGCCCGTCCCCCCACAGCGACACCAGAAAGAAGCCCGGTATCAGCATCACCTCAAAGAACACATAGAACTGTATGAGATTGGTCGAGAGGACCGTCCCCAGCATGCCCATGGCAAACACCAGATACAGCGCGAAATACAGGCCCGACTGGCGGCGTATGGCAGACACGGATGCCGACCCCCCGGCCATCTCCTCGAACCTATGCATCATGTAGGGCCGCGAGTACAGCACCAGTATGGTGCTCAATACGTATATCATGATCGCAAAGGGCGCCGAGAGCCCGTCCAAAGCAAACCCGAAGCCGCCGAACCGCTCCGACCAACCATAGTACTCGGACTGCCCCGATAGGGCCCCCAACACCACCAGTATCGTACCATACAACAGTATGGCGAACGTGAACCATGTCGCCGCACCCGGCCCGACGCGGTTCCCCAGGATATATGCGACGGGGGCCAGCAGCAGCGGCACGAAGACCGCCTGCACCAAACCGTACTCTATCATCCCTTCAGACTCCTGAACTTGGCGATGTCTATATCGCGGTACATGCGGTATGCGACCACCACCAAAGCCAGCCCCACGGCCACCTCGGCGGCGGCCACCGCTATAGAAAACAGAGCCAGGCTCTGGCCGCCGCTGTCGGCCACGTGCCGCGAGAAGGCCACCAGATTTAGGTTGGCGGCGTTTATTATGATCTCCACGGCAAACAGCATGCGGATGGCGTTCCGCTTGACGGCCAGCCCGTATATCCCCACCCCCAGCAGGGCCACGGACACCAGCACGAACTCAATCAGGGCCATCTTCCCTCCGGGCCAGCACCAGTGCCCCGGTGACGGCGCCCGACAGTATCAGCGCCATCACCACCAGGGCCGGCCAGTAGTATATGAGAAAGTCCGCCCCTATGTCCCTAAAGTCGACGGGGGGCGAGTCCGTCTCCATGTCGTGTATCCCCGACGATATCACGACGGCGCCCACCGCCACCATGAACACCAGCAATAATCCGATGCCGGCCATCCTCCTCCGCTTGTCCTCGACCTTGCGGAATATGAGCTCGCGGCGCACCAGCATTACAGTAAACAGTATCAGTACGGCTATCGAACCCACATACACGGCCAGCTGGAACAGGGCGACGAATGGCGCGTCCAGCAGAAAGAAGAAGCCGGCCACCCCGCCCAGCGAGCCCATCAAAGCTATAGAGCCGTATATGAGCGAGCGCATCTCCAGGGCGGCTATAGCAGATCCTATGGTAAGAACGGCCAGCGCCAGAAAGACGCCGTCAGCCATGGGTGGCACCCCGGTCGGTTATCTGTATCTCGGCGTCCTGCGACACGTATGGCTTGACCTGCAGCTGCGCCGGCGTGTATATCAGACCCTCCTTGGTGAAGGAGGACAGCTCATAATCGTTGGACATGTACAGCGCATAGAACGGGCAGGCGTCCACGCACAGCCCGCAGAATACGCACTTGCCGTAGTCTATCTGGGGCATGATACTCTTCTTGTTGTGCTTGTGGGTTTCGGGAACCTTGACCATGCCGATGGCCTCGGCCACCCCCTCGCAGGCTATCGAGCATAACTGGCAGCCCGTGCAGTGGTCGTGGAACAGCATGTGCCTCCCCTTGAGGCCGGCTATGCCCACGCCGGTTATCGGATCATACCGGTAGCCGTCCCCCACGAACTTTAGCTTCTGCTCCGGATACCTCAGTGTGAACCGCTTGCGGGCGATATGCCGCACCCCCGAGTTGAGGGCCCTGATGATTCCGGTTGCGGTCCCCATTATATCACGCCTCCAGGCCCCAGTACTCCGGCGTAGAGCAGCCCCAGAGCTATAAAGATGTTAATGAACGACAGCCCTATCAGCTTGTACCATCCCAGCGAGAGCAGCATATCAATGCGTATGCGGGGGAACACTCCACGGGGCAGCAGTATGAAGAATATGACGGCGACGGTCTTTAGCACGAACCATATGGTACCATTTAGCATCGCCTGGTCGAAGAGCGGCAGGCCGGGTATGGTGGCAGTTACGGGGCCCAGCACTATGCCGTCGGTTATGATCTCTTCGGGGAAGGGGGGCACTATCATGGGGCCGTGCCAGCCGGCCAGAAACATCACCGTGAATATCGCCGCAAAAGCGTACAGCTTGAGGTAGGTGCCCAGCTGCACCAGCCCGTACATCATGCCGCTGAACTCGGTCAGCCACCCGGCCACGATCTCCGACTCGGCCTCGGGCAGGTCGAAGGGTATACGCTCCAGCTCCGCCAGTATGCATATGAAGAAGACGACGGCGCCCACCGGCAGGAACACGATCCACGGGAACGAGCCCTGCGACTCCACTATTCCAGTGAGGTTCAGGGTGCCGGCCAGCATCACCACCCCCAGCAGGGACAGTATCAATGGTATCTCAAAGGATATCATCTGGTGGAGGGCGCGTATCCCCCCGATGAAGGGGAACTTGGAGTTGGCAGACCACGCCGAGAGCACCGTAATAATGGGAAAGAACCCTATCACCGCAAAGACGGCCAGCACGCCCAGCTCCACGTCGGCCACCACCCAGCCGCCGGGGGCCACCGGTATCAGGGAGACGAAGGCGGCCGCCGTCCCAACGAAGGCGACCGGCGCCAGCCAGAATATGGGCTTGTCGGCCTTGGCCGGGATTATGATTTCCTTGGATATGAGCTTGAGGCCGTCGCCGGCCAGCTGGAGTATGCCCTCGACCTTCCCGCAGTAGAAGGGGCCCACCCGCAGCTGCAGCTTGGCCAGCATCTTGCGCTCCACGAATATGGTGCCGGCGGCCAAGAGGGCGGCCAGCCCGAACCCCGGAAAGACGGCTATCCGGAAGAAGTCGGTGGCCATCAGGGCCTTCACTATGGGCAGGACGCGGGAGGGGTCGGCCAGCCACGTCAGCGCCAAAAACGGGGTGAGCAGCTCGCCGTCTATGACGGGCATCTCTATATAGAACAGGACTATCTGCACGGCGGGTATCCCCGCCAGGGTGACCAGTACTATGATCCAGAACAGGTTGTCCAGTATGCTGCGTATGAAGCTGCTCAGCCTAAAGTTGGGGGCTATGACTGACATCTAGCGGTCCGCCTCCACCGGCCAGTAGTTCAGGCTCCAGTATACGGAGGGCATGTTGCCCAGCCGCTCGCCCTTGAGCAGGTAGGGCAGCGCTATCAGATTCCGGAAGGAGCCCACGCTGAGCTTGACGCGGTACGGCTCGGGCTTCTTGCGGGATACGATGTGGCAGCCCAGGGCCCCGCGGCCGGACTCGACGCGGCGGTATACGGACTCCATCCCTCCCTTGGGGTTGGGCTTTAGCTTGACGCGCACCGAGCCGGACTTGGGCATCTTGGAGAGCGCGTCGCGGATTATACGGCAGGACTCCATCATGTCCAGCCAGGGTATCTTGGAGCGGGCGTACGCGTCGCCGGCCCGCAGGACGTTGGTCTCAAAGTCCAGCGAGTCGTACACGTCGTATGGTTCCCTCTTGCGGATGTCGTAGTCTATGCCGCTGGCCCGCAGGACCGAGCCGGTGACCCCCAGGCGTATCGCGTCGGTGCGAGATAAGACGCCGGTGTTCTCGGTGCGGGATATCAGTATGGGGTTGTCGTAGAATACGTCGGCGTACTCGGCTATGCGCTTCTCAAAGTAGTCGACCTGCCGCAGGCAGACGTCCTCGAAGTTGGCCGGCAGGTCGTTGCGGACGCCCCCCGGCACCATATACGCGTGGGTGACCCGGGCGCCGGTCATCTTCTCCAGCAGGTCTATGAAGAGCTCCCGGTCGCCGGTCGGCCACATGAACATGGTGGAGTGGCCCAGGAATATGCCGTATATGGCCAGCCAGTACAGGGTGTAGACGCACCGGTTGAGCTCGGAGGCTATCACCCGCACGTACTTGGCGCGCTCCGGCGTCTCTATGCCCAGCAGGTCCTCGACGCCCAGCACGTACGGGTATAGTATGTTGCACGAGTCGTGTATGACGGGCCGCTCCAGATGTGGTATGTTGGTGATGTAGTTGCGGTACTCGGCCATCTTCTCCTCGCCGCGGTGGACGTACCCCGGGTCCGGGTCGCAGGCCACTATGTAGTCGCCGTCTATCTGCACTATTATGCGCATGTGGCCGGATCCGGGGTGCTGGGGGCCCACGTTCAGCGTCATTATGCGCTCGTCGGTCTTTTCCAGTTGGAGGCCGGGGGGCAGCTGGGCGGACATCTCTAGCGGCCCTTTATGGCAAAGTCCTTGCGGAGGGGGGGCAGGTCGGCCCAGTCCTCGGGAAGAAGGAGGCGCCGGTTGTCCGGGTGCCCCTCAAAGTATACGCCCAGCATCTCGAATATCTCGCGCTCGTGGAACTCCACCGAGTAGAATACCTCGCGCAGGCTGGGCAGCCGGGTGGAGTCGCGGCCGGGCTTGGGCGTATCCTCGCGGGGCGCCCGGGTGGCCAGCGCCAGTATGGTGCCATTTAGCGTATCGTCGGTGTATGATCCCAGATGGTACACTACCTCTATCTGGTTCTGGTCGGGGTAGTCCACCCCGGTGACCGACTCGGCGTGGTCGTACCCCAGCTCCCGCGCGTAGGCGGCCGCCTCCAGTATGCGCTCCTTGGGGACCAGAACCTGGGGTCTTGCCGTATCCTCCGAGAGGACGGTCCCGTCGGGGAACCGTTGTATCATCAGGGCGGCGTGGCCGGATATCTCGGGCGGTGTGGCTTCGGGGGGCTGGGACTGTTCCATCAGACTATCTTCCTTGCCTTCATGCGTTTCATCTTCTCTTGGAGCAGCATGCACCCCTGTATGAGCGTCTCGGGGCGCGGGGGGCACCCTGGTACGTATACGTCCACGGGCAGGACGCCGTCTATGCCTGGCAGGACGTTGTACGAGTCAAAGTACAGCCCGCCGGTGATGGCGCAGGCGCCCATAGCTATGACATACTTGGGCTCGGGCATCTGGTCGTATACCAGCCGGAGCCGGGGGGCCATCTTGCGGGTTATGGTCCCCTGCACCACTATGAGATCGCACTGGCGCAGCGAGCCGAAGGCCTCTATTATCCCGAACCGCTCCACATCATATCTGGGGCCCGACGCGGCGCCGAACTCCACCGAGCAGCAGGCCGTCTCTATGTGGACCGGCCACAGGGACCATATCCGGCCCCAGTTGATGGCGTAACCCAGCGGCTTGTCGACGGCCCTCTCCAGCAGGTCGCCCAGCTTTCCCACGAAGACGTTGGCGTTGTGGGGGGTCACGATATCCTTCAGCATCACATGCCACCTACCATATGTTCCGCCTCCGGGACTGGTGCAGGGCAAAGGCCATGGCCGCGAACATTATTCCCAGGAACGCTATCAGCGGCAGGGTGGCCGAGCGGGGCAGCTCCAGAAGGGCCCCTCCCCACGCGTACAGGAATATGGCCATCACGTCAAAGACCACGAACATCAGGATGTAGGCATAGTACTGCATCATGAAGTGGGTCCGCCCCTCCCCCTTGGGGACCTGGCCGCACTCCATGGGCAGGAACTTTACGGGGTTGCTGCGGCGGCGGGGAGAGACCATCCGGGATATGATGAGGGCCGGGCCCACCGCCACCACCGCAAAGCCGAACATCAGCAGAATGTTGCCGTAGTCGCCGGCAAGCTCGCCCACCATAGCAGCTGCGCCCAACTGATTTTGTTATAAAAAGTTAAGGAATTATCCGGCAGGGTGATTTGGGGGTGTGTTTTGATGTGCCTTTGTGGAATATGGTCTTTTACCGTATATGTGATAGACAGCCGTCCACCGCGTCCCGTAGTGCTGCGGGCGGGCGCGCCCGCCCGTGCAGCGGATCCTCGGAGGATGATTGCAGGATTACGGGGCGGATGTGTCCCGCTGATATGTGCCAAGACGGCGTATCTAGGCTGCGCAACCCCGCAGGATCCGCCGGGCGGGCCGCGTATGCCGGGACATACTGCGCCCCTGCCGCACGGACACCGGGCGCGCCGATACCACGACCATCTTTGGCCACCGCGCCTCCGGGAAACGCAATGGCAAGTAAACCAAAACCAATGCTGGGCTGGCGGCCAGTACGGCCGGCGGAGAACGAGTCGGCCTCCTATGCGGCATAGGGTGAGGGATCCGTCCAGGATCCGGGGATTTTCCATTCGTATATACTGGTGGGACACACGGAGCTGCAACATCGTGTGATGACGCTTTCGCCGTCACACAGGGCTGATACAGATCCCTCATGCCATCAGAGTTAAATTTCAGTGCTGGTACTATATCATATGGCTGGCGGTGAGAACCCACATGAGTAGCCCAGAGAGCAAGTTTCTGGAAGAAATGAGTAACAAGGAGCAGTACAGCGGCCAGTGGATAGCCATCCTGGGCGCCCGAATAATCGCCAGTGGGAAGAGCATCAACGACGTGTACGCAAAGGCCGCCAAGTCCGCAAAGGACAAGACACCGCTGTTCGTGGAGATCCCGGACAAAAACAAGGAGCAAACCTTAATTCTGTAGCTGTCTGGTTTGGTGGATGACTGGTACTCCCAGATGGGTCAACAAAATGCGCTTCAGCTACCACTCTGACCACAATCGGGACGAAGGAAATGTAGTCAAGAGGCCCAAGATTGAAATCGCGATAAGAAAGAGCCCGGAGCCTGCCAACGCTTCGAGCAATCCCGAGCTCCGCATCTTCGGACTGGTTGATTCAGGAGCCGACATCTCGTCCATCCCGCGAAGCATGGCGTAGATAATCGGGTTGGACCTGGATGACGCAACGGTCAAGACAACAAGGAGCGCCTCTGGAGAATTTAGTACGTACAGAACCACGATGTATCTGGAAATCATATACAAGGAGAAGAGAGTCGGCGTGGGGCTGGTTGAGGTTGCCGTTCCGAAAACAGACCCGAGGGCCGAGAATGTGGAAGAACACATACTCATCGGGAGACGCGGTTTTTTTGACAAGTACCGCGTAACGTTCGACGAGGCACAGAAGATAATCAAACTATCCCGGATCGACCGTCAATAGAGTGTCGGGTGGCCCGCCACCGGGCCAACCAAAACAAAAAGGAGGCGTGCACCCCGGCTGGAGTCTGCTGCGCCGGCCAACCTCCGGGGGGTAGTGCTGGCCTTGGAGACCAAGCGGTTCCGGTACGCTTTCACGTCCGATTCCCTTCTGGCCATGAGCACCTCCAAGGCGGATCCGCCGCCGCACCAGATGGGGGCCGTGTACGGGTACCTGCTCAAAAAGTTCCAGATCAGCTTCCCGCTGGCGCACGACTCGGGCACCGGCAAGACCATAATGGCCAGGCTGCTTCCCAAGGATCTCAAGCTGCGGGGAACGATAGAGCGAGTGCTGGTAGTGGTGCCCCTGCAGCTCAAGGAGCAGTGGCGCTGGGAGGTGGCAGACAAGTTCGACGAGCCGTCCACGGTGGTCGGCTGAGAGCAGTACGACGAGATGGGGGCGCGCCGGGGTCTGGAGAGCCCCCCAGATCATCACGTCCCTGGACTTTGCCAAGCGCACCGAGATACTGGACTCGATGGAGGGGAGGATCTTTGATCTCATAATAGTGGATGAGGCGCGCAAGATGGCGCCTACTTCACGGCCAAGGCCGCCACCGAGACCCGGCGGTACCGTCTGGACGAGACGCTCTCGGTCATGAGTCGGCACCTGCTGTTCCTAACGGTCACGTCCCACAAGGGGGATCCGGCCAACCTCCGGCTGCTGCTGGACATGCCGGAGCCAGGCTACTTGACCGACGACATAGAGTCGGTGAACGGTCAGGACAACCCGGATGGAGGGGGGGGAGCGCTGTTGCATTCGCGGCTGACGGGGCATATTGAAACAAGTGCAGCCAGATCCAGCAGACGTTTTCCAGGTTTGGTGGGCAATATGGTTCTGTATGGGACTCCAGATTGCGGCCGTCCGCCCTGCGCGGTTAGGCAAACCGCCAGGATTGCCGTTCGGCTTCGCCTAGGATGGCCGTATCGTAGTACGCGCCTAGGGCAAGACGTAGGGCCGCTGTTCCTAGACAGGGGCCTGTGTTTTACTGGTATCAGTCGCATATGCAACAGCGCCGGGGGAGGCTTCGCCGATGCCTGGACAGGGCGCTGCGTCGAACGGGGTAACGTTGTCATACGGCGCCGCGAACCGACACCACGCACTCTACCTTTTGGACTTTGCCAGGAAGGTTTTCATCATGGTCTTGCGGTCGGGGTGCGTAAAGCAGTTCCTCCAGGCCAACAGCTCTATGGACAGCCCGGTGTCCAAGTCCGAGTTGCGGCCCCGGTTTATGGCCACCTTGGACATCCGCACGCCCATCGACGAGTTGGCCGATATGGTATCGGCAGTCTTGCGGGCCTCCTCCATCAGATTGTCCTGGGGTACCACCCTGTTGACCAGCCCGATGCGCGCCGCCTCCTCGGCCCTTACCATCCTGCCCGTGTAGACCAGGTCCTTGGCGTTTGCCACGCCCACTATCCTCATCAGCCTCTGGGTGCCGCCCCATCCGGGGGGTATCCCGATGGTGACCTCCGGCTGCCCCATCCGAGCGTTCTCCGACGCTATGCGGATGTCGCAGGAGAGGGCCACCTCGCAGCCCCCGCCCAGGGCAAAGCCGTTCACCGCGGCGATCACCGGCTGGGGGGTCTGCTCTATGGTGTTGGTGACCTGCTGCCCCAGCTGGGCGTACACGACCGACTCGTCGGCGGATATGCCCGACATGTACGCGATGTCGGCCCCCGCCGAGAAGGCCTTGCTGCCCTGGCCGGTCAGTATGACGGCCCGAATGGAGTCGTCGGCAGATATGTCCTGGAATGTGGATATGAGCTCCCGGGCCACATCCGTATTCATGGCGTTGAGCTTCTCGGGGCGGTTTATGGTCACCGTACATATGGTGCCGTCCTTCTCGGTGAGCACGAGGGCCAATACGGCACCGGCCCCGCATGCCTTCTTTAAAGGTATGGAAGGGGTACATGCGCCGAACGGCCCTGCCGGCCGCCGTTACGAGCCGGCGATACAACCTGTGAGAGGACGTCCTTGATGCCGACGGCGAACCGTGCTGCATAATGTGGCGGGCGATAGGGTACCACTTACTGTATGGTCAGGTTGCCCGGAGCCAAGCGGCTCCGGGACTTAATGCCAGAAGGGTTCGCACCCAACGGCAGCAGCTGTCAACTGGTTATCTATGGCAGGGGGGAGGAATATAAGGAATGCGTACATACCCGCCGTGCGGCGGCGAGTTGAACCCCGGTCTGACAGTTGACAGCTGCCTATTTTGCCGTTAAACCACCGCCGCACGGCGGACGTCCGGCCGCCCACACTATATGGTTGGCGGTCCCGGCGACCGACGGACCCCAAGGCATTCATTTTTTGCGATATGTGGGAGGTTGTCCACGCTAACTATTCCTCTGCACGACAGTCTCTGGAAAAAGTCGCAGAAGGCTTAAGAACAATCCGCATCTGGCCGCTCCACCGAAACGTTTGTTCATCCCCGGATCCCCGGCGGCCCATGGAGTAACACCACACAAAGAGAAGGCAAAAGGACAGACCCAAGGACTACTACCGAAACTACGAGCGGCGCAGGAATAACGGCGACAAGCTGTTCAAGGAACGACTCAAGTTCATCCTGAAGAGGATAAGGAAGTTCCTGAAGATATACCCAGAGCACAGGTAGATGCTGTGCGTGCTGGTGACCCGGATATTGATAAAAAGTACTCCTGCTTCCTCCGCGGGATGGTGGAATTATGCAAGGCCAGGCCCGGCCTGTGCAGGAAGCTGAGCCTGGATACGTCCTGTCCAAATCGTGGCTCCACAAGTGGGGGGCTGCGCACGGGTTCCCGGATCCGGAGGATAATGCCGTACCTGTGTCCCCCGAACGGCTCGGCGGGCCGGCTTGCGCGGGGCC